>JACPJE010000003.1 GCA_016187725.1 Candidatus Latescibacterota bacterium
CAGCCCGGTGCGGCGCTGGCCTGCAAAGAGGGCTAGGCGGTGGTCCTCGCCGGCCTGCCAGCCCGCATTGATCCCCGTCCAGTAGGTCGCCTGCCCAGGGGCCTTTCCGCTTTCCGCCGAATCGGTAGAGCGCTGCAGCACCATTGCCGTCGACCAGGCCGACGCCCCGGCCCATCCCAGGTTCAGGTAGAGATTGGTATAGGATTCATAAAAGTGCGGGTCCACGTCCTGGAACTGGAGATCGGCGCTGAAGGAATGGCGGTCGCTGGCCTGCCATTCCCCATGCGAGCCCAGGGTCAGGCGGCGTTCGTCCTGGAGGATGGCGCTGCGGCTCAGGTCGGCAAAGGCCTGGGCGCGCAGGTCCTCGCCCAGGGGGGTGTCGAGCTGCAGGAAGTAGGACCGCAGATGCTCGTCGTCCTCCTCACCCGGCTCCAGGGTGCGGGTGGCCAGGGTGTAGTTGAGGAGCAGAGACTGGCCGCCGGCAAGGGTGTAGCTGGCCTCCAGCTGTGCCCCGGTCTCGTCGTCGGGCAAGAGCACATGGGTGAGTCGGTTGAGCAGGTACGCCTCGTGTTCGCGGATGAGGGGGGGCGGGTCGTTGATGTCGGCGATCAGGAAATCGCGGTAGTTCTTGTACTCCAGGCTCAGGCCCCAGGGGCCGGCGGCCAGGGAGGTGGACAGGTACAGGCCGCGGCCCAGGTCGCGGTCGAGGGAGAGCCAGCGGGATGGATGGGCGTCGCGCTGGGCGTACTCGGCGTAGCACTCCAGGGCTGAGCCAGGCCCCAGCACGGGTCCGGGGCGCAGCCGCAGGTGAGTGGCGGCCCCCAGCTCGGCGCCCAGGTCCAGCAACTCGGCGCCCATTTCCAGGATCTTCCCCGGGCGCAGGACCAGGGAGGCGGCCTGGAGCGCGTCCCCACGCCGACCTTTCAGGCCGGGGGGCAGGGCCGAGTTGAGGGGCGATCCGCGCAGCAGGGAACAGGTGAAGCGATCGCGGCTGTAGCGCAGGAAGATCCCGTCCAGATCGCGGGTGAGCTGGTAGCGTCGGCGCCAGCTCCGGTCTTCGGCGAGCACCCCGGGCAGCTCGAAGGCGTGCAAGAGCAGGCCTTCGCCGAGGAGGGCGTGGAAGTGGCCGGCCCCGGCTTCCAGGCGGCCCTGGCGGTAGGTGAGGGAGCGCTGGATCAGTTCGCCGTAGTTGCGGCCTCGCTCGCTGCTGCCGAAGGTCTCCCCGCGCAGGGAGAGTTCAAAACCCTCGAGCGCGTAGGCGATGTTGAGCTGCTGGTAGAGGGAGCGCTGGGCGCCGGCCTCGTCGGAGGGCAGGCGACCCGACTGGATTTCGGCCAGGCTTGACAGGCGCAGCTGAGACTGGGCAGGGACACTGCCCAGCAACAGGACGACGATCGGGAGGAGAGGCCACCATGTAGGGGCGCATCGCGGTGCGCCCCTATGGAGAATTTCAACACCCGCCAGCACCCTCTGGGGGAATCTCACACAAAGGTGTCTTCGGAATCGCCGCGGACCACGGTGATCTGGCCCTGCTCTTCCAACTGGCGCACCTGCTGGACGATGCGCAGCTGCACCTCTTCCACCTCGCTGAGGCGCATGGGGCCCAGGAACTCCATTTCCTCGCTGAGGAAGGTGCGCACGCGCTCGGACATGTTGTTGAGGATCTTGGTCTTGAGTTCGTCTTCGGCGGCCTTGAGGGCCACCACCAGATCCTTCTGGTCCACCTCGCGCAGCAGGACCTGGATCTCGCGGTCGCTCAGCTTGACGATGTCGGCGAAGACGAACATCAGATTGCGCACTGACTCGGCCACTTCCGGGTCCTGGGCGTCCATCTGGTCCAGCACGTTCTTCTCCGCGCTGGTGCCGGTGAGGTTGAGGATGTCGGCCACCACCTTGGGACCGCCCACGTCTTTGTTGCCCCCCAGGATGTCGCGCAGCGAGGCTTCGAGGCTCTCCTCGATCTGCTTGAGCACCGTGGGGGTGATGTTCTCCATGGTGGCGATGCGGTAGGCCACGTCCGACTGCATGCGCTCGGGCAGTTGGGTGAGGATGCCGGCCGCCTGGGTGGACTCCAGCTGGGAGAGGATCAGGGCGATGGTCTGGGGGTGCTCCTGGGAGATGAAGGGGGCGATCTGGTCGGGGGCCACGTTCTTGAGCATGAAGAAGCCCGAGGAGACCGTGTGCATCACCCGGTCGAGGATCTCCTGGGCCCGACGCGGCCCCACGGCCCGTTCCAGGGCCTGGCGGGCGAAGTCGAGGCCGCCCTGGCTGACCCAGGCCCCGGCCAGCATGTGCTGCTCGAACTCCTCTAGCACCTTATCCTGCTGGGCCACGGAGACGTTCTTCAGATTGGCGATGGCCTGGGTGATCTCCTCCACCTCGTAGTCGGCGAGGTACTTGAGCACCTCGCCGGCGGCCTCCTGGCCCAGGGCGACGAAGAGGATGGCCACCTTGGTCATCACCGGGAGGTCTTCTTCTAATTCTTCTGGAGATACCTCGGCAGCTTCGGCCATGGATACACTCCGCTGAACAATTGGCTTTCTATAACATAACTATTTATTATTATCGGCTCAATCTAGTATTTGTTCACCGAGGTTCCAATGGTCAAGGCCCAGGCCTTTGCCCCTGGCAATATCTCCTGTGTTTTCAAGATTATTCCTCACCAGGACCCCAGGTTCATGCACTCCCTGGGCCTGGGGTTCACCGTGCGCGAAGGGGTGCGGGCCACCCTTTCCCGGGCAGGGCGGCAGGAGATCCTGTTCAATGGCCGATCCATCGATTTTCCCACCGTGAGCGGGGCCCTGGCCAGCCTGCAGGCCCCGCCTTTGAGAGTGGATTTGCAAACCCCCCTGCCCCTCAGCTGCGGTTTTGGTCTGAGCGGGGCCGCGGCCCTGGCAGTGGTCCACGCGGCTGATGCCCTGCTCGGACTGGGCCGGCCCAGGGAAGAACTGGCCATGGCCGCCCACGTGGCCGAAGTGGAGCAGTTGACCGGGTTAGGGGACGTGTGCAACCAACACCACGGGGGATGCCTGCTCAAACTCGTGCCGGGCCAGCCCCTGAGGGCCGCGCGGCTGGCGGTGCCGGCACGGCCCATCTATTACCGGTATTTCGGCCCAATCCACACCCGCCAGGTGCTGGCCGATCCCCAGCGGCGGGCCAGGATCAATCAGGCCGCCGACCAGGCCCTGGAGATCCTGAAAGGGCAATTGGAGGTGCCGCAGGTCGATTTTGAAGCCTGCATCCGCCTGTCCCGGGTTTTTGCGGACCAGAGCGGCCTGCTGGCCGACGAGCGGGTGGTGCAGGCCATCGCCCAGATCGAGGCCACCGGGGGAGCGGGTTCGATGATCATGCTGGGGAATGCGGTGTTCAGCAACCGGCCCTTTGCCCAGGCCCAGGAGACCGCCCTATGCGCCCATCAGGCGAGGGTGCTGGGATGAGCGAGGTGCCAGCCAGCCATCCGCGCTATGCGTCGCTCAAGCTGCGCGAAGCCATCGCCGCCGGGGTGGAAAAAGGCATCACCTCCGCACACGGGCTCATCGCTCACGGCCGGGGCGAAGCCTTCGATTATCTGATCGGCGAGACCAGCCAGCCCTTTGCCAGGGAAGCCCTGCGCGCCGGGGCGGCCCTGCTCCTGATGGCCGGGTACCCGGTGATCTCGGTCAACGGCAATGCCGCGGCCCTGGTGCCGGCCGAGCTGGCGGCCCTGGGCCAGCTGCTGCCGGCCCCCCTGGAGGTGAACATCTTCCACGCCTCGCCCCAGCGGGAGCAGGCCATCCGCAGCGAGTTGCTGGTCCACGGGGCCCAGACCGTGCTGATGCCCACGGATCAGGCCCAGCTTCCCTTCATCGAATCCAACCGCCGCTTTGTGCACCCGGAAGGGCTCTTCAGGGCCGACGTGGTCTTTGTGCCGCTCGAGGACGGGGACCGGTGCGAGGCGCTGAGGCGCATGGGTAAGGAGGTGGTGACCGTGGACCTCAACCCTCTGTCGCGCACAGCCAGGGCGGCCAGCGTGACTGTGGTGGATAACCTGGCCCGGACCATGCCCCTGCTGCTGGAGGCGGTGGAGCAATTGCGCCAGGAACCGGCAGAGGTCTGGCAACAGCTCATCTCGACGTACGACAACGACGCGGTCTTGCGCGCCGCTGAGGCGCGCATCCGCTCAGGAGCCTAGGCGATGAACCGAGACCAGCGTATACCCCGGCCCGAGTACCCCCGGCCACAGATGGTGCGCCAGGAGTGGATGGACCTGAACGGCACCTGGGAGTTCGAAACCGATCCTGGGCTCTCGGGCGAAGCCAGGGGTCTGCACCAGGGCGGCCCCTTCACCCGGAAGATCACCGTGCCCTTCTGCCCGGAGAGCAACTTGTCCGGGGTGGGAGAAAAGGATTTCATGCCCTGCGTGTGGTACCGCCGGCACTGCGTCCTGCCCGCAGGCTGGGAGGTCAAGCGGGTGCTGCTCCACTTCGGCGCGGTGGACTACGAGGCGACCGTATGGGTCAACGGGGAACGGGCCGGCACCCACCGGGGTGGGTACGCATCTTTTCATTTCGAGATCACCGCCCTGCTCAAGGAAGGGGAGAACGAGATCGCGGTCCGCGCGGTGGACGACACCCGCAGCCCTCTGCAGCCCTCGGGCAAGCAGTCCCCCCAGTTCAACTCGTACGGTTGCCTGTATACCCGCACTACTGGGATCTGGCAGACCGTGTGGTTGGAGGCCGTGCCCGCCACCTACCTGCACAGTTTTCGCCTGTACCCAGACCTGGACCAGGGCAAACTGACCGTACAGGCCAGGGTGGAGGGGAAGACCGAGGGGATGGTGTTGCACTGCCGGGCCCTGGCCGACGGCAAGATGGCCGGCGAGGTGGGGTTGGGGGCGCACGGGTACCTCTTCTTCAGCCTGGAGCTGGCCAGGGTGCGGGCCTGGGAGCCCGAGGACCCCTTCCTCTACGACCTGGAGTTTGTGCTGGAGCGAGAGGGGGAGGAGGTGGACCGGGTGGCCAGTTACTTCGGCCTGCGCAAGATCCACATCGAGGGCACCAAGGTACTGATCAACGACCGGCCCCTCTTCCAGCGCCTGGTGCTGGACCAGGGTTTCTACCCGGACGGGATCTACACCGCCCCCAGCGACGAGGCGCTCAGGCAGGACATTGAGTTGTCCCTGGCCATGGGATTCAACGGGGCGCGGCTGCACGAGAAGGTCTTTGAGCCGCGCTTCCTGTACTGGGCCGACCGCCTGGGGTACCTGGTGTGGGGGGAGTACCCCAACTGGGGCCTGGACCACGCCCATCCCGGGGCCCTGGAGCGGGTGCTGGGGGAGTGGCTGGAGGCGGTGGAGCGCGACTTCAACCATCCCGCCATTGTGGGCTGGTGTCCTTTCAACGAGACCCCCACCTCCCAGAACCCCGAACTGCTGCGCCTGATCTTCAGGGCCACCAAGGCCGCTGATCCCACCCGGCCGGCCATCGACACCAGCGGCTATGTCCACGTGGAGACCGACGTCTACGACTGCCATTCCTACGAGCAGGACCCCGGGAAATTCGCCGCCCTCTTCGCCCCCTTCAAAGAAGGCGGGGAGGCCTGGCGCAACTTCCCCAAGGCCGATGCCCAATACCAGGGCCAGCCCTATTTTGTCAGCGAATACGGGGGCATCTGGTGGAACCCCGGACAACAGGACCAGAAGGCCTGGGGGTACGGCGAACGGCCGCGCAGCGAGGCCGAGTTTCTGGCCCGGTACCGCGCCCTCACCGAGACGCTCTTGGGCAATCCCAGGATGTTCGGGTTCTGCTATACCCAGCTCTACGACATCGAGCAGGAAGTGAACGGATTGTACACCTATGACCGCCGGCCCAAATTCGATCCGGAACTGATCCGCCGGGTCAATGCCCAGCCGGCCGCCACCGAGAACGAGTGAGGCCATGAGAGAGAACAAGGTCAAACGCATCCTGAGCCAGGGCAAGGTGTCCCTGGGGACCATGATCTTCGAGTTCAACACCACGGGCATGGCCCGGCTGACCGCGGCGACCGGAGCGGAGTTCGCCATCTACGACATGGAGCACACCGGCTGGGACATCGAGACCATCCGCATGTTGATGTCCACCGCCTGCACCTGCGACCTGGTGCCCCTGGTGCGGGTGCCCACGGCCCAGTACCACTTCATCGCCCGGGTGCTGGACGTGGGGGCCATGGGCTTCATGGTGCCGATGGTGGAGACCGTGGAGCAGGCCAAGCTCATCGCCCTGTCGGCCAAGTACCCGCCGATGGGGCGCCGGGGCGCGGCCTTTGGCTTTGCCCACGACGACTACCAGGTGGGGGATATCCTGGGCACCATGCACAGCGCCAACCAGGAAGGGCTGGTCATCGCCCAGATCGAGACGGCGCTAGGGCTGGAAAACGCCGAGCAGATCGCCGCGGTGGAGGGGATCGACGTGTTGTGGATCGGGCAGTTCGACCTGAGCAATTTCCTGGGCATTCCCGGGCAGTTTGAGCATCCCCGTTTTCAGCGGGCCCTGGGCCGGGTGCTGGAGGCCTGCCAGCGCTACGGCAAGGCCGCCGGGTACATGGTGACCTCGGTGGACGAGGGCTGCCGCCTCATCGACCGCGGGTTCCGGTGCATTGCCTACTGGGGGGACATGTGGGTGTACCAGCAGGGCATGCGCCAGGGATTCAGGGGGATGCGGGAGCAGTGCAGGATCAAATGATCAGGCGTGGGCGCAGCGCGAGACCACTTCCTTGATCTGGAGGACCATGGGCTTGCCCAGGAATTCGCGCAGCCGGTAGACCTCCTCCGGGGTGGTGTGCAGGTTTTTGAGCACGGACTCGCTGTAGCGGGCGGGCTCGTCGGGCAGATAACCCAGGCCCAGTTCTATACACATATTGTTGGCCACATGCATCAGGCAGGTCAGGGAACTGGGAGCGGGACCGGTGGTGTGGTGTTTGCCCACCGTCTCCACCACTTCCTTGGTGGCGTTGGATCTGAGTAACAAGATCTGGGCCAGGTACTCGTGGTCGCCCACGTCGCCGAGTTCCTTTTCCGCCTCCCTGAAGGTGCTGCGGGCTGCGGTCATCTGCTTGAGCACCTCCTCGAAGTGCCCCCAGAAGAAAAAACCCAGCAGCAGCTTGCCGATGTCGTGGAGCAGGGCCGAGATCCAGTAGTCATTGAAGTTGACCGCTGTCGGCAGTGCGAGCATGTTCTCGTTGACCAGCCGGTCGGCGATCAGGGCGCAGCCCACCGAATGCTCCCAGAAGCGCCGCAGGTCGAAGGCGCTGTTCTGGGGGCGGACCAGGCTGTTCATCAGCATGATCTGCTGGGCGATAACCCCCACCTTCTTCCAGCCCAGCCTGAGAATGGCGTCCTGCACGGTCCAGCCGCCGGCCCGCTGTCCCGAGCCGGCGAAGAGCGGGGTGCTGACTACCTGCAGCAGCCGGTGGACGATGGCCGGATCGTTGTGGATCAGCTCCTCCAGTTCGGCCACCTTGGCATCCGGCTCGTTGATCATGGCCATGATCCGCAGGGCGATCTCCGGCAGGGTGGGGAGCACCTTGACGCTGCCCAGCCGGTGTTTGATCCGCGCTTGGAGTTCCTGGTGGGACAGGGTCTCGATGTCGTCGAAGAGTTCGCCGATCTTGTTCTTGGCAAAGGCGGTTTCCACTATCAGCTGGGCAGATGGATCGCGGCGGTTGGCGGCCATCTCCCAGGAGCAGAGGAAGGCATTGTCGAAGCGCTGGGTGAGATCCCGCTGCTGGTCGAGTTGGGAAGCCGGCAACACGAGGATGAGGGGGAAATGGTCGTCCTGGTTGAGGGCGGACAGGGCGGAGCGGTTCTGGATCTTCTTGTTCTGGATGACGATGGTGCAGCGGATCACGTCGCTGTCCTTGTAGCGCTGGATGATGGAGAAGGCTTCCACCGAGGTGTGGGCCACGATGATGTCCAGCCCGTACCGGTAGTTGAGCAGGAGCATGAAGAATTTGGCCAGGACGTCCTGGGCCTTGCCCGGCTGCTGGACGATGAGGGCACATTCCTGGAAGGGATCTGGTGTGTGGTTGCTCATACAGACAGAGATAGGGTGTGATAGCTGGTCATTCAAATATAGCCGCCTCAGCTGCCGGCTGTCTATTCTTTTATGCTGTGACTGTGGGTGGGGCGCGGGGTTCCCCGCCCTTGCCCACTGCGGCACCGGGGGATATATTGCTGAAGCCTTCCTAAATCCACCCATGCAAAGGGGGAGATCATGGCTGCATTCACACCGCTTTCGCTCAAAGCGCAGTGCACTGCCGGGGTCGGAAACGTGAAAACCGCCAGGGGCTGGCTGTGGCCCTCATCCCCTTCGGACCCTCAGGATACGGTGCTCAAGAGGCTCCCCTCGGGTAAGTGCCTGTTCTGGGGCATTCCCTTTGAATTAGTTCAGGCCGAGGCCGTCAAGTCCCTGGTGGTAGTGGCCAGGAGCGCGGGCAGGGTGCTGCCGTCCCGGGTCCGGGTCCCGGTGGGCCGCAAGGCGAAGCGCCTGCTGCTGGCCCATGTCTGCGCCCCGGTGCGGGGCGAGTACGCCACCCTCGAAGGCACTGGCGAAAGGCTGGGGTCCTACCGCCTGATCTACACCGACGGCAGCGAGGTGGAGCAGCCGCTGCGCCGGCGCTTCGAGATCCACGACGCAGCCATTCCCTGGGGGCATCATCCCTTCAGGTGCCGGCACTGCCGGGAGTTCTTGCCGGTGCCGCTCCACGACCGCAGCGCGCCCTACGGGTACGTGCAGACCGGGGTGCGCACCGAGAGCAGCGATCTGCAGGGCTGGTGGCTCTACGACTGGGTGAATCCCTCGCCTGGCAAAACCATCGCCGCCATCCAATTGGAGGCCGCCGGCCCCACCCCCCTGGCCTTGGGAGCCCTCACCCTGTGCGACGAGGAAAAGGACCCCTTTGTCTGGCAGCCCCGCGAGGAAGTGGCGGTGAGCGCGCCCGGCGAAGGCCCAGTGGCGGTGCGCATGGAGCGGGGGGTGGTGGTGCGCCAGGACAAACTCTTTGTGCCCGGCGGGGATTTTCTGGACACCGACGAAGCCGGCTGGGGCCGGGGCGGGCAGGAGCAAAAGGAAGGGCGCTACCTGGAGATCCACGGCTCTCCAGAAGGGGCACTGCACATCAAGACCGGTCAGGGCCAGGAACGATCCTTCCGCTGGGGGGAGGTGCTGGAGAAGGGCAAGGCCCAGCAGGGGAGGTTGCGGGTGGAGGTCCCCGCGGCAAGCAGTGGGTGCACGTGCGGGTGGAGGATGAGGACAGCGGCCAGCCAGTGGGCTGCCGGGTCCACTTTCGCTCGACCCAGGGAGCGTACTTCGCCCCGCACGGGCATCAGGCAGAGGTGAATACCGCCTGGTTTGAGGATATGGGAGGGGATTGCAAGGTGCGGGGGGTGCCCTATGCGTACATAGCCGGGACCTGCCAGATCGAACTGCCGGTGGGGCAGGTACTCACCGAGGTGGTCCGCGGCTTCGAGTACCTGCCCCTGCGCCAGCAACTGGAGATCAAACCCGGCCAGCGCCACCTCACCCTCAAGGTGCGGCGCGCCTTCGACATGAAGGAACACAACTTCTATTCGGGGGATACCCACGTCCATTTTCTCTCCAGCCAATCCAGCCACCTGGAGGCGGCCGGCGAGGATCTCAACGTGGTGCACCTGCTGGCCAGCCTGTGGGGAAGGCTCTTCACCTCGTGGGAGGAGTTCACCGGGGGGCTGGCGCCCACTAGCAGCCAGGATCACCTGATCTGGGTGAGCCAGGAGAACCGCCAGCACGTGCTGGGGCACATCAGCCTCTTGGGCCTGCGCGAAATGGTGGCGCCCATGTGCACGGGCGGGCCGCAGGAGGACTGGGTGGGAGGGGAGATCCAGGCGCTGATGGCCGACTGGGCCGCAGCCTGCCGCAGCCAGGGCGGGCTGGTGGTGATGCCCCACATGCCGGCGCCCGATTTCGAGAACGCCGCCAATATCGTGCTGGGTCAGGCCGACGCCGCGGAGATGTGCTGGATCTGGCAGGGCGAGCAACTGGGCCAGGGCGAGCGGGGCTATTACCGCTGGCTAAACGTGGGCCAGAAACTGCCCATCGTCGGCGGCACGGACAAGATGTCCAACGGCCGGGTCCTGGGGGGCTCGCGCACCTATGCGCGATTGGAGGAGGACGAGGAGTTCAGCTTCGACAACTGGTGTAAGGCGGTGAAGCGGGGTCAGACCTTTGCCAGCACCGGGGCGATGATAGCCCTGGAAGTGGAAGGCCACCCGATGGGGGAGGAGCTGGCCCTGCGGGGCAACGGGGGCACCGTGGAGGTGGAGGCCGTGGCCTGGAGCGTGTGGCCGCTGACCGCGGTGGAGCTGATCGTCAACGGCCGCTCGGTGGCCCGCGAGTACGCCGATCCGGACACCCGCCAGGTGCGGGTGCATCACAAGCTGCGGGTGAACAGATCCTCCTGGGTGGCGGCCCGCTGCTGGGGACCCCACCTCACCGACGCCGGCCCGGTGATGGCCCATTCCTCGCCGGTGTACCTCGAGGTGGGGGGCCGTTGCGCCTTCACGGCCACCGAGGGCAACTACCTGCTCACCCATTTGGAGGGCGGCATCGCCTGGGCGGAGAAGATCGGGGTCTTCCGCGACGAGGCCGTGCGCAGCCGGCTCATCGCCCTGTTCCGCGAGGCCCAGGAGGAGTTGCGACGGCGGATGAAATCATGAGCGAAGGGAAGGGTACTGGATGCGCGTTTTGACTTCGATCCTGGTACTCCTGTCTTGGTCGTGGACCACTGTCCAGGCGCAGGAGGAAGACTATCCACCGGGCACCTTTCAGTTGACCCCGCAGGTGGACCTGGGCCTGGAAAGTGTGGCGGTGGAGGTGCCAGAGCAGTTCGAAAAGCTGCTCCCCTCGGGCCTGGAGGTAAAGCTGCCATCCGGTTTCTCGGCGCAGGTCTATGCGGCAGCCGGCCTGCGCGGACCCCGCTTCATGGCCTGGAGTCCGGACGGGGTGCTGCACGTGGCCAATATGAAGGCCGGCGACGCCGGGCAGTTCGATCCGGCCTCCGATCACAGCAGCGGTCAGATCGTGGCCCTGCCAGACCGCGACCGCGACGGAGTGGCGGATACCGCCCTGGTGGTGGCCGATGGCCTGTGGTGGGCCCACAGCCTGGGCTTCTACCAGGGGGCCATGTACGTGGCGGATACCGACAAACTCCTGCGTTTCCGCGATGGGGACGGGGACGGGATCTACGAAGAGCGCCAGCAGGTGGCCCCCCTGCCCAGGGCCAGGGAGGGGGAGCGGGAGCACCATATCACCCGCACCCTGCTCATCGACCAGCGGACCGGCAAGTTCTACGTCGCAGTGGGTTCCACCTGCGATCTGTGCCGCGAGGTGGACCCGGAGCGGGCGGCCATCTTGGAGATGAACGCCGACGGCAGTGGCCGGCGGGTCTTTGCCCGTGGCCTGCGCAATGCGGTGGGCCTGGCCTTGCACCCGCAGACCGGCCAGCTGTGGGCCGACCACAACGGGCACGATCGCGAGGGGCGCAGCCTGCCGCCCGAGTGGATCAGCATCATCCGCGAAGAGGGGTTCTACGGCTGGCCCCTGGCGTACGGGTACCAGGTGTACACCGACTTCTCCGTCCCCGAGTACCAAAGGGCCCTCTTCCCCCTCACCCACCAGGACACCCTGGAGGTGCAGAGCATGCGGCGGCCCGTGGCCCTGTGGGAGGCGCACCTGGCGCCCATGGCCATCCATTTCTACACTGGGGACAGCTTCCCTCCCGAGTACAAGAACGCGGCCTTGGTCGCCTTCAGGGGCGGGAGCAACGCCGCGGTGCCGGGGTTCAAGGTGGGAGCGCTCTTCGTCAATCCCGATGGCACCCAGGCGCGCCGGGCCGACTTCCTGACCGGCTTCAAGGGGGCGGACGGCCAGGTGTGGGGCGCGCCGGTGGGGCTGGCCGAGGATGGGACGGGCAACCTCTACGTGGGCAGCGACTGGTACAACCACTTCATCCTCAAGGTGCGGCCGGGCAAGCTGCAGGGGCAGTGGGAACACAGCCTGCCCGATTCGGCCTTTGCCGGCGATTCCTTCCGGGTGCGCGCCACTGTGCGCCTGACCCGCACTGATCCGCAGGGGGAGAGACCAGTGGTGGTCGCCGATCTGAGCAGCCTGGGGGGGCCGGAGGCCCTGCCTCTGGAGGCGGAGGACGAATTGACCTACCACCTGGATTTTGCCCTGCCCTTGCCGGCAGTTCCGGGCCGGCGGCGCTTTGGGGTGCGCGTCAGCCAGCAATTGCCCGGCGACCTGTTGCAGATCCGCCTCAGCCACGAACTGGTGATCCTGCCGGGCGAGGATCTGCAGGTGATGGGCGAGGGGTTGGGGGAAGGCTGGCAGGTGTTGGGGAATGGCGGGGCGGTGGCGGACTTTGGCGGGGCACAGGTCTATGCGGGAAAGACCGCCCTCGGCGCCCAGGTCAAGGCCGAGAATGCCCTGCGGGGCTGGAACGTGGATCTGCTGCCAGGGACGCCCATGGAGATCACCGGCTATGGGGCCCTGCGCTTTGCCTTTCATCCGGGGAGTGCCCAGCTGCCGGAGCGGGGCGAGGTTTTCTCCGTGGCCCTCAGGCCGGGCAAGACCCTCAACCTGCTCAAGGAAAAGCTGGTGGACATGGCCCTGCGGCAGTGGCAGGTGGTGGAGATTCCCCTGGAGCGTTTCGAACTGAAGAGTCCAGTCGAAGCCATCCGCTTTGCCGGCAACCTGGAGGGGACCTTCTATCTGGACCAGATCCAGCTGGTGGCCTCGGCAGTGCGGCCGCCCACGGCGGTGGGCGAAGAGCGGCAGGCAGTGCTGCCGGCGGGGGTAACGCTGGCACCGAACTTTCCCAATCCCTTCAATGCCCAGACCGTGATTCCCTTTGAATTGCCGGCTGCCGGTCCGGTGGAACTGGCGATCTACGACCTGGCCGGTCAGCAGGTGGCGGTGCTGGCCAGCGGGGCAAGGGAAGCGGGTGGATATAGGGTCTACTGGGATGGCCGGGACCAGCAGGGGCATCCCCTGGCCAGCGGGGTGTATCTCTATCGCCTGCGAGCCGGGCAGAAGTCAGAGAGCCGCAAGCTGGTGCTGCTGCGCTAGGCAGCATCTGGGCCTCAGCCCTTCTTCTCCAGCAGGCCCTGTCCCTCCAACCACACCTTCAGCGGCACGTCTTCGTCCTTGGGAGAAAAGAAGCCATTGGCATTGGTGCCCACGCCGAGGAGTTGCCTGCGGATGGGATCGCAGGCAGTCAGCAGCTCGGGGGGAATGGTCATGTCGTCCTTGGTGCGCAGCCAGCGGTACCCGTAACCGTAGAAGAGCGCTTTGCGCACCACGGGGGAATGGTTGAGGCTGCGGGCGTGCCAGAGCCGGCGGTCGAAGAAGACGGCGTCCCCGGCATTGGCCAGCACGGGGATGGCCCCTGCGGGGTTGCGATCTGATGGGCGCGGCAGATCGTCGTTCAGGTGGCTGCCCGGGACGATGTAGAAGTTGCCGCGCCCCGGTGCTGAGACGTCGCTGAGCCAGTAGGCGACCTTGAGGGAGAGGCGGGGCCGGGGGTGGAATTCCATTTCGGCGTTGACCCTGCCGCTGTCCTGGTGAAAACCCAGGGGCTCCTTGAAAGGCGTGCCGGGGGGGCCTTCCTGGGGGGTGACGCCCAGGTGGGAATGGTAGAGGTAGATGTTCCAGCCCAGCAGGCCCCAGACCAGGGGCAGGATGCGGGGGTGGTCCACCAATTCGGCGAAGAGCGGGTCGCAACCCACGAAGTTGGGGAAGAAGAGGTTCTGATCCGGGCCCAGGCCGGCGGCCTGCTGGGCGGTCCAGATGCGGTCGGTGGCCGCCTCCAGGGCCGCCAGTTGCGCCGCTTCCAGGACCTGGGGGACGATCAGGTAGCCCTGCTCTTCAAAGTGTCTCCGCTCTTCCTCGGTCAGCAGGTGTTCCAGACAATGGGGGTCCATGCTCAGATCCCCTCGTAGTCCTGGACCGGCCTGGGCGGATTGCCCCAGTGGCCCTCGGGGTCGGCGCCGCTGAGGAGGATGCCCTCCTTGTTCCAGCCCATGGTGCCGCGCACCTCGGGGGTGCAGTAGCGCAGGGTCAGGCCGCAGCGGCGGCGCTGGGAGTGGTTGGCGTCAGAGCTGTGCAAGAGCAGGTCGGAGTGGATGGAGACCTGGCCGGCCTGCAGTTCCACGTCGACCACGGTCCCGTATTGCTCGGCGTTTTCCACGGTCTGGTTGAGGACGTTCTGCTCGCCCGGATCGCTGGGCCGAAAGGTGAGGTGGCCATGGTGGTGGGAGCCGGCCACAAAGCGCATGCAGCCGTTCTCCACGTCGGCGTCGTCGATGGCCAGCCAGACGGTGCAGGTCCTGGAGGGGGTGAGGGGCCAGTACGAGGCGTCCTGGTGCCAGGCGACGATCTTGCCGTCCCCGGGCAGTTTGCAGAAGAACTGCGCGCCCCAGCCCACCACTGCTTCGCCGAGTATATCCCTGACCACTGAGACGATGCGGGGGTGGGTGATCAGGTCCCAGACGGCCCCGTACTTCAGGTGGGCCGAGATGATCGAATAGCTGCTGGCCCCCTGGGCCATGACCCGGGCGAGGATGGCGTCGAAGAAGGCCCGGGGGCCGGCGATCTCCTCGGCCGAGAAGATGCGCAGGCCCTTGAGGTAGCCTTGGCGGTTGAAGTGGGCGATCTGCTCGGGGGTGAGAATCTTGGGGTGCTGGACCGCGCTGGGATGAAAGGCGAGATCCCGGTCCATCTGGGCCAGTTGCGCGTGGTTGGGAACCACCTTGAATTTTGGCTGGGTGCTCATCGGGGTCCTCCTGTTTGGTCTGACTATAGGATGGCTGGGCCGGAGGTGTCAAGGGGCGTCGGGGAGCGACCCGCCGCTAGTCGGGTATCAGCAGTTTTTTCCGCTGGATCTCTTCTGGGGAGAGCTGGCTGATTAGGGTTTCCCAGTGGCGGGGCGGGGTGCAGGGTTGGCCGGTGAAGGTGAAGCCTTCTTCGGTAAGGTGTACCTGAGTGTTCTCGGGATCGGCCAGGCCCAGGGATCGGCGCAGGTCCAGCATGCGGTGGGCCAGGGCCAGTCCCTCGGCTCCGTACCCTCTCTTCCGGCCTTCCCAGTCGGGGTACCCGTCCTCCAGCACTTCCCGGGCCGCGTAGTGGACACAGAAGATGCGCCGGGTCCGGGGAGAGGTGTTGCCCTGCGAGCCGTGGGGGGCGGAAAGGGCGTGGAAGAGCACGTCGCCGGGCGCCATTTCGATGGGCTGGGCCCGGGCGTAGAGCGCCTCCTCGGCAAAGCGCTCTAGCTCGAGGTGGCCCGCCAGGTGGTGTCCGGGCAGGCCCCAGAGGCAGCCGTTCTCGCGGGTGGAGTGGTCGAGGTAGATATCGGTTTCGAAGTTGGGGATGGCAGAGGTGCGCTCCTGCCCCGGATCGGTATAGGGCGGGTCCTGGTGCCAGGGGATGGGCACCCTGCCGAAAGGGGTCTTGCAGACGAAGGAGTCAGCGATGGGCAGGAAGGGATGGCCCAGGCACTGGCCGATGGCCTCCAGCAGGCGGGGGTGTACGGTGGCTGCCGCAAAGATGGGGTCGCGGTCCCAGATCCGCTCGCTGCGGTAGTAAGCTTTGATGCCGCTGGGGAAGGTGTGGTAGAGATGGTGCTGGCCCAGGCCGGCCACCCCGTCGGCCTGGACCCGGTCGGCGGCCAGGCGCAGCAATTCCAGTTCCTCCCCGCCAAAGACCTGGCGCAGCGCCAGGAAGCCCTCGCGGTGGAATTGGTCAATTTGCCGCTGGTCGAGCATATTTTCCACTAGGTGAGGCGCTGGTGGATCTGGCGGTTCAGCAGCTCGGCAAAGGCCACCAGGTACCCGCAATCCCCCCCCAGTTGCAGCCATTGCACCCCGCGCCTCACTTGAAGCACGGCGAACTCGGGGTCGGCGGGCATGCCAGATCCCACGCTCAGGCCGGCGGCACGGGCGCTGGCGATGACCTTTTCGAGGGCGGCCACCACCTCTGGGTGGTCCACCTGGCCCAGCAGGCCCAGGGAGCCGGACAGATCCCAGGGGCCCAGGACCACCGAGTCCAGCCCGGGGATGGCGGCGATCTGGTCTATGGCTTCCACGGCTTCGGCGGTCTCGATCATGACGCTGACGAAGAGCTGGGCATTGGCGCGTTCCACGTAATCGGGTCCGCCGTTGCGGCCGTAGTTGGTGGGGATGAGGGGGCCAAAGCCGCGCCGGCCCAGGGGCGGGTACCGGCAATCGGCCACCACCCGCCGCACCTCCTCGGCGCTGCGCACCTGGGGGGCCACGATGCCGTGGGCGCCGGCGTCGAGCACCGGTTTGATGAAGGGGGTGTCGCTGCCGCCCACGCGCACCAAGGCCGGTTTCTGCCTGCTGCGGGCCACCAGCAGATGCCCGCGCAGGGCCTCCATGCTCATGGGGCTGTGCTCCATGTCCAGCCAGAGAAAGTCGAAGGAATCGGCCAGGGCTTCGCTGGACTGGGGGTCGGTCAGATAGATCCCCGGACCGGTCAGCACCTGTCCCTGGGCGAGGCGTCTGCGGAAAAGGGCTACCGGGTCGAACATGCAGGCTCCTTTCTGGGGAGAAGGGAAACAGTTTTAAAGTAGCGGTTGCCGGGGCGGGCATCAATGCAGGGGTTGGAAAGCATCGCCAGCCGGCCCTATATTATCCCCCCTTTGTGCGAACTGGAGAGTGAGACCATGGACACCACCACCACCGCCCATTCCGTGAAGCGCTCCCTGGAGATCTGCGAGCGGGCCCGCCGGCTGATTCCCGGCATCACCCAACTGCTGAGCCGGCGGCCCACCCGGGCGGCGCTGGGGGTCAGCCCCATCTACGCCTCGCATGCCAAGGGCTGCCGCATCTGGGACGTGGATGGCAACGAGTACGTGGACTGGGTGAGCGGGGTGGGGCCCATCATCCTGGGCTATGCCGACGAGGCGGTGGACGAGGCGGTGCGCGAGCAGATCGGCCGCGGTTCCATCTACACCCTGGTGCATGAAAAGTCGGTGGAACTAGCCGAGGAGCTGGTGCGCCTCATCCCCTCGGCGGAAATGGTGCGCTACGCCAAGGGAGGGGGGGAGGCCTGCGCGGTGGCGGTGCGCATCGCCAGGGGGGTCACTGGCAGGGACAAGGTGCTCTTCTGTGGCTATCACGGCTGGCACGACTGGTACCTGGCCGCCAACCTGGGCGGGGAACAATTGCACGAGCACCTGCTGCCCGGCATCGAGCCCATCGGCGTGCCCCGCTGCCTGGAGGGCACGGCCCTGCCCTTCAAGTACGGCGATTTGGACCTGCTGGAGGAGCTGCTCAAGAAGCACGAGAACCAGGTGGCCTGCATCATCATGGAGCCCATGCGCAGCGAAGAGCCGCCCCCCGGTTTTCTCGAAGGGGTGCGCCAGCTGGCCACCCGGCACGGGGTGGCGCTGATCTTCGACGAGGTCTCCTCCGGCTTCCGCATCGCCCTGGGCGGGGTGCAGGAGTACACCGGGGTGGTGCCCGACCTCTCGGTCTTCGCCAAGGCCATCTCCAACGGGTACCCCATGGCCGCGGTGGTGGGGCGGCGGGAGTTCATGGAGCCGGCGGCGCGGATGTTCATCTCCAGCGCGTACTGGGACGACAATATCGGCATTGCCGCGGCCCTGGCCACCCTCAAAGAACTGGAGCGGCGTCAGGCCCCGGCCTTCTTCGAGAAATTGGGAGCCGACTTCATGCAGCGCATAGACCGGGCGGCCCGGGCAGCTGGGCTGGACGCCGGCTGCGCCGGGGTGGCCGCCCATCCGGGCATCCGCTTCCCCGGGCTAGAGGCCCAGACCCTGCGCCAGGTGCACACCCTCTTCATCCAGGAAAACGCCAGGCGGGGGGTCATCCTGCCCCCGGGCTTCTTCTTCAACTGCGCCCACGACCAGGAGGCCCTGGACCGCACCGAGGCCGCGGTGCGCGAGAGTTTCGCCCTCATCAGGGAAGGATTGGAGCGGGGCAATCTGGACCAGCTGCTGGAATGCCCGCCGCAGGAGGATTTGTTCAGGCGGATGGTCAGCTGAAATTCCACCCAAAAGGAGCCAGCCATGAAGATCACCAGCGTCGAATCCATCCTCATCAACCCCCCTCTGGCCGCGCGCAACGCCGGCCAGAAGGTGCGTTTTGCCGGCATCGACACCCAGACCATCTACCGGGTGAAAACCGACAAGGGGGTCACCGGGTACGGGGACTGCCGGGGGCACAGTCCCCTGGCCGAGCGGACCATCGCCTCCTTGGTGGACCGCTCTCCCTTCGATTTCATCGGCGCCGACCTGCCCACCGGGCTGGTGGGGGCGCTCTACGATGCCATGGGCAAGTACCTGGAGGTACCGGCTTACAAGCTGCTCGGCCAGAAGGTGCGCGACCGGGTGCCGGTGGCGGCCTGGACCCGGCCGGCCTCCCCGGAGGATCTGGCCAGGGAGGTGCAGCGGGCCGCGGCCGAGGGGTACCTGACCTTCAAGATGCACACCTGCGAACACCACGACGTCTTCGCCCAGAACCGCGCGGTGGAGGAAGTGGCCCCCCCGGGGTTCAGGATGCACTACGACTTCAACCACAACCGGCCCCTGGCCTCGGTGGCGCGGATCATCCACGAGCTGGAGAAGTCGCGGGTGGTGGGCTTCATCGAGGACCCGGTGTATCCCAATGATATCGAGGGCTGGAGGCTGCTGCGGCAGCGGACCTCGCTGCCCCTGATCATGCACGTGCCGCGCCTGGGCGGCGGGCCGGAGATCATGCACGGCTGCGCGGACCTGTACATGATCGGCGAGGGAGGCATGGGCAAGGCCCTGCGGCTGGGCTTTGCCTGCGCCGAGACCAATGCCTCCACGGTGATCCAGATGACCGGCGGCACCCTGTGCAAGGCCATGGCCCTGCACCTGGGCGCGGTGCTGCCCAATCTCTCCCACTCCATCAACCTGGACGACCAGTACGACGAGGATGTCACCGGCGGGCGCATCGAGGTGGCCGAGGGCTCCTCGCCGGTGCCCGAAAAGCCGGGCCTGGGGGTGGAGGTCAAGGAGGAGATCCTGGCGCGGCTGGCCGCGGTCGCCCCCACGGTCCTCCCCAGGCATCTGGGGGTTCTGTACCTGCCCGGCGGGCGGAAGTTCTACGCCCCCTCCATCCCCTCGGTCAGCCGGCTGACCGGTTTTGCCGAGGGGAACCTGCAGGGCGTGCGCTCGGAGGTGTGGAACGACGACGGCTCGACCCAGTTCTCCAGCACCTTTGAGCGGGTGCAGCGCGAAGGCGCATTCATGGAATAGCGGCCTCGCGTGGGAACGACATGGAGAGCGGTGCTGGTCGGCGCCGGCCTGGTGGGGGCCATCAGCTTCATCGCCCCCTGGGGCTTCTTGGTGGTCAAGGGCTCCCAACTGGCCAGCAACGCCATGCCGCTGATTGTGGTGCTCTTTTTTCTCATCCTGGTGGGGCTGGTGGCCCCCTTGCTCAAAAGGATGGGAATGGGGTTCAGCCGGGCGGAGCTGACCACGGTATACGTGATGATGCTGGTCGGGTCGGTGGTGGTGGTCACCGGCCTGACCGGCAGCTTGCTGCCGGTGATCACCGGAGTCATCTATTACGCCACCCCCGAGAACAGCTGGAATGCCCTCTTTGTGCCCTATCTGCATCCCTGGCTGGTGCCCCAGGACGCGGAGGCCGTGCGCCTCTTCTACGAAGGTCTGCCCCGGGGGATGGAGATTCCCTGGGGCGCGTGGGCCACGCCCTTGGCCACCTGGATCACCTTCGTGCTGGTCTTCTACTGGACCACGCTGTGCACCGGGGTGCTGCTGCGCGGCCAGTGGGTGGAGAACGAAAGGCTGATCTATCCGTTGACCCGCCTGCCCCAGGCCATGATCGAGGAAGTGGAAGCGCCTGGCCGGCTGTGGGGGGGGCTGCTCTGCAGCCGCCTGCTGTGGCTGGGTTTTGCCATCCCGCTGCTGGTCCACTCCTGGAATTCGCTGCACAACTACCACGAGGCCTTCCAGCCCCTGCTACTCAACGGGTACATCTCCCTGCTCCACGGCCAGGTGGGGGTGCCGGTGCGGCTCAACTTTCCAGTGCTGGGCCTGTGCTACCTGATGTCCCTCAACGTCTCCTTCAGCATCTGGTTCTTCTTCCTGATCGGGGTGATTCAGGAGTGGGCTTATGCCCGGCTGGGGGTGCAGCTAGGGCAGGGCGACATCTGGAATTCCGGAGGGTCCTCGCCACTGCTGCTGCACCAGGAGGCCGGGGCCATGGCGGCGCTGGTGTGCTTTGTGGGCTGGACGGCGCGCGGCCATCTGAAAAAGCTGTGGGCCCAGGCGCGGCGGGGCGCGGCGGGGGGGACGGAAATACTCGCCCCCAGGACGGCCACCGGGGGCTTCTTTGCGGGTTCAGCGGCGATGGTGGCCTGGCTGGCGCTCACCGGGCTGGATTTCTACGTGGCCTTGCTGCTGGTGATCGGGGCACAGGCCGTGTACGTGGGTCTGTCGCGCATCGTCTGCGAGGCCGGCCTGCCCGGCTGCCAGACCCCGATGGTGCCCCAGGCCTTCATCACCCGCGGCTTCGGCCCGGCGACCCTTGGGCTGCACAACATGACCGGCCTGGGCATGAGCACGGTGTGGATCGGGGAGACGGCGGCCAACATGATGAACGCCGTGGTCCACTCCCTCAAGCTGAAATCGGGGGAGGGCCAGGCGGACCGGCGCCTGCCCTGGGCCCTGCTGCTGGCGGTGCTGGTGGGCATTGCCGGCTCGGTCTGGTTCACCATGCGCCTGGCCTACACCTACGGGGGGATCAACCTGCACAGCTGGTACTTCGAGGGACTGCCCAAGTGGCCCTTTGACTACATGGCCTCGGTCTACAACAGCCCCGAGCGCACCTTTGTCCCCCGCCTGCTGGTCACGGCGGCCGGCGGCGGGGTCATGACCCTGCTGCTCCTGTTGCGCCAGCGGCTGGTGTGGTGGCCCCTCCATCCCCTGGGATTTCCCATTGCCATGACCTATACGATCTCCTCCTACGGCTGGCTTTCCATCCTGCTGGCCTGGACCTGCAAGGGGGTGATCCTGCGCTACGGGGGGGTGCGGGTCTACCGGATGCTGACCCCCTTTTTTCTGGGGCTGGCCCTAGGGGAGTTCTTCACCGCCTGTCTGTGGGTCTTCATCGATGGATACTTTGGGGTCCAGGGGAACACGATTTTCAATTTCTGACGGCCGGAATTGGAGTTATATTAAAAGGACGACCCTGGACTCAAACGTCCCGGAAGGTGAGATGCGATGAGACGCCTATGGCTGTGGGCGACGGTGGCGCTGTGGCTGCTGCCGACCCTGGCGCTGGCCGCCCAAGCGGACAGCACGCTCTTTCCGCGGCCTGAGGCCTTGCGCGGGGCCATCGATTTCTGGAAACAGGTCTTCGGGGTGTACACCACCCGCCACGCCCTGATCCACGACAACGAGGACCTGCGCATCGTCTACGGGGTGGAAAAGCTGGACCGGCACGGTTCCAACCGGCAGCGCCAGCAGCGTCAGGACGCCATGCTGGCCCGCTACCGCCGCGCCCTCGAACGCCTGGCTGCCTCTCCGACCGATACGACCCGTTTGAACGAAGAGGAACGCCGGGTGTGGCTGGCCCAGGGCAAGAGCCGGGACCCGGAGCGGTACCGCAAGGCGGTGGAAACCCTGCGGGTGCAGGTGGGCCAGCGAGACCGGTTCACCCAGGGATTGGCCGTGTGGGACCAGCACGGAGACGAGATCCGGCGCATCCTGCGCGCGCACGGGGTGCCCGATTCCCTGGCGGTGCTGCCCTTCATCGAGTCGGGGTACAATCCCGAGGCCTATTCCCACGTGGGGGCCGCCGGCCTGTGGCAGATCATGAAGGGCACGGGCCGGCCCTTTTTGCGCATCGGCCGCAAGGTGGACGAGCGGCGCGATCCCTTCAAGGCCACCGCGGCCGCGGCCCAGATTCTCAAGGGCAACTACCAGGCCCTGGGCGCCTGGCCCCTGGCCATCACCGCGTACAACCACGGGGCCGCGGGGGTGGCGCGCGGGGTGAAGGAGGTGGGGTCCCGCCAGATCAGCGATCTGGTGCAGCGCTACAAGGGGCCGGCCTTCGGCTTTGCCTCGCGCAACTTCTACGCCGAATTCGCCGCAGTCCTCGAACTGGTGTCCCAGCGGCAGACCTACTTCGGGGCCGAGGCCCTGGCCGCGGCCGTGGCCGATGAGGAGGAGCCGGTGCTGGCCGCCGGCTTTGTGCCGCAGTTGGGGGTCGCGGACACCTCCTCGGGGGCTTCGATGCTGGACCATCTGGTCCACCGCTTCCTGGGCTCCAGCAAGGAGGTGCTCTCCTTCACCACCGTGGGCGCCCAGCAACTGCCTCCCGAACAGGCCGCCGCCATCAAGAGCATCTTCCAGGTCGGCCCCCAGGACACCCTGCAGTCCTTCCGCTGGGGACCCTCGCTGGCTCCCGAAGGCCATCCCCACCAGGGCACCTTGTGGTACACCGTCTGGTACGAGAGCGGGGAAGGGCAGGTCAGCGAAACCCTGCGCCTGACCCCGGACGGTGAGATCGTGGAGAAGACCAGGAGGGAGTGAGACGATGAAGATCAGCCACATCGAACTCTTCCAGATCCAGACCCCGCGCTTTTACGGGCATATTTCCGGCCACGTGCTGGTCAGGGTAAGCGTGGACGAGGGGCCCAGCGGCTGGGGCGAGGCCGCCGGGCTCAAATGCCTGATCGGCACTGACCAGGAGTCAGATCTGGGAACTGCGGCCCAGGTCCACCTGGGGGTGGCCATGCCCAACCTGGACCTGCCCTGCGACCCGATGGGCCCGGTGCTCTACACGGCCTCGGCGGCCAAAAAGCCCCTCCGAGTCGAGGGGAGTTACATCTACCCTCCCGAAGAGCCGGGATTGGGGGTAGAGATCGACGAGGACAAGTTGCGGGCACTGACGGTGGCCGCAGCCTGAGAAATCCATGCGCTTCGACCTCCAGCGCCTGCGTTGCGACTTTCCCTTCCCTCGATTCCCCGCCGCGCCATCACACTCGCTATTCCTGGCACACGGGTTGCTGTGCTTTTTGGTTGAGGTTGCCGATAGCTAGTGTACGACCTCAACCAAGGGAGGTGCTGCCGTGAAACGCTTCAACTGGCTCCTGGTGCTCTCGGCGGTTTTTCTGGTCATCTCTGCCTTTCGTTCCCTGCTCGGGGAACACCCCTCAGTCATACGGCCCCCGTTGAGCGAAGCAGAACTGGGCATCTAGGGCCTGGCGGCAATCTTCGCCTCCGGCGGCGGCGCAGTTCTTCCTTCCGGAATTATATGCCCACTGGTGCCGGCATAAATTTCCCTATGTACGCCGGTCTGCAGGCGGGTTCCGCTGCTGCGGGCCGCTGAAGTTTCCCAGCAATATACCGACGATCAATCCGTATACCAGGCCGCCCCACGGGCTGCCGGAGACCGTTCAGGTGCTGCCCAGGCAGTGGCCCAGGTAGCCGTAGAGCGCACCCCCCAGGGCACCCAGCACCCCGCCGATCAGTACTCGTTTCATCGCCCGATCCTCCTATGAGTGGTGTTGGTGGCGCGCTGTCAGGTAGCAGAGCACCGGCACGGCCATGCGCGACAAGAGCAGGGAAGCCACCTCCCCGGCCATCAGCGAGATGGCCAATCCCTGGAAGATGGGGTCGAAGAGGATCACCGAGGCGCCGACGATGACCGCGGCAGCGGTCAGGAGCATGGGCCGGAAACGCACGGCCCCGGCGTCCACCACCGCCTCTTCGAGGGGCAGGCCCTGGGCCAGGCGCAGCTGGATGAAATCGACCAGGATGATGGAGTTGCGCACCACGATGCCGGCCCCGGCGATGAAACCGATCATCGAGGTGGCGGTGAAGAAGGCGCCCAAGAGGCCGTGGGCTGGCATGATGCCCACCAGGGAGAAGGGGATGGCCGACATGATCACCAAGGGGATGAGGAAGGATTGGAACCAGGCCACCACTAGGATGTAGATCAGCACCAACACTGCGGCGAAGGCCAGGCCCAGGTCGCGGAAGACCTCGTAGGTGATATGCCATTCCCCGTCCCACTTGAGGGCATAGCGGTCGGTGAGGAAGGGCTGGTGGGCGGTGAACTGCTCCAGGTGGTACCCCTCGGGCAGGGCGAGTTGGTCGAGGGCCTCCCCCAGTTTCATGATCGCGTAGACCGGGCTCTCGTACTGGCCGCCCACGTCGGCAGTGACGTAGACCACCCGCATCAGATTCTTGTGGTAGATGCGGCGCTCGCTGGTGGTCTGGTCCACCCTGACCACTTCACCGATGGGCACCAGACCCCCGGAGGGGGTGGGCAGCTGGATGGCCAGCAGCTCTTCGAGGTTGGAGCGCTGCTCCAGGGGCAGGCGCAGGTGGATCTCCAGATCCTCGGCCTCGTCGGGGAGGTGGGCCAGGCCGGCATCGGCGCCGTCCACGGCGATGGCCAGGGTCTGGGCGAGTTGGGCGGCGCTCAGGCCGTGCAGGCCGGCCTTTTCCCGGTCCACCACCAGGCGGTACTTGGGCTGCAGATCTTCGGCGTACCAGTCCACGTCCACCACGCCCTCGGTCTCCTCAAAAATCCGGCGCACCTGGCCGGCCACTTCGAGTTGCCGCTGGTACTCGGGGCCATAGATCTCGGCCACCAAGGTCTGCAGCACCGGCGGGCCAGGGGGCACCTCGGCCACTTCCAGGTGGGCTCCGTACCGCCGGGCAATGGCCGTCAGCTGGGGGCGCACCCGTTTGGCGATGTCGTGACTCTGAGCGTCCCGCTCGCCCTTTTGTACCAGATTCACCTGGATGTCGGCCGCATTGGGACCGCGCCGCAAGAAGTAGTGGCGCACCAGGCCGTTGAAGTTGTAGGGCCCAGAGGTGCCGGCGTAGAGTTGGTAGTCGGTGACCTCGGGCACCGTGGCCAGGTACGCGCCGAGTTCCTGGGTGAGGGCGGCGGTGGTCTCCAGGGTGGTGCCTTCGGGGGCGTTGACCATCACCTGGAACTCGCTCTTGTTGTCGAAGGGCAGCATCTTGACCACCACGTACTTGATGCCCACCAACGAGAGGGCCAGCAAGAGCAGGCCGATCAGGGCGCTCAGGAAGAGGGCGCGGGTCCTGGACTGGGTGAGCAGGGGATTCATGGCCCGGCGGTACAGGCGGGTGGTCCAGTCCTCGGAGCTGGCGTGGCCCCCCCCGGCCTCGGCGCGGGGCAGGAGGCGCAGGGCAGCCCAGGGGGTGGCGATGAAGGCCACCAGCAGGGAGAAGAGCATGGCCGCCGAAGCCCCCACCGGGATGGGGCGCATGTACGGGCCCATCAGCCCGCCCACAAAGGCCATGGGCAGGATGGCGGCGATCACGGTGCCAGTGGCCAGGATGGTGGGGTTGCCCACCTCGTCCACGGCCTCGATGGCCACCTCGGCCAGGGGCCGGCCCTGATTGGCTGGCAGGCGGAAGTGGCGGACGATATTCTCCACCACCACGATGGCGTCGTCCACCAGGATGCCGATGGAGAAGATCAGGGCGAAGAGGGTGATGCGGTTGAGGGTGTAGCCGTAGAGGTAGAAGACGAAGAGGGTCAGGCCCAGGGTCACGGGGATGGCCACCCCTACCACCCCGGATTCGCGCCAACCCAGGGTCAGCCAGATGAGGACCACCACCGAGAGCATGGCCAGGCCCATGTGGAAGAGCAGTTCGTCGGATTTCTCGGTGGCGGTTTCGCCGTAGTTGCGGGTGACGCTGACCTCCACTCCGGCGGGTATAATCCGACCCCTGAGGGATTCCACCTTCTCCAGCACCCGGTGGGCGATCTGGATGGCGTTGGTGCCCTTGCGCTTGGCCACCGAGAGGGTGAGGGCCGGGAAGGTCTGGCCCTCGGCCTGTCCGGCGCCGAAGCGCACATAGGTGGTGGGTTCTTCGGGGCCGTCCAGGATGCGGGCCACCTCGCGCAGGTACACGGGTCTGCCCTGGGGGGCGGCCACCACCACCGAGCCCAGTTCCTCGGCACTCTGCAGAAAAGCGCTGGTCTCCACCAGCACCTGGCGGTTGCCGGCGCTCAACTGGCCGGCCGGCAGCTGCTGGTTGGCCGCCTGGATGGAGGCCAGCACCTGGACGGGGGCCAGCTGGCGGGCGGCCAGCTCCCCTGGCAAGAGTTCGACGCGGAACTGCCGCCGCTGCCCGCCGATCAGGGTGGTCTGCGAGACCTGGTCGATCTCCTTGACCGCGTCCTCCACCTCAGCGGCGATGCGGCGCAGCATGAAGCCCTCGTACTCGCGGCTCCAGAAGGTGAGGGCCAGGATGGGCACGTCGTCGATGGAACGCGGCTTGACCAGGGGCTTGGAGACCCCCGGGGGGATCAGGTCGAAATTGGCGTAGAGCTTGTTGTAGGTCCTGAGGATGCTCTTCTCCTCGTCCTGGCCCACCAGGAAGCGGACGATGGCCATGCTCTCGCCCGGCCCCGAGGTGGAGTACACGTACTCGACCCCGGGGATCTCCCAGAGCAGCTTCTCCATCGGATTGGTCACCCGCTGCTCCACCTCGCGGGCGCTGAGGCCGGGGGCCTGGACCAGCACGTCGATCATGGGCACCACGATCTGGGGCTCTTCCTCCCGGGGGGTCATCAACACCGCGAAGGCGCCCAGGAGCAGGGAGCCCAGCACCACCAAGGGGGTCAGTTTCGAGTTGATGAAGAAGCCGGCGATCCGCCCGGCTAATCCTGGGCTGCGCATCTCACCTCACCTCCACGGGCAGGCCATCGCGCAGATTGGCCGGCGGCGGGCTGATCACTTGCTGGCCGGCTTCCAGCCCCGAGAGCACCTCGTACTGGTCGCCCCGGGCCTGGCCCAGCCGCACCCAGCGCAGTTGCGCGCGACTGTCCACGTGCAGGTAGACCCCCTGCAGCTGGCCCTCTTGCACCAGAGCCGCGGCGGGGATGAGCAGGGCGGGCCGGGTCCTGGTGGGGAGCAGGAGCCGGGCGTAGAGCCCTGAGCCCAGGCGGTAGTCCGGATTGGGGAGCGCGACCTTGACCCTGAAGGTGCGGCTGCGGGGGTCGGCGGCCGGGACGAGGGCGGTGATGCGCCCGCTGCGCCGCTGCAAAAGGGCGGGGATCTCGATCTCCACCTCCTGGCCGGTGCCCAGGCTGGAATAGAGCGTCTCGCCCACCTCGGCCACCACTTCGAGGGGGTCGTGCTGCTCCACCTCCAGCAGTGGGGTGCCGGGGGTGGCCAGGTCCCCACGCTGGGCGAATTTCCTCACCACCACCCCGTCCAGCGGGGAGCGCACCTGGGTGTAGCTCAGTTCGACCTCCACCTGGGCAACGCCGGCCCGGGCGCTCTGTTCAGCGGCCTGGGCCCGGGCGTACTGGGTCTCGGCCTGGTCCAGGCCCTCCTGGGGCAGGGCTTGGTCCCGGCGCAGTTGGCGGCGGCGCTCCACTTCGCGGCTGGCCTGGGCCCCCCGGGCCCTGGCATCCTGCAGGGCAGCTCTGGCCTGGTCGAGGTGGGCCCGCAGGTCGCCGTCCTCCAGCCTGGCCAGCACCTGGCCGCGTTGTACCCGATCCCCTTCGGCCACTGCCACCTGGTCGATGCGGCCCATCAACCGGGTGGCCAGCACCGCGCTGGCAGGGGCCTGGGTGGCGCCCAGGGCCGGGGAGACCACTGGCACCTGGACCTGGACTACCCGGGTCACCTGCACGGGCAGGGGGGCGGCGTTTTGGGCCTCGGGACGGGGTTCGGAGGCGCCGCATCCCAGGGTCAGGGCGGCCAGGATATAGCTGAGTTTCATTCCTTTGCTCCTGCTTCTCCAGGGGTGGGTGCTGGTTCTTCTTTTCTGGGTTCTTGCCGTCCCTCCGGGGCGGTCGGGGCCATTCAGGTGTGCACCCCCATGCGGGGCAGGATCCAGCGCAATAGCGCGAAGTACGCGCCCAGCGCCACGATCACAAACAGGCTGTCGTTCATGGTCTCCTCACTTGCCGATCTGGAATTTGCGCAGGATATCCTCCATCAGGCACCACTTGGTCAGGGCCGACTGGAAGAGGTTGAGGCCCACGAAGGCCGTGAACAGGAACCAGTAAGGGCTGACGAACCAGCCCAGGGCCAGACTGCCCATCACAAAGGTGCCGGCGATCAGGCGGATGAGGTGTTCGCGAGTCATGAGTCACTCCTGGGTGAGGGGTTGGTTGGCGGCGTATTCGAGATAGGCCAGGCCGGCGCGCAGCTGGCGCAATGTCTCCAGGTAGCGCAGGCGGGCCTGGGTGTGTTGATCTTCGGCGTCGAGCAATTCGGCAGTGGCGATCAGGCCCTGGCCATAGTGCAAGTCGGCCAGGCGCAGGCGCTCCTGTGCGTATTGGTGGGCCTGGGCCGCGGCCCCGATGCGCAGTTGGGCGGTCTCGACCCGGCGGCAGGCCTGGCGCACCTGCCGCCGGACCTGCTGGGCCAACTGTTCCTGGCGGAGTTGGGCCTGGTGCTGGCGGGCCCGGGCCTGGCGCAGGGCGGCGGTGGTGCGGAAGCCGGAGAAGAGTTCCCAGCTCAGCACTCCGCCCAGGGTCCAGCTCTCCCCCTGCCGGGTGAAGGGGGAGTTGGAATCCAGGTCGAAGCGGGCAAAAGCCTGGACCAAGGGCAGGTGGCCGGCCCGGGCCTGATGCATACCCTGATGGGCCGCCTCGACCTCCTGGGCGGCGGCTCGCAGACCGGGACGGTGCTCCAGAGCGGCCTGCTCCAGTTCGGCGGCGGAGAGGGTCACTGCCACGGGGGCCAGGGTGTCGGCGGGAATGATCTGGACCTGGCTGTCCAGGCCCAGTACCAGGCTGAGCTGTTCGGCGGCGGTCAGTTCCTGGCTGGCTGCAGCGACCTCGTCGCCCTCCAGCTGGGCCACCCTGGACTGGGCGGCCAGAACCTCGGCGTAAGGGCTGGTCTGTTGCTGGTACCGGGCCTGGGCGGCGGCGGCATGGGCCCGGGCACTGGCCAGGCTCTGGCGCAGGGCCTCCAGGGATTGGCCGGCCAGCACGAGATCCCAATACGCCTCGGCCACCTGCCAGCGCACCTCCTGGCAGCGCTCCGCTCCGGTCAGTACCGCGCCCTCCACCCCGGCTTGGGCTTGTCGGTGACGGGCCCGATCAGCCCCGCCGGCAAAGAGGGACTGACGCACTTCGAGGCTGGTCTGGTAATCGGTCAGGGCTACAGGCTGGTTGAGGGCATTCAGGGCGAAGCCCGCCTGGGTGAAGCGCTCCTGCCTGAGGCGCAGGCCAAAGGTGGTCACCGCATCGTCGGAGCGCAGGACCTGCTCCGAAAACTGGACCTGGGGCAGGAAGGCCGCCTTGGCCTGAAGGTTGAGGGCATTGGCTTCATCTATTTGGGAAGCAACGAGATGAAGAGCATGATTATCGCGCAGGGCCCGTGCCTGGGCAGCCTCGAGGGTCAATACCAGGGGTTGGGCCTGGGCAGGCAGGGCCCACAGCAGGGCCCCGCTGAGGACACGGGCCAGCCCCTTCACGAGGCCAATACCTCTTCGACCGCCTTTTCCACCTGTCCCTGGGGAGCGGCGCCGACGATCTGGTCCACGATCTGACCGTCTCGGAAGAAGGCCAGAGTGGGAATACCCATGATGTTGTATTTGGTGGCCAGCAGAGGGTTGTCGTCCACATTGACCTTGGCCACTTTGAGCCGGCCCTGGTACTTGCGGGCCACGGCTTCGACCAGGGGGGCCACCATGCGGCAGGGACCGCACCAGGGGGCCCAGAAGTCCACCAACACCGGTTCTGGTCCGGCCAACTCGGTCTGGTAGGTGTTATCGGTGATCTCGGGAAGGGTTGCCATGGTCTTCCTCCATCGGAGTGGGGATGGGTTTCACCCCTAGACCATCGCAAGGGTTGTGCCAACAGGAGCAGCAATTGAAATCAGGAGGGGTATTATGTTCAGCTGCAATGAGATATGAATTCTAGTTCACGAAAAAACCAAATCTGGAGGATGTTGCAGGTGCAAGATAAAAAACAAAATGATGCAACAGTGCAACATCAGCTCCTCGGTTGGGCCGGAATGCCCCACTCGCGCATCTTGCGCCAGAGGGTAGTGCGGTGCATCCCTAAGCGGGTGGCAGCCAGGGAGCGGTTCCAGTGGCACTCGGTCAGGACCCGCAGCAGTTGCTCTTTCTCTACTGTGGGGGTCAGCACTGCGCTCGCCTGGGGCCTGGAATGGCTATCCTGCAGGGCAGTAGGCAGGTGGTGGGGCAGCAACACCTCGCCGCGGCACTTGATAAAGGCGTGTTCGATGGCGTTCTCCAACTCCCGGACATTGCCGGGCCAATCGTAATCCATCAAGAGGGACAGGGCTGCATCGTCGAGGCGCAGGATGCGGCGTTGGGTCTGGTCATTGAACTTGGCGATGAAATGCTCCACCAGCAGCGGGATATCCTCCTTGCGCTGGCGCAGCGGGGGCAATTCGAGGGGCATCACATTGAGTCGGTAATAGAGATCCGAGCGGAAAGTCCCTTGTTGCAGAGCGAGTTGCAGATTCCGATGGGTGGCGGCGATCACCCGGGTATCCACCTTGAGGGTCTGGCCGCTGCCGACTCGTTCTATCTCTTTTTCCTGCAATACCCTGAGCAATTTTACCTGTACAGATAGGCTGAGATCTCCGATCTCGTCCAGAAAGATCGACCCCCCAGCCGCCTGCTCAAAGCGCCCCACCTTGTCCCTTATGGCACCGGTGAAGGCGCCTTTCACGTGGCCGAAGAGTTCGCTCTCCAGCAGGCCCTCGGAAAGGGCCGAGCAATTGACCTTGACAAAGGGGCCGGCCCGGCGGTGGCTGCTCTGGTGGATGGCTTCGGCCACCCGCTCTTTGCCGGTGCCGCTCTCGCCGAGGATGAGGACCGTGGCCTCGCTGTCGGCCAGGTCCTCGATGAGCTGGTAGAGTTCCAGCAGGCGGTGGTCCTTGCCGATCAGGCCGTGAAAGCGATGCCGCCCTTGAAGTTGCCGGCGTAGATTCTCGATCTCAGTGAGGTCGCGCAGGATGAGCACCACGCCCTGCTCCATCCCCTCTGGGTCGAGCAGGGGGCGGAGGGAGAGGGAGAGGAGGTGTTCGCCCTGGTCCCGGGTGTGGAGGGTGTAGCGGTATCCGTCCACCTGCCGGCGCTCCCGCAACAGGGCAGCCAATTCTGCCGATGCCCCGAGCCGGTCGAGGCAAGACTGTCCCACCGCTTCCTGGAGGGTGGTCTCCAGCAGGCGCTGGGCAGTGGTGTTGAGGTTGCTGATCCGCAGTTCCAGGTTGAGGGCCAGAATCCCGTCGGCCACCGAATTGAAGATGGCCTCCAGGTTCTGGCGCTGGGTCATACAGAACTGGATCTGGTCCTGCAGCTGTTGGTCGTGGTCTGGGTTCGAGGCCATGGATGAGCAGGGGGAATGGGGACGGGGTCCTATCGAGGAAAACTTACCAAAGCAGTGTCCCAGGGTCAAAGACGCCGGTGGGGGGACCAGAGTTGTTTCAGCTGCCAGACCCAAACCCCCGCAACCGGGACCAGTTTCGGGCTGCGGTAGAGCAGGGAGGTCCACACACTCCAGGATCGTTCTGGGTCGATATTGCCCTTGACACCCGGATAGAGGTCCAAGAACACCAGAGGCGTGGGCAGGGCGACCAGGACAAAGGCCGCCAGCAGCCACGGGCTGGGGGTGCGCAGGTAGAGGATCACCAGCACGGGCAGCAGGAACACGTAGTGGTGTTCCCAGACATCCTTGTAGATCAGGAAGAAGGCGCTGAGCCAGAGGGTGAAGGGCAGCAGACGGTCGGGATTGGAGGCCCGCAGGGTGGCGACCAGGGTGGCCAGCAGGACAGTCCCCGGTCCGAGCACCACCACCACCCTACCCCAGAGGGGAAGATCCGCCAGGCTGCCCAGTTGCGCCAGGGAGAGGCCGGCGGTTTTGGCGCACAGGCTGACCAGCATTCCCCACAACCCCAGATTGCCGGCGTGGGTGAGGGCGCCTTCCACCTGCTGGGCGCCCAGGTTTGCGTCGAGGAAGGTACCCCAGCTCCCTGGATACAGGAGAAAGTGGGGCAGCGAGGTGCAGGCCACGGCCAGGCCGCACAGGGCCAGGGGCAGGAGGAGCCGCTGGCGGGCAAAGGCGGGCAGCAGCAGCAGGGCGTTGGGTTTGACCAGTACCGCGGCGCTCCAGGCCAGGGCTGCGGCTCGGGACTGCCCCCGGTCAAGGGCGTAAAAGAGAAAAAAGAGCAGGGAGGCTGCCCACAGGCTGACCTGGCCCATGTAGAGTTCGAGGTAGAGCGGGGTGGGGACGAGCCACATGCAGACCGCGAGTGAGCGCCCTGTTCCCTCGGGAGCCCATTTCCAGGTGAGCCACACATCGGCGGCCAGGATCAGTTCACTCGCCACCAGATATACCAGATAGCCGGTGAGCGGGGGGAGGAGGGCGAAAGAGCGGGCGACGGTGTGGGCGAAGGCCGGCAGGTAGCGGAAGCCGAAGGCGCCCTGGACCCCGTAGGCGTCCTGGCCGGCCAGGACGGCCTTGCCTGCCAGGTAGTACACCTGAAAGTCGTATCCCTGCTCGGTGTGGGAGGAGTCGTTGAAGAGCAGGTTGAGCCAGCCCTGGTGCAGGGAGCCCAGATAGCACAGATAAAATAGATGAATGGCCAGGCCCGCGGCCAGCAGCAGCCCGGCTGGCGAGAACCAGCACCTGGACCAGCGTCGCATGGGTCCTTTCACGGTGCCCCGATGTACGCCCAGGGGATGAAGTGGGTCGGCAGGGGGGTACACCGGGGGCCCGGCCAGTGCTTCTTTTCAAAGCGACGCATTTCAGACGCCTCTGCAGGGAAGGGCAATAATAGTCGCCAAGGTGAGAAAGTAGCGCAAAAGCAGGGCGGCAGCGAGCCGCTCGGCCATGCCGAAAAGCAGCACCGGTTTGCTCGGGGGCACGGTTTTAGCCCCGCAGTCTGCCGGTGGTTTTCTTGCTCTAACACGAGTTCTTACAGAGGCTTTAGGCTGGTAGACACGCCGTGCTGGGTGGTTTATATTCTCTTGTTGAAACCGAGAGTCGGTGATGCTGGAGAGACCTTCCCGGCAATCTTCGCGCGGCACATACCCTTTTAGACCAATCATGCTCACCCTCATAGCTGGGCTGGCGGCCGGCATCCTCCATGTAATCACGGGGCCAGATCACCTGGCCACGGTGGGGACCCTGGCGGTAGAAGAACGCCGGCGCACTTGGGTGACTGGTCTGGTGTGGGGGTTGGGTCACACCAGCGGGGTGTGGATCGTGGGGGCCCTGGTGCTGGTGCTGCGCGCCTTGCTGCCCCTGGAGCAGATGGCCTCCTACAGCGACCGGCTGGCCAGCATCGGGCTGATCGCCATCGGCCTGTGGGGGCTGTACAAGGGCCTGGGGCACAAGATCCACGCCCATGAGCACGAGCACGAGGGCAAGGCCCATGTGCACCATCACGCCCACGGCCTCCGCCAGGCCGGCGAACACGCCCATGCCCACGTCCACACCCACCTGGCCTGTGGCCTGGGCATCCTGCACGGCCTGGCGGGCAGCTCCCACTTCCTGGGGATCCTGCCGGCCCTGGCCCTGCCCTCCAATGCGCACGCCCTGGTCTATCTGGGCGGCTTTGGCCTGGGGTCCATCGGGACGATGGCGGGCTTTGGCTGGCTGATGGGGAGGGTGGCTGAGCGGATGGCCGCTATAGGCCGGCAGGCCCACCGGCTGCTGGTGATGGGTTGTGCGGCGGCGGCCATTGTCATCGGCTGTATATGGTTGATCGCATGAACACCTGGCAAGACAAGTCGAGAAACCCATGAGTGGCCCTGTGGTCAAGACACCCTTCACCGCTGTCCTGGTCCTGCTCAGCCTGGGGGCCGGCTATCGCTTCAGGGCCGGAGATGAGTGATGGACTTCCGGCTGCACCGGGATGAGCCCCTGCCCGAGGGCATGCGCCGGCTGGCCCTGCACCAGTTGGAAAAGGCCATCGCCCACCTGGAGGCCCCTGATCCACCGCGGGAAGAGCAAGTGCACGAGGCCCGCAAATCTCTGAAGAGATTGCGGGCCTTGGTGTGTCTGGTCCGCGCCGAATTGGGGGCGGAGGCCATGCGCTGGGAAAACCGCAGCCTGGGCCTGACCGCCCGGCTGCTGGGGGGGCTGCGGGATGCGGCGGCCCTGGTGGAGTGCCTGGACCAACTGGATGCCTGGAGCGGGAAGGCGCACCCGCGGGTGCGGGCCTGGCTGGTGGAGCGAAAGGCGCAGTCCACGGACGGGCAGGCGGCCGGCAGCGGCGTGGTGGACGCGCTGCGCTGGGCCCAGGTGCGGGTGGAACAATGGCCCCTGCAGAGGGGGGACTGGGAGGCCATCGGCCCAGGGGTGCAGTGGGTCTATGCGCGGGGCCGGCGCTCCATGCGCCTGGCCCGGGAGGAGGGGGGAGAGGTGCGCTTTCACCAGTGGCGGCGCTACGCCAAATACGGGTGGTACCACACCCAGGTTCTGCAGGATATCTGGGCCCCGCTGATGGAGGCCACCCAGGCCGAACTGGACCGGCTGGGGGAGGTGCTGGGCGCCGACCATGACCTGGCGGTGCTGGCCGGGCTGCTGCAGGCCGAATGGCCGGCCAGGCGGTCCAGAAAGGAGGTCCAGGAACTGGGCGCCTTGATCCCTCTGCGCCAGTCCGAACTGCAGACCCAGGCCCTGGGCCTGGGCAGCCGGCTCTACGCCGAAACGCCCCGGGCCCTGGTGCGGCGCTGGGGCTGGTACTGGGAGGTGTGGCGCAGCGAGCCCCCCTCAAAAAACTGAGGGAGCAGCAGTTTTTCACGAGTTTTTGCGGCTGAAAGTCCTGAACTGCCGCGCCGATCTCCGAGTGAGCGCCGGATGGCGGGAAGCGGCACGCATCTTGCAGTGCGGGTGGTTTGTCCGGCCTATCGGTCAAATGTAGATTCTCGGTATTCCGTGCAAAGGCAGGAGCGATTCGCTTGAGCAGCGCCATAAAGCAGACCCGCTCCCAGGGCCGGATCGGGCGCAGGCTGGTCTTCAGCTTTGTGCTGCTGGTCATGGCCCTGGTGGGCAGCACCGGCTGGGGCCTGTACGAGCTGACCCGGCACAGTCTGGAGCAGCAGATGGGGGCGCACCTGGTCTCGGTGGCCCGACTGGTGGCCTCGCTGCCCAACCTCGACCTGCTCCGCCGCCTCAAGCCGGGCAGCGAAGATTTCAGGTTTTACCGCAGCATGAACAGCCGGCTGCAGCGGGTGCAGGAACAGGTGGGGGCGCGGCGCATCTATATCTTCGACCGCGAGGGCCGCAGCCTGCTGGACACCGAGGAAAAGACCCCCATCGGTGGGCAGCACCACGATCAGCGCATCCGCGACCGGCTCGAACTGGCCAGGGTCTGGGAGGGGGAGGCCATCCACTCGGTGCTCTTCCCCGACGGGGACACCTACTACATGACCGGGTACGCGCCGGTCTACGCCGGCGACCAGATCGTCGCCGCGGTGGGGGTGGACCTGGGGGTGGGTTTCATGGAGGCGATCCGGGCCTTCAAGCGCTCGGTGCTGATCTACGCCGGGGTCGGGTTGCTGCTCACCGTGGTGGTGGCCCTGATCCTGGCCGGCACCCTGACCCGGCCCATCCAGCGGCTGGTGCTGGCGGCCAGGCAGATAGGCCAGGGCAATCTGCAGCAGGCGGTGGACACCTCGGCCCGGGACGAGCTGGGTTACCTGGGGGAGACCATGGAGGAGATGCGGGGGCAGCTGCTGGCCCGCGACGCCCAGTTGCGGCAGATGCTGGCCGGGGTGGCCCATGAGATCCGCAATCCCCTGGGGGGGATCGAGATCTACGCCGGCCTGATCGCCGACGACCTGCCCGCCGACGACCCGCGCCGGCAGCATATACGCAAGGTGATCGAGGCCGTGAGGGTGCTGGACAAGGTGATCACCGAATTCCTGGCCTTTGCCCGGCCAGCTCCGCCCAATCCCCAGTGGACCGGCGTGGGAAGGCTGGTGGAGGACGCGGCTTTCTTGATGACCCCCGAGATGAAGGCCGCCCGCATCGAATACCGGCAGGAGGTGGTTTCGGGTCTTCAGATCTACGCCGATCCCGAGCAGGTGCGGCGGGCGATCTTCAACCTGATCAAGAACGGGGTGCAGGCCATGCAGCAGGGAGGCCGGCTGTGGGTGCGGGGCAGGACACGGGACGGCGAAGTGGTGGTGGAGGTCGAGGACACCGGGCCGGGCATTCCCCCCCAGGTGCGCGAGCGGCTCTTCGAGCCCTTCTTCACCACCAAGCAGAAAGGCTCGGGACTGGGACTGGCCATCGCCAGGCAGACCCTGGAGGAGAACCGGGGGCGCATCGAGGTGGAGACCGCCCTGGGGGTGGGCACCACCTTCCGGGTGATCCTGCCCGGCAACACCAATGGGGCGCCACGCGCCTGAGAGAGCAAAAACGATGAGCCGTATTCTGGTGGTGGACGACGACGAGATGCGCTACGCCGTGGCCGAGAAGGTGCGGCGGATGGGCCACGAGACCAACGCGGCGGCCAGCGGCCCCGAGGCCCTGGAGATGATGCGAGTCCAGACCTATGACCTGGTGATCACCGATTACCGGATGGATGGCATGAACGGCCTGGAGGTGGTCGCTGCCGTCAAGGTCGAGTTCCCCGACACGGACGTGATGGTGCTCACCGCGGTGGGCACCATCGGCCTGGCCGTGGAAGCCATGCGCAAGGGGGCCATCGACTTTGTCGAGAAGAGCAATCTGACCGAGGTGCTGCCCATCAAGGTGGGCATGGCCATCGAGCATCGCCTCGCCCGCCTGGACCGGGAACGCCTGGAGGAGGAGAACCGCTACCTGCGCGAGGAGATCGGCGATCGCTACGGCGAGATCGTCGGCCGTTCGGTGCGCATCAGCGAGGTGCTGGCCATGGTGGAGAAGGTGGCGGCCACCGACTCCTCGGTGCTCATCTACGGGGAGAGCGGCACCGGCAAGGAGCTGGTGGCCCGCGCCATCCACAGCCAGAGCGGCCGCAGCAAGGGGCCCTTCGTCAAGGTCAATTGCGGGGCCCTGCCGCGCGAACTGGTCGAAAGTGAACTCTTCGGGCACGAGAAAGGCTCCTTCACCGGAGCCATGCGCCAGCGGCGCGGCAAGTTCGAGCTGGCCCAGGGAGGCACCATCTTCCTCGACGAGATCGGCGACGTGCCCCTGGACGTGCAGGTCAAGCTCTTGCGGGTGCTGCAGGAAAAGGAGTTCGACCGGGTGGGAGGCGAGAAAACCCTCAGCGCCCAGGTGCGGGTGGTGGCCGCCACCAATCAGCCCCTGCGGGACATGGTGAAGGAGGGGACCTTCCGCGAGGATCTGTTCTACCGCCTGGAGGTCATCCCGGTGCGCCTGCCCCCCCTGCGCGAGCGCAAGGAGGACATCCCCGAACTGGTGGAGCATTTCGTGCGCAAGAAGTGCCGGGAAATGAACCTGCCTCTCAAGCGTCTTACAGCCGAAGCCATGAAGGCCCTGGAGAACTACTGGTGGCCGGGCAACGTGCGCGAACTGGAGAACGTCATCGAGCGCACCATCGTGCTGGCCGACGGCGAGGAAGTGGGGGCCCACGACCTGCCCCTGGATTCAGAGGACCTGCCTGCCGGCCCCTCCGAGGCCGCCCACCCGGGGAGCAGCTCGCTGAAGAAGGACCTGGAAGAGCAGGAGCGGGAGCGCATCGCGCGGGCCATGGAGCAGGCCAGAGGCGTGAAGACCAGGGCGGCGGAGCTGCTTGGCATCAAGACCAGCGCCCTTTATTATAAATTGGACAAGTACGGACTGGGAAAGACGTGAAAACAATCTGGATCACCCTCGGAGCCCTGGGCCTGGCCCTGGGCCTGGCCGCCGGGGAGGAGGGCCAGGTTTCAGCACTGCAGACCGAACAGGACCATCTGAGCGCCGCGCTGGTCTCCCTGGTGGACCAGCGCACCCAGGTGGTCCACCAGGCCGATCAGCTCTCGACGCAGATCGACAGCCTGAAGCTGGGGATGGGGGATTCGGAGGAACTCCAGCAGGCCCTGCGCTCCTCCCTGGCCCTGGTGCAGAATCTGGTCGAGATCGATCACCGCCTCGACTCGTTGACCTCGGTCCAGGAGGAGGTGCGGGATCAGCTGCGCCTGGCCTACGACTGGGAGATCGGCCAATTGATCCAGCAGCTGGCCAAGGACGGTCCAGACCGCGAACTGCTCCTGCGGCTGATGATCTATCAGGAAGCCCGCGAAGCCCTGGGCGAGCAGCTGGACCCCGGGCGGATGCGCTATGCCGAGGAGTTGTCCATCAACCCCGAGGACGGACCCGAGGAGATCGGCCAGAAGATCGAGCTGATGGAGGATATGGCCGGCCGGCTGCGCGCCGAGGCCGCACGGACCACCGCCGAGCTGGGACGGCTGGAGGAAGAGCGGCGGTTGCGCAACCAGGTGCGGATCTTCACCGCCCAGATCAGTCTCTTCGACGAACACCTGCCCGAGCGCCAGGTGGAACAGGAAGGGGCCACCGCCCTGGACCTGGCCCCCGGGGCCGGCATCAAGGCCAGCGATCAGCGCCCGGTGGCTTCCGCCGAACCGGGGGGGGGGCGCCATTCGGCCTCCGGCAGCCAGCGCCTGGCCCTGGAGCGTTTCAGCACCGACGATCTGCGCCTGGAGATCTACAAACTCAAGGCGCACCAGCGGGAGATCAGCCAGATGGAGAGCGTGCTCCAGGAGCGCATCCAGACCTTCCGCCTGCGGATGGGAGAATCCCTGGAGGGCCGCGAATGAGAAACCGGTGGCTGCAATTCCTGATGGTCGGCTGCCTGACGACCTCCCCCCGCTTCGCCCAGGGGATGCAGGCGGTGACCGGTCTGGAGTACGATGACAACCTCTTCGAGACCTACCCGAGCCGCCGGGGCGGTTGGGTGAGCCGTTTCTACCTGGACACGGCCGGCCAGTTGTTGGACCAGTCCTGGGGTGGGGTCCAGTTCAAGCACCAATGGGGCTTCAAACGTTTCTGGCGCGGTGAGGGGGAGATGGCGCCGCGCGGGGAGGTGATGGCCAGCGAACTCGAGTTGGAGGGGCTGGCCCAGGTGCATCCGCGCCTGCAGCTGAGCGGGAGCACCCTGCTCAAGGTCAAGAACGTGAGCAGCATCTCCAGCGAGGAAAGCTATCTGCACGGGGGCTTGCGGGGCGAGGCGCGCGGCGCCCTGAACAAGAGCTGGACCTGCGCCCTGCGCTACCAGCGCAGCGGGGACGACCCGCGCGAGGAAGACCTGGCTGATCTGTCGCTGCAGGAGCTGGGCCTGGATCTGAGCTACAACCGCAGCCGTCAGGCCCAGGCGCACCTGGGGGCAGCCTGGCGCTGGCTGGCCTACGGGCGGCTGGCCCTGGTGCAAGGCAGCGAGGGGGCAGTGGTTTTTTCGCCGCGCGACCAGCGCGATCTGGAGCGGGAACTGCGCCTGGGCCTGAGCCTGGGCCGGAGGATGCTGGTGGATGCGGGGTACGCCCTGGTGGACAACCACTCCAACAGCCTGGGGTACGGGTTTAGGGCCCACCAGGTCGAACTGCTGGTCTCCCGCCACCTGCGCTACCTGATAGACGGCCAGTTCTACCTGACGGCCCAGCGGCGCCGCTACGACGAGGAAGTCACTCCGCAGGGGCCGAAGGTGGCGGACGAGGAATACGTCCAGACCCTGCTTTTCGCCAAGCTGAGCCGCCAGCTCAGCTCGCGCTACAGCCTCGGGCTGCAGTACAGCTACTCGCGCAACGGCAGCCGGCGCGAGGAGGGCTTTTTCCGCAAGCACACCTACGGTTTTTCGTTCAACATATCCCTCTAGATTTCCCGCTGCTGTGCCTGCAGGACCAGTTGGCCGCGGTGCAGTTCCACGGCCTTGCCCTGCGCGGCGCCCAGGGCTTTCTTGAGCAGCGCGCAGGCCTGCCAGGGGTCCAGGGCCTGGCCGCAGGTGAACAGGTCCACCGCCGCAAAGGCGTGCTCCGGCCAGGTGTGGATGGCCAGGTGGCTTTCCTGGATGGCCAGCACCCCGGTCACCCCGCAGGGGGAGAAGCGGTGGAAGGTGGAATTGAGCACCCTGGCGCCAGCGGCCAGGGCGGCCTGATTCAGCGCCTGTTCCAGATGCCCGGCGTCGTCCAGCAGGGCAGGCGAGCAGCCGTAGAAATCGACCAGGACGTGCCGGCCCAGGGCTTCCATCTCAGGCCCGGTGCAGGGTGAGCAGCGAGATCTCGGAGGGGACGCCCACCCGGAGAGGGGGGCCCCAGTACCCGGCGCCGCGGTTGACGTAGACCCAGGTCTGCCCGTGGAGGTGCAAGCCCTCGATATAGGGCTGCTGCAGGGGGATGAGGTACTTCCAGGGCACGAACTGCCCGCCGTGGGTATGGCCGGAGAGCTGGAGGTGGTACCCGGCCTGGGCGGCGGCGAAGATGCTGCGGGGCTGGTGGGCCAAAAGCAGGCGCAGGGCTCCGGGGGGAGGATCGGCACCCAGGGCAGCCGCCGGATCGGAGGCTGGGTCCGAACTGATATCCGTCACCCCGGCCAGCAGCAGGCGCCCATCGCGCAACAGGCGGTGTTCGTTGAGGAGCACCGTGAAACCGAGGCGCCGGGCCTCCGCCAGCCATTCCTCCACCCCCGAATAGTACTCGTGGTTGCCGGTGATGAAGTAGCAGCCCAGGGGGGCCCGCAGCCGGGAGAGGGGTTCGACGTGCGGGCGCAGGTCCTCGACGCTGCCGTCCACCAGATCGCCGGTGAAGACGATCAGGTCGGCACTGAGTTCCTCGACGGCCTGGGCGATGGCTTCGACCTGGGGCCTCTTGATGGTGGGGCCGGCGTGGATGTCGCTGAACTGGACGATGCGCAGGCCCTCCAGCTCCAGAGGCAGTTCAGGGAAAAAGACCTCCACCTGATCCACCTGTGGCCGCCGGCGGGCGTGGTAGTACCCGTATCCGGCAATCCCCAAGGCCACGACCAGGGTGCCCAGATCGACGGCCTGGAGGACGAAGTTGCGGCGCAGGGGATCCGGAGGGTTGAGGGGTCGGGCCTGGGCCTGGGCCTGGAGCCGCTCCAGGCCGATCCACAGCAGCCAGCTCAGGTCCCGCAGCAGGAGCAGGCTGAAGAGCATTGCGAAAAAGCCCAGGCTCAGAAAGGTGAGCCAGGACAAAAGGCTGGCCCAGAGCGCGTCGAGGTGATGGCGCAGCCAGAAATAGGCGTGTGGCAGGGACGCCACCAGCACCAGTCCCAGCCAGGCGGCCAGGTTCCAGGGGGGGGCCAGAGAGGGGATGAGCCGCCAGCCCGTGTACCCATAGATCAGGGTGACCATACCCAGGGTGATCAGCAGAAAGGTCATAGGAGGTATTAGTTTAGGTTAAGTAGATGCCAGGTGCAAGGGTATGGCGGAAATCTGAGGATTCGGCAGATTTTTGAGGCTGATCGGAGGGGTCCAATCCCTTTCTCAGAGAGTATGACCAGGCACAGAGTTTGCACAGCCCAGGAGGGAGGCGATGAGATGAATTTGACAAAGCACTGGATTTGGTCAATGGCGGGCGCGCTGGTGCTGGCCGGCTGGCCGGCGATCCCGGCAATGGGACAGCCGCCGGCGCTGAGGCAGATCGCGGTGAGCGGCGAAGGGCAGGTGAGGGTGAGGCCGGACGTGGCCCGCACCAGCCTGGGGGTCAGGTCTGACGCGCCGACCGTGGCCCAGGCCATGCGCCAGAACCGGACTGCCATGCAGCAGGTGCTGGGGGCCCTGCGTGGGCTGGGCATCGAGGAGCGGGACATCCGCACCACGCAGTTCTCTCTCAACTACGACCCGCCTCATCCCCGCGAAAAGGGCGGGGAAGAAAAGGGCGAGTACCAGGTGGACAACATGGTGCTGGTGACCATCCGCGACCTGGAGCAGGTGGACGCGGTGCTGGAGCAGGCCACCCAGGCCGGGGCCGACCAGATCTGGGGCCTGCACTTTGCCGTGGACCAGCCGGATTCCGCGGTGGCCCAGGCCCGCAAGCTGGCCGCCGGACAGGCCCGCGCCAAGGCCGAGCAACTGGCCCAGTTGCACGGGGCGCGGCTGGGACCGGTGATCAGCATCAGCGAAATGGACGAGCACAGCGGCGGACCCATGCTCATGGAGGCGACCATGCGCGACGAGGGGATGACCAGCGCCGGCGACCTGAGCTTCGGCATCCGCCTGCAGGTAGTGTACGGCATCGAATAGGACCATACCGACAAGGAGGAGGATATGAGAGTAGCTGAGCTGCAACTCATCGCCGGCGGGGCGCTGCTGGTGGCGCTGCTGAACGGCTGCGAGACGGGTGACACCATCATCTCTCCCGCCGACGGGGGCGAGGATCGCATCTACGTCACGGGCAGCGCCACGGTCAAGGCCAATCCAGACATCGCCCAGGCCCAGCTGGGGGTGCAGTCCTTTGCCGATTCCGTGGACCAGGCAGTGGCCGATAACAATGCCCGCAGCGGGGCGATCCAGGCGGCGCTCACGGCCCAGGGCATCGGGGCCAAGGACCTGCAGACCTCGGGCTTCAATGTCTACCCGCAGATGGACTACGAAAAGAATCCGACCGGGGTGATCGTGGGGTACTGGGCCACCAACGTGCTCAGCGTCAAGATCCGCAAGCTGGCTGAGGTGGGGGATATCCTGCAGGCCGGCATCGACGCGGGGGCCAACAATGTCTCCGGGCTCTATTTCGCCCTCGAAGATCCGGATTCCCTGCTGCAGGAAGCCCGGGTCCAGGCCGTAGCCGATGCCCGCAAGCGGGCCGAGGGCCTGGTGGGGGCCGCTGGTGGCAAGCTGGGCAAGGTGCTGAGCATCCGCGAGACTTCGCCCTGGTACGGGCCGGTGATGGCGCGGGCCGATTTCGGCAAGGCCGCCGGCGCCGAGGCGGTCCCGGTGCAGCCGGGCGAACTGGAGGTGACCGGGCAGGTGGAGGTGGTGTTCGAGATCGAGTGAAGTGCCGGTGGGCGTCGGGGAGCGACCCACTTTTGCCAGGAGGGGGTGATGATCGAGCTGAACTACCAGCCGGTATTGCCGGCGAAGCGGGACTACGGTATCGGTATCTGCGGGGCAGGGGGGATCGTCAACGATGCCCACCTACCGGCCTACCGCAAGGCCGGCTTCAGGGTGGTGGGGATCTACGACCGGGACCGGGAAAAGGCCCAGCGCACCGCGGCCCACTTCGAGATCGACAAGGTGTACTCAAGCCTGGAGGAACTGGCGGGAGATCCCCGGGTGCAGCTGGTCGACGTGGCGGTGCCGGCCACCGAAAACCTGGGGGTGGTCGAGGCGGTGGCGGGGGCGGGCAAGGCCCTGCTCATCCAGAAACCCCTGGCCGAAAACCTGGAAACAGCCAGGCGCACCGTCCAGGTGCTGGAACGCCATCAGGTGCTGGCGGCGGTCAACCAGCAGATGCGCTGGGAGCCGGGCGTGCGGGCCTGCCGCGATCTGATGGACCAGGGCCTCCTGGGAGAGGTGTTCAACATCGCGCTGCTGATCTTCGTCGACACCCCCTGGCACCTGTGGGGCTGGCTCAAGCAGAAGCCCACCATCGAGGTGCTCTACCACTCCATCCACTACCTGGACACCATCCGCTTTCTGACTGGGGCCGAGCCGCGGCGGCTCTACGCCGACGGCAGCACCTGCCCCGGGTACGACGCCAAAGGGGAGACCCGGGTGTGCCTGCACCTGGGATTTGCCGGTGAGCTGCGGGCCACGGTGCTGACCAACCACCACGTGGCCTTCGGGCTGGAGGGGCAGCAGAGCGAGTTGAGGGTGGAGGGCACCGAGGGGGCTGCCATCCGCCGGCTGGGGCTGCTGATGAATTACCCCAAGGGGGTGGCTGATGGCTTCCGTTTCACCAGCCGGCGGCTGGGGATGGGCCAGTGGATCAGCGCCGAGCTGGAGGGTTCGTGGTTCCCCGACGCCTTTGTGGGGCCCATCTCCTCGCTGATGCGGGCCATGGGGGGCGAAATCGCCGCCCCGGAAACCGCGGTGCAGGACAACCTCAAGACCCTGGAACTGGTGTTCGCGGCGTACGCCTCGATGCGCGAGGGGCGGGTGGTGGGTCTCAGCTGAGCGGCGGCGGGTCCGGCGCGGCTGGCTGGTCCAGCCACACCACGCAGCGGGCCACCCCGTGGCCTTCCACCGCGCTGACCCGGAAGCGCACCCCGGACCAGGCCACCTCGTCGCCCACTGCCGGGGGCCGGTCGAGCAGGGTCAGCACCAGGCCGCTGACCGTGTCCACCTCCTCGTGTTCCAGGAGCAGGCCCAGGTGCTGGCCCAGTTCCTCCAGGCGCAGGGTGCCGGCGGCGCGCAGCCGGCCGTCGGTGCCGCGGTAGACCTCCTCCTCGGCCCGGGCGCCTTCCCCCATTTCCCCGACCATCTCCTCGGCCAGGTCGTCGATGAACACCAGGCCGGCGGTGCCCCCGTGCTCGTCCATGACCACCACCATCTGGGTGCGGGTCCGGCGCATGGCCTCGATGACCGTATCCAGGCCGGCGGTCTCGGGCACAAAGGCCACCGGCCGGACGTCGGCCCGCGTCAGGCGGCGATTGGCCATCATCAGGCGCAGCAGGTCCTTGATGTGGACCGCGCCGCGGATGTGGTCCAGGTCCTCCTCGAAGACCGGATATCGGGTGTGCCGGTCCTGGCGCAGCACCTGGCGCAGCTCTTCCAGGGTCGCTTCGCTGGGCACTCCGGTGAGGTGGACGCGGGGGGTCATGACCTGGCCGGCGGTGAGGTCCTCGAAGGCGAAGAGTTCGCGCATCACCTGGCCCGACTCGTGCTGCAGCTTGCCGCTCTCCTGGCTCTGGCGCACGATGAACTCGAGTTCTTCGGGGGTGTAGTAGTTGCTGGTGTTCTGGCGGTGCGCGATGCCCATCAGCCTGAGGATGGCGTGGCCGGCGCCCTCCAGCAGGACCACCAGGGGATAGAGGAGGCCCAGGGTCCAGCGCATGGGGCGGGCGATCCCCAGCATGGCGGCCTCGGGGCGCATCAGGGCCAGGGATTTGGGCACCATCTCGCCGAAGACGATGTGGCAATAGGTCATCAGTCCCAGGGCCAGGGCAGTGGCCAGGGTGTGGGCGGCCACCCAGCGGGCAGCGCCCAGGGCTTCGAGATAGGGGGCCAGGGCCCGGGCCAGGGTGTGCTCTCCGTACATGCCCAGGCCCAGGCTGGCCAGGGTGATGCCCAACTGGGCGGTGGCCACGTAGCGGACCTGGAGGCGGGGTTCGCGCAGGGCGCGGTGGGCCCAGGCCGCCAGGCGGTGGCCGGCGGCAGCGCGGCGCTCGATGGCCTGGCGGGGAGCGCTGAGCAGGGCGAATTCGGCCGCCACGAAGAGGCCGTTCAGACCCACCAGGGCAGCGACCACTGCCAGGGGCAGCAAAAGGTCCATCTCAGGTCTCTTCCCGGGCTTGGAGCGGGGGGCGGGGCCGGACCAACACTGCGGCGATGGTGTGGCCGTCCAGGGCCTCCACCTCCACTTCCGCGCCTTCCACGTCGAGTTTCTCGCCGGCCTCCAGAAAACGGCCGGCCACGGCCAGGATGTGGCCGCTCACCGTGTCGGCCTCGCCGCGCCACTCCACCCCGGTCCAGGCCGGGGCCTGGTCCAGGGGCAGCAATCCGGGCAGGCGGACGCGCCCGTCGGCCAACCGTGCGGGCTGGGGCCCCAACTCCTTGAACTCGTCGCCCATCTCGCCCACCAGTTCGGCCAGCACGTCCTCCAGGGTCACGATGCCTTCCATGCCCCCGAACTCGTCCACCACCACGGCCTGGCGGACCCGCTCCCGGCGCAATACCGTGAGCAGCCGGTCGGCGCTGAGGCTGGAGGGAACCCGGGGGATGGGCTGGAGCACCTCCTCGATGGCTGGGGGCTGGCCGCGCTGCACAAAGAGGCCGGCCACCTCCTTGGTCTGCACCATGCCGATGATCTGCTCGATGGAGTCCTGGTACACGGGCAGGCGGGTATAGGGGCTCTGGGCCACCTGCCGCAGCAACTCGGCCGGGGAGGTCCGGGCGTCGAGGGCGACCACGGAACGGCGGGGCACCATGAGCTGGCGGGCAGTGCGCCGGCTCAGGCGCAGGGCCTGGTGCAGGCGCTGCTGCTCCTCGGGTTCGAGCAGGCCCCCGTCCCGGCTTTCGGCGATGAGCAGCTCCAGCTCCTCGGGGGTGTGGATGTGCTGGTGCCTGGACTGGGGCAGACCCAGCAGGCGGAGGAAGAGGTTGCCGCTGCCATTGAGCACGGCGATGAAGCCGGCGAAGAGCCACAGGGACCAGCGCATGGGCAGATAGGTGTACAGGGCCAGGGGCACCGGGTGCTGCAGGGCGATGGCCTTGGGCACGAGTTCGCCGAAGAGCACCTGCAGGGTGGTGAGGAAGGCCAGCACCACCGCCGAGGCGGCGGAAAGGGCGGCCAGCTCCTGCAGGTCTCCCCAGTGGGCAAAGTAAGGGGCCAGGTCCCCGGCCAGCGTGGCCTGGCCAAAGGCGCCCAGGCCCAGGCTGGAGAGGGTGATGCCGATCTGGGAGGCGGCGATGTAGCGGTCCAGGCGCCGGGGGTCCTCCAGAAAAGGCAGCAGACCTCTGGCCAGGGCATCGCCCTCCTGGGCCAACTGGCGGATGCGGCTGCGGCGCACCCCCACCACGGCGAACTCGGCCGCCACGTAGAAGACGTTGAGCGTCAGGAGGACGGCGATGATGAGCCAGGTGGAAATGCTCACCGCCGCTGCTCCCGGCCTCGACAGAGGCAGAGCAAGGGAGAGGACATCGGTCCGGGGATCAAATGGGCTCGACGCGGATGAGGGCCTGCAGGCAGTGCGCTGCCCCAGGGGGAAGGGTGAGCTGGGCGGGCGGGGCGTTGGCCGTCTCGACGCAGACCATCTGGCGGTATTCCTGGTCGCCGAAGTCCTCCAGACGGGCGGCCTTGGCGATCCAGGGATTCCACACCACCGTGGAGCGGCTGCCCTGCTTGGCGATACAGATGCGCCGGCCCAGGCCGGGGTCTTCGATGGAGCACTCGGCGGTGGTGTCCTGGTACACGCGGTCCGTTTCCTCGCTGATCCGCACCGGGCCTTCCTGCCGCAGGGGCGCTCCGCTCACCTTGTCGAGATAAGCGCCGCCTTCCAGACCGCTGATGGCGATGGCCGAGGCCTGGCTGACTGAGAAGTAGCTGTGCAGGGCGGCACTAATAGAAAAGGGCTGGTCTCCGCTGTTGTGGATGTGCAGCTCTACCCTCAGCTGGGTGCCGAAGAAGGCGCGCAGGCGCAGGGAGAAGGGATGGGGCCACAGCTCCAAGGTCGCCGGGCTGGGAAGCAATCCCAGCTCGATGAGGGTGCCTTCGGGGGAGGTGCGGGTGCCCAGCACCTCCCAGGCCGAGGTGCGGGCAAAGCCGTGCCCTGGTTTGCCCGGATCGGTGGGATGGGCGCCGAACCAGGGCCAGCAGACCGGGATGCCCCCCCGTATGGGCCGGCCAGGGGCAAAGAAGCTGTGCTGGCTGGCCCAGAGCACCGGCTGCTGGCCGCGGGGCTGAAAATGCAGGACGTGGGCGCCCTGCAGCACGAGCGCTCCCTCGGCTTGAGCATTGGCAATGCGGGCGATGGGCAGACCGCCGGGACCAGGGGCAAAGTGGAGGTGCCCCTCCAAGGCATGGCGCTGGTTGAGTTGGTCGAGGCTAAGGGACTCCATCTCATCCTCATCTGAAAAAATAAAGATAGCAGATAAGAAGCCCATTTACAACTTTTTACCGCGTTCCGCCGCCTATCGACAGTCAGGGGTTGCTGGGATATATTGAGCTGTGGGACAGCACAGAGGGAGAGGAAGCTTGAAGAAAACCTGGTTAATATTAGTGGCGGCGCTGGCCGGGCAGTCCGTCCAGGCCGAGGATTTTGTCGTCGGCCTGGTCGCCTCTGACGATCCGCATTTGAGCGCGCCGGCCCCGCGCGACAGCGCTCTGACTGCCGACCAGGTGGCGGCCATGGTGCGGTGGGCCGTGGATCTGGCCGGCGGCATGAAGGGGGTGGTGCCCTACGCCGCCCGCCTGGTGTTGATCAAGCCCAATATCTCCGTGGCCCAGCCCTCGGGGTCGGGGATCGTCACCGATGCCCGGGTGGTGCGCGGGGTGGCGCTGCTGGTCCACGAGGCGGCGCCCGGGGCCCGCATCCTCATCGCCGAGGGGGCCGGGGGCTGGCGTTCCACCCAGCCCACCGACCGCCAGGGGCAGCCGCTCCAGGTCGATCCACCCCGGTGGGGAAGGCGGCGGATGCGGGACGGGTTCGAAATCGGCGGGTACCGCCAGGTGGTCGAGGAGTTGCGCGGCCAGGGGGTGGACATCGACTGCTTCGACCTGAATTTCGACCCGGCCTACACCCTCGAAGTGCCCGGTGGCGCGATGGCCGACCCGAACTACGACGTGGCCTCGGCCATCGTGGATGCCGACGCCTGGATCAACTGCCCGGTGACCAAGACCCACGGCCCCAAGATCACCTGCTCGATGAAGAATCAGTTCGGCATCCTGCCCGGCACGATCTACGGCTGGAGCAAGGCCAAGGGCACCGCCAACCACGCGGGCATGCCCCATCTGCCGGCGCTGATCGACGAGTTCATGGTGGACCTGTGGCTGACCACCCGCATGGACCTCAACGTCGTGGACGGGATCGTGGGCCACGAGTCCGGCGCTCTGCAGCAGGGGGATGAGGTGCGCAACAACCTGGTCCTGGCCGGCTGCGATCCGGTGGCCACCGACCTGGTGGCCGCCCGGCTGATGGGCTTCAACCCAGACGACATGGAATTCGCCGACCTGGCCTTTCAGCGGGGCATGGGGCCGGGCCGGTACGAGAAGGTGAAGGTGAAGGGAGGGAAGGTGGAGGCCCTGGCCCGCCGGTTCAAAAAGGCTGGCTCCGCTTACCGCGGCGGCGGGTGGGATGAGTGGGATGAATGGAAGTACCAGGCCGAGTACGGGATGGGACCCCGGCGGCTGATCCTGTTGGCCGCCCCGGCGGCGGACCACCAGTACAGCGACCAGGAACTGGCTGAACTGGCGCCCTCACCGGGGAAGCAGGGCTGGTCCGAGATCACCTGGTTCGGCCACGACCGGCTGGCCCTGGCCGGCGAGTTGGGCGTCGAGCGACCAGGGGCCATCTACGCCTATACCCGTTTCGAGATGCCCAAGGCCGATTCAGTGCGGTACTGGGCCGGCTCTGACGAAGGGGTGCAGGTGTGGATAGACGGCGAGGAGGTCTACCGCCACCAGGGAGAGCGGCCCCACCAGCTAGGGCAGGACCGCCTGCCGGCGTACCTGGAAGCCGGCGAACACCGCCTGCTGGTCAGGGTGCAGGTGGAGGAGGGGCAAGGGGAATTCTCCTTCAACATCTGCGAGCCGCTGGACGACCCGGACTACGCCGGCAACCGTTACCCGGGGCTGCGCTATTACGCGGACAAGAAGCCATGAGTTTTTCGCGCGAGGAATTCGAGGGGAAAGGGTACGTGGTGCTCAGGGGCCTCATCGAGCCCGAATGCCGCCGGGCAGTGCAGCGCGAATGCCAGGTGCTGGTGGAGGAGTTGGCCGGCCAACTGGCGGCCGCCGGCAGGATCAGCCAGACCTTTGCCGAGGCGCCCTTTGAGAGGCGGCTGATGCTCCTCTACCGGGATCTACCCGAGGAGACGCCCACGACCTTCCGCCGCCAGTTGCACCTGCGGGGTTTCTTCGGCCTCTTCGCCCATCCCCGGCTGCTGGACGTGGCCGCACGGACGCTGGGGCCCGAAATCCGCCTCTACCCCAACTACTCGGTGCGGCCCAAGCTGCCACACGACCCGCGCACCGAGGTGCTGTGGCACCAGGACGCGGGGTACACCCCCGGTGAAGCGCAGGAGTTGCGGATGATGAACGTGTGGACTCCCCTGGTGCCGGTCCGGGTGGAAAACGGCTGCATGCAGTTTGTGCCGGGCAGCCACCGGCAGGGGGTGGTGGAGCACGAAAAGGACCAGCACTATCTGCGGATCGCCGACCATATCATCCGGTCAGTGGAAGGGCAGGCAGTGAATATAGAACTCGATCCGGGGGACGTGGTCTTCTTCAGCAACCTGCTCTTCCACCGCGGGCTGCCCAACAGTGCCGACCAGGTGCGCTGGAGCCTGGATTTCCGCTACCAGGACGCCACCCAGCCCACCCTGCGCCCCGCTCAGGGCCATCTGCTGCGCTCGCGGGCGCATCCCGAGCAGGTGGTGCGCGACGCGGAACACTGGGCGCAATTGTCTTTTGGTTAGGGGCGGGTTTGAAACCCGCCCTTACAAACCCGCCCTTACGCGTAGCTACTCGTATCTGAGCGCGTCGATGGGATTGAGGAGGGCAGCCTGGCGGGCCGGGTACAGGCCGAAGCTGATGCCCACCGCGGCGGCCACGCCAAAGGCCAGGGCGATGGTCCAGAGTTCGACGATGGTCTTCCAGTGGGCGTAGAGGGTGATGACCTTGGTCATGGAATAGCCCAGCACCACTCCGATCAGGCCCCCGATCAGGCTGACCAGCACCGCCTCGATGAGGAACTGGGAGAGGATGTCGCGGCGCCTGGCCCCCAGGGCCCGGCGGATGCCGATCTCGCGGGTGCGCTCCAGCACCGAGGCCAGCATGATGTTCATGATGCCGATGCCGCCCACCACCAGGGAGATGCCGGCGTTACAGCCCATGACGATGTTGAAGATCTGCTGGGGGCGCTGGCTCTGGCGCATCAGTTCCTCGGGGATGGCGATCTTGAAGTCGTCCACCCCCCGGTGCCGGCGCTTGAGGATGTTGCGGATGATATCCGAGGCCTCCTGGAGCTGCTCGGGATCGGCCACCTTGATGGTCACCTGGGTCAGTTCCGGCTCGCCGGGGTCCCATTTGAAGCGCTGCAGCACCGTGGTCAGGGGGATGTAGATGTCCTCGTCGGTGTTGCGCACCTCCAGCACCCCGCCGATCTTGCCCCCCGCGGCCCCCTTGTCCTCCAGCACCCCCACTACCGTGAACCACTGGTTCTGCATCTTGACCTGGGCGCCCAGGGGATTGTCGAAATAGAAGAGGGCGCGCTTGGCGTCGCTGCCCAGCACGCAGACCCGGCGGGCCTGCTCCAGGTCCTCCCCGGTGAAGAAGACCCCGCTGTTGAGCCGGGCGTCGAGCACCGAGAAATACTCGGGGATGGTGCCCACGGCCATGCTCTGGAAGGAGTGCCCGGTGGCCTGGGCCTTGACCTTGACCTCGCGCTGGGGGGCGACGACCTGGGCCAGGGGGCAGATCTTGCTGATGGCCTGGGCGTCGACCGTGGTCAGGCCGGCGGACAGGTTCTTCTCGGTGTTGGTCGCTCCAGCCTCCCCTTCGGGCTGCTTGTTCCAGTGCTGGACGATGATGTTGTGGATGCCCATCTGGCGGATCTGCTCCAGGGCTTCCTGCTTGGCCCCCTCGCCGATGGAGAGCATGGCGATGACCGCGGCCACCCCGAAGATGATGCCCAGCATGGTCAGCAGGGTGCGCAGCTTGTGCGAGGAGAGGCCGCCGATGCTCAGGGCAAAGGTCTCGCGCAGGTCCATTACTGGATCTTCACCCCCTGCTCCTGGGGCTTTTGCCCACTTTCCTGGCCGCTGGGCTGGCCGGTACTGAGGGTGGGGTCGTGCATAGTGATCCGGTCGCCCGCGCTCAGGCCTTCCTCGACGATCACGTAGTCTTCGTTCTTCTTGCCCAGCTTGACCTCCCTTGCCTCGGGTTTGCCGTCCTTGAGGCGGTAGACCAGGGTCTTGCCCTCCTTCTCGAAGACCGCGTCCAGGGGGATATAGAGGGGCAGATCGGCAGGGCTGGCCTCGACGGCGGTCTCGTTCTTCACTTCACCCGGGGTCTCCGGCTGGGGCGGGGGGATGGTCTCGACGACCACGTCGCACGCGGCGGTCATGCCCGGTTTGAGGCGGTTGTCCTCCTCGTCGATGGCGAGGGTCACGTCGAAGACCTTGACGTTCTTCTCGCCTTCCTTCTCGTGGCCCAGGGTAGCGATATTGGTGATCGCGCCGTGGAAGGTGAGTTCGGGCAGGGCATCCAGCTTGATCACCGCCCGCTGCCCGACCTTGAGCTTGTCCACGTCCACCTCGTTGACTAAGGTCTTCACCTGCATGCGGGACAGATCGGGCAAGGTGATGAGTTTCTGCCCTCCCCAGGGCTCATCGCCGACGCGGATCTTCTCCATGCGCCCCGCTTTCCAAACCTTCTCGTAGACCACGATGCCCGGCTTTTCCGCGTGGACATCTAGGCTCGACAGGTCTTTCTTGGCCTGTTCCAGCTCGCGTTCCTTCTGGGCGACATCCAGTTCGTTCTTTCTCAGCTCGGCGGCGTTGACCACCTTCTGGGACGCCAGTTTCTTATGCGCCTGCTCCAGGGAGAGTTCCGCCTTCCTGGCTTCGAGCTTGGATTGCTCCTTCTGGATCGAGGCTTCGAACTTCATCTTCTCGACCTGGAGCTGGGCCAGGCGCACCTGGGCCTTCTGATTTTCGATGTCCGCCTCTTGGCGGGAGATCTCCACCTGCTGGTTGGCCTTGGTCGTCTCCATGGAGGCCTTGGAGCCTTCAAGGGCCTGTTCAGTCTCGGTGACCCGCTTCAGGAACTCGGTGGGGTCGAACTGGACCACCAGATTGCCGACCTCGACCTTCTCGCCCTCGGGCCAGAGCTTGGTGATCTTGAGCTGGCCGCGCACCTGGGGAGAGATGATCTGCTCGGACTTGATGGCCTCCAGTTCGCCGCCCTTGAGTTTGAGGGAGATGAGGAACTCGCCCTGCACTACCTGCAGCGAAGGGATGGCCTTGGCCTCCTCCTGGAAGAAGAAACGCGAGCCTAGGTAGAGCGCCCCGGCCGCCAGCAGCAGCGCCACGAGCACTAGATAGCGCTTTTTCCTGGGCCTGGAAGCAGGCTCGGCCTGGGGGGAGGAAAGCGCGATTTCGGTCATGGTCACTCCTCTTGTTGGACAGGGGGCTTGAGCGCGAGGACCGCGCCCTCTTCCAGGCCGGAATCGATCACCGCGGCGACAGCATTGCGTTTACTCACTCTGACTTTCACCGGCTCCAGATCACTGCCGTGCTGGCGGTAGACCAGGGTGTGGCCTTCCTGCTCGCGCATTGCTTCCAGGGGCACGGAGAGGGCCTCTTCGACGGTGTCGATGACGATCTCGATGGAGGCCGACATCCCCGGCTTGAGCCGGTCGTCCTGCTCCTGGATATCGACGACCAATTCAAAGACCTGGACATTGGGGGCGCCTTCCTCCGGATTGGCCATGGGCGCGATCTTGGCCACCTGGCCGTGGAAGATCGGCCCGGGGAAGGCGTCGAGGCGGACCAGTACCGGCTGGCCCGGCTGGACCCGTTGGACATCCATCTCGCCCACCCGGGAGATCACCTGCATGGCCTCCAGGTCCGGCAGACTCAGCAAGGTCATATTCCCCCAGACGCTATCCCCCACCTTGACCTTCTCCATCCGGCCTCCGCCGCGGTTGATCTTTGCGTATACCACGATACTGGGGCGGGTGGCGTACACACTCAGACGGTCGTAGTCGTATTTGGCCCGATCGTAGTTCTTCTGGGCCTGGGTGATGCTCAACTGAAGCCTGGCCAGTTCGACCTGGTTGATCAACCTGCGGGCGTCCAGGTCCTTTTTGGCTTGTCCCACGGCGCGCTGGGTCTGCTCCAGGCCGATCTGGGCCTGCTCCTTTTCGATGGGGGTGCCGTATTCGGCCTGTTTGAGTTTGAGCTTGGCCAGCTCCAGGCCGGCTTCCTGCTGGGAGATATTGGTCTGCATTTCGCTCAGTTGCTGGTCCTGGGCAGCCAGGCCCTTGGACAGGTCGGCCTGGGCCTTCTCCAGTTCCCCGG
>JACPJE010000004.1 GCA_016187725.1 Candidatus Latescibacterota bacterium
GACCCCGCTCCAAAGTGGGCTGTACACACTTCCCGTGGTAGTGGAAACCGCGAAGGGTGAGAAGTATAAGCTGACAATCCCCTCTCCGTTTTCCGTTTTCCCCTCGGAGGATCTGGTGATCTTGGGCGACGCCCTGGCCACGAACTGGCAGATAGAAAACACGGATGGTGCCGAGCCCCTGCGCTTTACGGATACCGGACCTGGCTTTCAGGGCAATTCGGTCATTGCCCTCCAGGTCAAGCCGGCAAAGGGGGCAGGGTGGAGCGTGAAACTGGTGCCGAATCATCCCCTGGAGGCATTTGGGTATACCTCTCTGCATTTTGCCTTCCACCCGGGTGACGCCAAGAGCGGAACTACCTACCTGAACATCAACACCCATTCGGAGATATATACCCCGATAAAGTTGGTGGGGAGTGTTAGTAAGGGTGTAGTAGATATGGATACCAAGACCTGGCAGGTGGTGGAACTCCCCCTGGACTCTCACCTCAGAGAGGCTTTTTATGGTTGGTTCCCGCTGGACGATCCCATCGAATCGCTGGAGTTTACAGGAAAGCTGGAAGGCACCTTCTATCTGGACGATATCCGGCTGGTTACGGCTGAGCCGCCTCCGCCAGTGCCCACCGCCGTGCTGGAGGACCGCACCGTTGCTCTGCCGCAATCCTTCTCTCTGGCGCAGAATTTCCCCAACCCCTTTAACAGCAGCACCGTGATCCGGTTTGAACTGCCCCAGAGCGGAGAGGTGGAACTGGCGGTGTACAACCTGGCAGGTCAGAAGGTGGCGACACTACTGGAAGGAAGGCGCGAGGCCGGGGCCTACACCCTTCGCTGGGACGGGAAGGATGACAGCGGGAAGGAGCTGGCCAGCGGGGTGTATCTGTATCGGTTGCGGGCTGGAGAACAAGTGGAGACGCGCAAACTGGCCCTATTGAGATGAGAGCAACGCTTGACAAAAACTATTGCATCAAGCAAAATAGCAGTACCCTAAGAACTGGACAGAGCTATCGGCGAGAAACGACATGATTATCACTCTCACTCCCGACCTTGAGCAGGCATTGCGCGAGCAGGCGCATAACCACCCCGGAACTTCTCGCTCTGGAGAGCCTGCGCGAGCAATTCGTCGCCCCTGTCGGGAATCTCCCCCCTGACGAAGGCACAGCGACTCTGGCTGATTTTCTCTCAGGGCACATCGGCGTTATCCGCAGCAGCGAACAAGTCCCCGGGGGAGCGCGGATGTCGGAGAACAGTGGCTCCAAATTTGCCGCTGGCATGGTCGAGAAACGGCATCGGGGCCATCTGTGATCTTGGCAGACACCGGACCAAGTAGCCCTGCTGGATAGAGATGTCCCCATCACACCGCCTGTATCGCCGCCAGCAGCCGTCTGCCCCCGGTGCCGCTTTTGACGACCTGGCCGTGTTTCACGGAGGCCATGTGCTTGCTCGGAGAAGTAGGAGGGTACCCCTATCAGGCAGAGCTGTGGAGGATGCGGACAACAAGGCGGCTGATCCTGCACGAGTTGACGCCGGCAGAAATCGACCGCATGGCAGTACTGATGGGGCTCTACCGCACTACGCCGATGGATCTGGCCGATGCTTCACTGGTAGCGGTTGCCGAGAGCAGATCCCTGCACCGCGTGTTCACCTTGGACTCTGATTTCTATGTGTACCGGCTGGCTGACGGAACAGCGCTGGAGATCGTCGGATGAGAAACGAGACCAGGGATACTCTCTTTGGAAAATCGCCTCATGACCTTCCCAGGAGTTCCCCCAATCCGGCCAGCATTACTCCTTCCTCCTTTGCCCGCCGCTGCAGGGCCTCCGTGAAACCGCCGCCGGAGAAGATGGCCAACCGGGCGTCTCGCTGCGCCGGCTCTGGCAGCCTGCGGGCGCTGGCCTTCAATGCCTCCAACACCTTCTCCCCCACCGGCCTCCCCCACCATTTGCACTCCCCCAGCAGATAACCTCCCTCGGCGAGGGGAGCCACCACATCGAGGTCAAAGTCGCGATCCCGGTGCAGCCCGGCCCGCAGCGGCATGGATTTCAGGCGCTCTCCCCAGTACCGCTGGACGTACTGCCGGCAGACCTCTTCGAAGATCGGCCCCATGTAGGCATTGAGCTGCGGCGCGATGAACCGGTCATAGACGGTCTCCGCTGCCCCGGAGGCCAGGAGGCTGAGATAGGGAAAGAGGAAACGAAAGTAGAAGGCCACGTAGTTGTCCTCGATGACATAGGTGCTCTTGCGCCGCTTCTCCGGGGCGCGTTCAAAGGCCGAGACCTCCCGGCGGATCAGGTCGAGCTCGCGGAGGACCTGGAGGTACTTGTTGGCGGTGGTGGCGTCGAGCTGCGCTCGCTGCGCGATCTCGTTCAGGCGGGTGCAGCCATCGGCGATAGCGCGCAGCAGCGAGGCATAGGTGCGCGGGTCCTTGAGTTCGGTGCGCAGCAGGAAGTTCACCTCGTCGTGCAGATAGCCCTGGGGGCGCAGCATCTGGCCGATGGCATTGTCGCGAATGGAGCGCCGGGGATCGAAGAACTTGAGGTACGCGGGCATGCCGCCGAGCAGCCCGTAGGCGATCAGCCGGTCGCGGGGTCTGTAATCCGGGAAGAAAAGGCTGCTGTCCCGGAAGGAAAGCGGGAGCAGGTGCTGTTGGCCGGTGCGCCGGCCATAGAGGGGCGAGCGCTCGGCCAGGACCTCCCGCTCCATGAAGCTGATGTGCGACCCGCACAGCACGAGAAAAAGGCGGGTCCGATGGCCATGCAGATCCCAGAACCGCTGCAAGAGGGAGGGGAGCGCCGGGTTGCTGTCGCACAGGTACTGGAATTCATCGAGCACCACCACCAGGCGTTCGCTCTGCGCCAGCCGGCCCAGATAGGAGAAAAGGGGTTCCCACTGATCAAAACGCAGGGCCTCGAGCAGGGGATCGGGCAGCGCGCCCCGGATGGCCTCGGTCATGGACCGGAGATGATCGGCCTCCCGCACCTGGGCCGCGAGGAAGTAGACCGCGCGTTTGTTGCGGCAGAACTGCTGCAAGAGCTCGGTCTTGCCCACGCGCCGCCGGCCGTAGAGGACAAAGAGCTGGGCAGCATTGGCCTGCCATAGGCGGTCCAATGCCCCCAGTTCCTCGGAGCGATTGACAAACATGCTTGCCACCTTTTTATACTTGAAAGTATTATACTTGAAAGTATAATAATTGATCGACCAGTCAAGGATTCGCCCCCGATCTGATAGCCTCCCCCCGCGAGGGGGGCACCACATCGAGTTGATTTTGCCAGTGGCTTGTGGTAGGTTTAGGACAAATATTCTCAGGGGCTGCGTTATGAACGCCGTTACGCTCGCCGAAGCCAAACAGAACCTGGAACAGTTGATCGAACAGGCCATCGCCAATGCCGAGCCGACGATTATCTGTACAGATTCAGGGGAAAAGGTAGCCTTCTTGTCGCTCGACGAATTCAATTCCTGGAAGGAAACCCTCTACTCGCTCTCCAATCCTGCCAATGCAGCGCACCTCCGGCAGTCCATTGCAGAAATCCATGCGGATAAAACCCAGGAAAGGGATCTGCTGGATGTATGAAACTCGTGATGTATCTCAGCTCGAAGGTCATCGGCGATTACGAGACCTATATCGCCAAGGACCTGGTCGCGTACATCGACAGTCACTATCGCACCTTTGCCCATCGCTATGCCCGGGGTATTACGGGATTCTCCATGGGCGGATATGGGGCCATGCACCTGGCGCTGAAGTACCCAGAGGTATTCGGTGCGGTCGTGGCCCAGGCAGGCTTTTACGACAGCAATAGTGATTATTCTAAAAAGCTGGCGCAAGAGGCAGCCGCTGCCAATCCCCAGAATTGGCAAGAATTCTGGGAATTGACAGGCTTGCAAGGATCCTTCGCATTTGCGGCCACGGTGGCGCCGAATCCCGACAAACCGCCTTTCTTCATGGACCTCGCGTTTGAGTGGATCGATGGCCAGGCCCAGGTGGTGCCTGCGGTGTGGGCGCGTCACCTGGAAGCGGACATCGTCCACGGACACCTGGGCCGGTACCTCAATCAGCCCCTGCGCCTGAGCGGCATCAAGTTCGTCCACGGCAGAAGAGATATCAACATACCGGTCAGCGAGGCGCATGCCCTGGACGAGGCCATGAACGAGCGGGACATCGACCATGTGTATGTGGAGCATGAGGCCGGGCATCTATTTTCCTGGAAAGAGTCGCTGCCCTTTCTCTCCGTTCTGCTGCGCCCAGAACTGGTCCCCCTGCGGGAACACTTCCTATCCGCCGAGATCCAGCTCGTGCCCATGGTGGTTGGCCGGCCCACCCCTGTAAAGGCAACCCTAGTTCTGGATGCCCCGCTGGAATCCGTCGGTGCCTATCAGCAGTTGTACCTCGATCTCTCTGCCCCCCTGGGCAGCACTGCTGAAATCCCCTTGCAGGACGAGGGCGATGGACGTTACACCCTCAACTACACCCTGACTCCGCTACAGGTTGGCCAGCATACTCTCCCTGTAGTAGTGAAGACCTCGCAGGGAGAGCAGTACAAGCTGATAATCTCCGCTGCATTTTCCGTATTTCCCGCCGAGGACCTGCTGGTCCTGGGCGATGCCCTGGCCACGGACTGGCAGGCAGAGAGCACCGACGGAGCCGATCTCCTGCGCTTTGTGGATACCGGTCCCAGCTATCAGGGGAGTTCAGTCAGCGCCTTCCAGGTCCAACTGGGAAAGTCCACGGGATGGAGCGTGAAACTCGTGCCGGATCAGCCGGTGAAGGTATTCGGGTATACCTCTCTGCATTTCGCTTTCCACCCGGGGGACGCCAAGAGTGGAACTACCTACCTGAACATCAACACCCATTCGGGAAAAACCCCAGTGAAGCTGGTGAGCGGCAGCGGCAAAGCCCTTGTGGATATGGAGGCGAAGACCTGGCAGGTGGTGGGGATTTCGCTGGACTCTCTGCACCTGAACGAAGCTATCGAATCGCTGGAGTTTACAGGAAAGCTGGAAGGTACCTTCTACCTGGACGATTTGCGCCTGGTCACGGGCGCGCCTCCACCAGTGCCCACCGCTGTGCTGGAGGACCGCGCTGCCTCCCTCCCCCAGCGCTTCTCCCTCTCGCAGAACTTCCCCAATCCCTTCAACAGCAGCACCGTGATCCGCTTTGAGTTGCCACAGAGCCGAGAGGTGGAACTGGCGATCTATAACCTGGCGGGCCAGAAGGTGGCGACGCTGTTGGCAGGCGAGCGCGAGGCCGGGGCCTACACCCTTCGCTGGGACGGGAAGGATGACAGCGGGAAGGAGCTGGCCAGCGGGGTGTACCTGTATCGGCTGCAGGGCGGTGGAAAGGTGGAGACGCGCAAGCTGCTGCTGGTGCGGTAAACGTAAAAACTCAGGTCCTGAGCATCGCCACAATCACCCCTGCCAGGGCTACGATGACGCCCCCGATGGCCACCATGGTCGTCATCAGCCAGGTGAAACGAGAATCGAGGCGGTCGATCAGATAGCGAGTGGACTCGTCAATCCGGTGGTGGACAACGCGGATCTCCTCGCGCAACTCCTGGCGCAATCCCTGGATCTCGCTGCCCACTTCCTGGCGCAGAGCGTGGGCGTTCTCGCGCATCTCCTGGCGCAGTCCCTGGATCTCGCTGCCCACTTCCTGGCGCAGAGCGTGGGCGTTCTCGCGCATCTCCTGGCGCAGTCCTTGGATCTCGCTGCCCACTTCCTGGCGCAGTCCCTGGATCTCGCTGCCCATCTCCTGGCGCAAAGCCTGGAAATCCTCGCGCAGGTACACAAAGCCCCAGTGGAGTTCTTCAGGCGGCGGTTGTGGCCGTGCTGCGGTGGGATTTGGAATTTCGGTCATGGATCCTCCCCCTTGCTGGAAATATACGCTCAAGAGCTAGCGAAACCAACTCAGTACACAAGGGTAGCAAGCTTTATGCCAAGGCCCATTGCCCCTGGGAAGGTGGGCTTGTGACCCTTCCGATGTATCATCCATCACCCACTTTTGTATCCCTTCTGACCCACAACAAAGGCAGGGCATCACCCCTTCACCGCACCAGGGCCATGGCCTTTGCCTGGCTGAGGGTTCCGGCCTGCAATCTGGCGAAATACACCCCGCTGGCCGCATTGTACCCCGCTGCATCCCGACCGTCCCACGCCTGCTCGTAGGTCCCCGCCGCCAGGTCGCCCTCCACCAGGGTGCGCACCCGCTGACCAGCGGCGCTGAACACCTCCAGGCGCATGGGTCCGGCCTCTGAGAGCGCAAAGCGGATATGGGTCGCGGGGTTGAAGGGATTGGGGTAGTTGCCCAGCAGGGATGAGGCCACCGGCAGGGCGGCGTTTTCCTCCTCGACGGCCGTAACCCCCTCGCCAGGGAGGAGGAATTCGATGCCCGGCAAGCGGTCCCCGTCCTCGTCCACGATATGGGCGGAGAGCACGGTGTCGCCGGTGAAGTTGCTTATCTTCAGGAGCAGGCGGTTTTCCCCCTCCGCCAGGTGGATGGGGATGCGGTTGCCGGCCAGGGTGAAGGTGCGCCGGGCCGGATTCTCAAAGATCACCTCCCCGTTCAGCCATCCCTTGGCCCGCTCGTCGTACCCCATCCACAAAAAACCGTCCTGGGTCTGGGGGGACTGGATGAGGGTGAAGGCATAGTTGGTGACTTCGCTGCCCTTGCCGTACAATTCCCCCAGTTCCAGCAACTCGGCGCTGTACCCCAGGTGCTCGACCTTTTCCCAGACCCGGTCCCCGGCACTCTGGCCCTCCACCGGCTCCAGCGAGGCCTCGTCGGCCAGGTACTCCATGGCGATATCGCCCCCGGCATAGGGGCCGGCCACCAGCCAGCGGCGGATGCCCCTGCCGTAGAAGAACCCTTTCTCGGAGCCGCCGCGCGACTTGGTGAAGTTGCGCTGCACGCTCTGGGGTGGCCGGCCCACCACCTGGATGTTGTTGAGATTCAGGGTGCCGAAACCTTTGGCCGCTGCCAGGTACAGGGCTTCGAGATCCAGCGGGTTGAAGCCCATCACCACGTCGGCCACGGATTCGGTGGCCACCGGATCGCTGCCGGCCACGATGACGTTGTGCTGGACGTTCTGCCCCCATTGCGGCCCATCCCCTTCGGTGCCCCACAATCCCTCGATGATGGTGTAGGCCGCCGGGTTGTAGGAGAACAGATCGATGTACCCGTGCTCTGGGTTGTTCTGATAGTGCTGGCTTTTTGAGGTATTGTCCCCGTAGGCGCGGGAGGCCAGGGTGCCCACGTAATTCTTCAGGCCCAGGGTGGTGCCGTAGATGGTGGTCTTCATGGCCGGCATGGAGATGATCTTGTCGGCGTCGAGGATGGGTTCGGGCATGATGAAGTCCTTGCGGAAGGTCCCGGTCCCTTCGATGTGGAAACCGAACTGCGCCCCGGCATAATCCAGCACCCGCACCCCCAGCCGCTGGATCGCCCCTCCGGGTACCGGTTCGCTGCGATAGGGGGCATAATTGAGATCCACGGTATCCACCAGGGTGGCCCGGCCCTTGAACTCCTCGAGTATTTTGATATAAGAGAGGTTGTCGAATTCGGGATAGGTGGCCGACCAGCCGTCCTCTTTGGCATTGGTGGGAAAACCCAGCTCGCCCCGGCGCGGAGATTCGGCCCCGCCCTCGGCGATGGTGATGCGGCGCGGACCCACCTTTTCGATCAGGTAATTGATGACGCTCTTCACCACCCGCTGGTCAGTGAGCTGTCCGGGGTGCTCGAAGCCGTCGGTATAATACGCGGAATTTGGATTGCCCCGGTTGGTGACGATATTGACCTTGAGCAGCACCCAGTCGTCCCCGGCGATGACCTGGCGGATGGATTTGCCCAATTGATCGAGGTCGAGGGCGCGGCGCACCAGGGCGTCTACCTGTTCGTAGCTGAGGACCGCGTCCAGCGGGGCCGGCTGCGGCAACTCGCCGTCGGTGGAGGCGGCCAAGGCCACCGCCGGGTGCCCCTCCCCCAGGGTGAGGGTCCCGGGTCTGAGGATGGGCAAGCCTTCCACCTGCAGGGGTTCTTTGGAATCCTGCAGGGATTCGGCGGACCCCACAAAGAGGGTGCATATCTGATGGACATGCAGATCCCACCCCACCAGACCGGCCAGCAGCAGGCCGATTCCGGCATAGGTGGTCAAACTCCTCGGCGGTTTCTTTTTGCTCATGGCCCTTTCCCTTTCGATAATCGGCGTGTTTGATTTAATTAAAATATGGGAATACCAAAAGCAACCCTATCCTCGCCGGCATCTCATGAGAATCCCGGTTTCCAGACCCGCCTTTCTCCTCTGGCTTCTCGCTCTGTGCCTTTGCCCCGGCGGGGGCGCCTGGCTGCAGGCCTCCAGCCGCAACCTGGCCCCAGACGCGGTGAGCCGGGCCACCACCTGGAATTCCTACACCGGCGACCTGGCGGCCCTGCAGGACGGGCAGTACCCCCCCCAGGAGACCGACCCCTTCTTCTGGCAGACCAAGGGCATCCTGACCTTTGAGTGGCAGGGGGAACTGCCCCTGGAAAAGGTGCGCATCTACGTGGGCGATATCGGCAACAACTTTCAATTGCGCGCGTACCGGGGGGGGCGCCTCGACCCCACCGGCACGGTGCGGGAGCCCGAGGGGGAACGCACCGCGTTGCTGGAGGAGAACTCCCGTCTGACCGACCAGTGGGTGGAGATTCCCTTTGGCGAGGGAATCCTGGCAGACAATCTAGAGTTGCGCACCCTGGGTTCGGTGGTGATCTACGAAGTGGAGATCTACGTCCGCACCGGGGACACCGCGGTCGAACGCCTCGGCTGGGGCCAGGTCAAAATCCAGAGCCGGTGAAGACCCTGCTGCTGGACAACTACGATTCCTTCACCTACAACCTCTTCCACCTCATCGCCGCGGTCCGGGGCGATGAGCCCCTGGTGATCAGCAACGACCAGACCGCCCTCGAAGAGATCCGCACCCTGCCCATCGACAGTGTGGTGATCTCCCCGGGCCCGGGACGGCCCGAGCGGACCCGGGACTTCGGCGTCTGCCAGCGGGTGCTGTTGGAGCTGGACCTGCCCCAGCTGGGGGTCTGCCTGGGCCACCAGGGACTGGCCCACACCTTCGGCGCTTCCATCCGTTCCGCCCCAGAGCCCGTGCACGGCCAGGCCAGCGCCATTGTCCACGACCACCCTCCGCTCTTTGCGGGCATCCCCCAGGGCTTTGCCGCGGTCCGCTATCATTCCCTGGTGGTCGCCACGCCCCTTCCAGACTGTCTGGCGCCCATCGCCTGGACCAGGGACGGCCTGCTCATGGGCCTGCACCACCGCCAGCGCCCCTTGTGGGGCATCCAATTCCACCCTGAGTCAGTGTGCAGCGAATACGGCGAAACACTGATGGGCAATTTCCTCTCCCATATCATCCTGATCCCTCGGGTGCAGGTCCCCGATTTGCCCTGGCGCCGCCCTGAATCCCCCAGGCCCAGTCCTCCTGAAACCCCTCAACTCCATTGCCGCAGACTGGACCACTGCCCTGACCCCGAAACCGTCTTTGGCAGGATCTTCGCCCAGGCCCCCTATGCCTACTGGCTGGACAGCAGCGCTGCGCACGGCGATGCCCGCTTTTCCTATATGGGCGCTGCCACCACCGTGTTGCACTACCGGGCACCGGGACAGGACCTCCGGATCAGGCGCGGCACCCAGCTGGAAAAGCGCCGGCAGGGCCTCTTCGACTTTCTGCGGGAGCATCCTCCTCTCCCTCCCCCTCCTGACCTCCCCTTCTCCTTCACCGGGGGCTGGGTGGGTTATCTGGGATACGAATTCAAGAGCGAATGCCTGGGCATCCCTTCCCCAGCTTCTCCGCACCCGGATGCGGTACTGCTCAAGGCCGAGCGCTTCCTGGTCTTCGATCACCAGCAGCAGCAGCTCTTCCTGGTAGCCCTTGGCCCTGCGGAAGAAGCTGCCTCCTGGTTCGCCCAACTCCAGGCCCAGCTGCGCGATCTGCAGGCACTCCCTCCGGTACAACCAGCCACCCCTGGGGCGGGCTTCCCCTTTCACCTGCGCCGCTCCCGCGCCGGCTATCTGCGCGATATCGAACAATGCCTTCAAGCCATCCGCGAGGGGGAGAGCTACGAACTGTGTCTGACCAACCAGGTGCTGGGGCCGGCGGTGGCCGATCCCCTGTCCGGTTACCGCACCCTGCGCCGGCTCAACCCCGCACCTTACGCCGCCTTCCTGCGCCTGGGTGATTTTTCGCTGCTCTCCTCCTCCCCCGAACAGTTCCTCCGCATCGATGCCTCTGGCCGGGTCAGCACCCGCCCCATCAAGGGCACCCGGGCGCGCGGCGCCACCCCCCAGGCCGATCTCGAACTGCGCCACTCCTTGGCCACCGCAGTCAAGGACCGGGCCGAGAATCTGATGATCACCGACCTGCTCCGCCATGACCTGGGCAGGGTCTGCCGGACCGGCAGCATCCAGGTCCCCTCCCTGATGGAGGTGGAAACCTTTGCCTCCTGCCACCAATTGGTCAGCACCGTCTGCGGCCAGTTGCATCCGGACCTGGATGCCTTCGATTGCATCCGCGCCGCCTTTCCCGGGGGTTCGATGACCGGGGCTCCCAAGCTGCGCTCCCTGGAATTGCTCGACCAGCTCGAAGCTGGCCCGCGCGGCCCCTATTCAGGTGCACTGGGCTTCATCGGCTTCGACGGCAGGGCCGAGCTGAGCATCGTCATCCGCACGGCAGTGTGTTCGGCCACCGGCACAGCCATCGGCGCAGGAGGAGCTATCGTCGCCCACTCCGACCCTGAGGCGGAATTCGCCGAACTGCTGCTCAAGGCCAATCCAGTGGTCCAGGCCCTCACCCTGGCCCAGACCGGAGAGAGGGTTGTCAGTCCTGCCCAAATAGAGTAACTTCTTTTATTTTCATCCCTTTCTGCCCACTCAATAGACAGATGACGACTCGACCTCTGCGCGTGGCCCTGCAGAACGTGGGCTGCAAGCTCAATTTCTACGAACTCGAAGCCTTCAAGGCCGGCTTTGCCCGGCAGGGGTACCAGGTGGTGCCCTTTGAGGCCAAGGCCGATCTGTACGTGGTCAATACCTGCACGGTCACCGGTTCCGGCGACGCGGACTCGCGCAAGGCCGTGCGCCGGGCTAGGCGCGCCAACCCGGACGCCACGGTGGTGGCCACCGGCTGTTATGCCCAGCGCCAGCCCGAGGAACTGCGCCAGGCCGGCGCCCACCTGGTGGTGGGCAATGGCGACAAGGCCCGGCTGGTCGAGCAGGTGGAGGCCCACCTGCAAGGAGCCCAACTCCGGGAATTCGACCCGCTGGAACGTCCCCGGACCACCCACTTCCTCAGCATCGAGGGCCTCGTCGAACAGGGCCGCACCCGCGGTTCCCTGCAGATCCAGGACGGCTGCGACGAGCACTGCACCTACTGCATCATCCCCCAGGTGCGGGGCCCCAGCGCCAGCCGTCCGGCCGGCGAGGTGGTGGCCCAGGCCCGCAGCATGGTCGCCGCCGGTTACCGCGAACTTGCCCTCACCGGGGTGCACACCGGGTCGTACGGCTGCGAGCAGGACCAGCCAGACAGCCTGGTGCGCCTGCTGGCCGATTTGGAGGAAGTCGAGGGCCTGGAGCGGCTGCGCCTCAACTCCATCGAGCCGGGGTACCTCTCCGATGAACTGATCGCCCACGCCGCTGCCTCCCAGAAGCTGTGCCGCCACTTCCACGTCCCCCTGCAGAGCGGTGATGATCTCATCCTCAGGAGGATGAACCGGCGCTATACCCGCGCCGATTACGCCGGCCGCATCGAAGAACTGGCCCGCCTCATCCCCGACAGCGCCATCGGCGCCGATGTGATGGTCGGCTTCCCCGGCGAGGAGGAAGAGCACTTCGCCAATACCCGCGCCCTGATCGAGGACCTGCCCCTGACCTATCTGCACGTCTTTCCCTACTCCCTGCGCTCAGGCACCCCGGCGCAGAAACTGGGCGCGCACCTGGACGAGGGGACCAAGAACAACCGGGCCCACCAGCTCATCGCCCTGGGACGCCGCAAGCGACTCGATTTCAACCGCCGCTTTGTGGACAGGCAGTTGGAGGTGCTGGTGGAGGAGCGGCCCGATCCGGCCAGCGGTTTGAGCGCCGGCCTGAGCGACAACTACATCAAGGCCCTCTTTCCCGGCCGCGCCGACCAGGTCAACCATTTTGTCCGGGTGCGGGTGACCCAGGCCCGCGACAGCCTGGTCTACGGGGAGCTGGACTGATGCGCAGCGTCTATATCGAGACCTACGGCTGCCAGATGAACGTGGCCGACTCCGAACTGGTGGCCAGCATCCTGCGCCAGGCCGGCTATCGAATCATCCCCACCCCCGAAGAGGCCGAAGTCATCCTGCTCAACACCTGCGCAGTGCGCGAGCACGCCGAAGAGCGGGTCATCGGCCGGGCCTCCCAACTGAGCGGCCTGCGCGCCCATACCCCCAAGCTGACCCTGGGCATCCTGGGCTGCATGGCCCAGCACCTGGCCGAAACCCTGCCCCAGCGGGCCCCTTTCGTGGACCTGGTGATGGGGCCGGACTCCTACCGCCGGCTGCCCCAGCTCCTGGCCGAGACCGCCGAGGAGACCCTGCTCGACCTGCGCCTGGACCGCGAGGAGGATTACCAGGGCATCGACCCCATCCGCCGCCAGGGGGTCAATGCCTGGGTGACCATCATGCGGGGCTGCGACCGGTTCTGCACCTTCTGCATCGTGCCCTTTGTGCGGGGCCGCGAGCGCAGTGTCCCCGCCGGGGAAATCCTCCGCCAGGTGCGGGTATTGACCGCCGAAGGGTACCGGGAAGTCACCCTGCTCGGCCAGACGGTCAATTCCTACCGCGATGGCCAGGTGGATTTCGCCGGGCTGCTGCGCGCCGTCGGCCAGGTAGATGGCTTGAAAAGATTGCGCTTCACCTCCCCCCATCCGGCCGATTTCACCCCACAGCTCATCGACGCCCTCGCCGAGATCCCCCAGGTCTGCCCCGGCCTGCACCTGCCCCTGCAGAGCGGTTCAGACGCCCAGCTGGAACGCATGCGCCGGGGGTATACGGCAGCCCAGTACCGCGCGCTGGTCGCAGAGCTGCGCCAGCGTCTGCCAGGCCTGGCCCTCACCACGGATATCATCGCCGGCTTCTGCGGCGAAAGCGAGGAGGATTTCCAGCAGACCCTGGACCTGGTCGGGGAAATACGCTTCGACTCGGCCTTCATGTTCAAATACTCGCCCCGGGAAGGCACCTTCGCCCACAAGAAGCTGGAGGACGACGTCCCCGAGGCAACCAAGACCCAGCGCCTGGAAAGGGTCATCGCCCTGCAGGAAGGGATTTCCTGGGAGATCAACCAGCAGCTGGTCGGGCAGACCGTCGAAGTCCTCGTCGAAGGCCCTTCAAAAAGACAGAACGGCCAGACCCGCACCTTCTACGGCCGCTCCCCCCAGGGCAAGACCGTGGTCTTTTCCCAGGAAGTCGTGGCCAATGCTCTGGTGCAAGTGCATATAGAGAGAGCCTCTTCTCATACCCTCTTCGGCGAGTTGGCTGAACCTTGAACCCTCGGCGCCACCCTTTCAACCCTCACAGGAGGAGTCCCATGCTGCATCGCGCCCTTATTCCTAGTGCCGCCCTCTTGCTGATGACCCAGGTTGCCCTGGCCCAGCCCCGCGTCCTCGATCCCGATATCCAGATGCGCAAAATTCTCGACGCCAGCCGCGGGGTCTTCCGCATGGCCGAAGACCCCAGGGATCATGCCCTGTATTTGCTCTTTCAGAGCGGCGCCATCTCCCGCATCGAACTGAAAGAAGGCGACAATACCTCGGCCACCCAGGCCCTGTACACCGCCACTGACCACAAGGTCAGTTCGCCGGCCGGCTTTGCCATCGGCCCGGACGGGACCATGTACCTGACCCAGAACAAAAGCGCTGCGGGAGGCCGCAACGTGGCCTCCCTCACCAAAGGCGTGATCGATGCGGCCACCGGCGAGCGGGTCTGGTCCATCCTGGCCCAGACCGAGCCTTTTGAACAGTGCGCCTGCATCTTCAACCACCAGGTCAACGGCATCGCCGTCAGCCCGGACAACCGCTACGTGTACGTCAACAGCGGCTCGCGCACCGACCATGGCGAGGTCCAGGACAACAACAACCGCTTCCCCGGGATGCGCGAGGTGCCCCTGACCTCGGCGATCTTCCGACTGCCCACCAGCGGCCAGGACCTGGTGCTGCCCGCCGATGAGGCGGCGCTGCGCGCCAGCGGGTACTTCTACGCCGACGGGGTGCGCAATGCCTATGACCTGGCCTTTGCCGCCAACGGCGATCTCTTCGCCACCGAGAATGCCCCTGACCGCGACATGTCCGAGGAACTCAACTGGCTGCGCGAGGGCCACCACTACGGCTTCCCCTGGCGCATGGGTCTTGAGGACAACCCCCAGCGCGCCCCCGACTACGACCCGGCCAAGGACCTGCTCTTGCCCAGGCAATTCACCGCTGTGCGCGAGGGCTACTACCACAACGACCCCACCTTCCCCCCTCCGCCGGCCCATTTCACCGACCCAGTGCTCAACCTGGGGCCGGACGCCGACAGCTACCGCGACCCGCATAGCGGTGAAATCAAGGACGCCAGCGAAGAGGAGGTGCCCCTGGGCACCTTCACTGCCCACCGCTCGCCCCTGGGCCTGGTCTTCGATGTGGGCGGCCAGTTGGGGGGTAAGTATACCGGGGATGCCTTTGTGCTGAGCTGGACCGAGGGCGACCCCAATGGCGACAGCAAGGCCGGGCCTTTCAAGGATGCCAGCCAGGACCTGCTCCATCTAGAACTCGCCAAAAAGGACGACAACTACCAGGCCCACGTCACCCGCATCGCCGACAGGTTCGCCAACCCCATCGACGCGGTGCTGGTGGCCAACCGGCTCTATGTACTGGAGTACAGCGGCAATCGGGGGGTGTGGGAGTTGACCTTCCCGGAGCATACCACTGCGGTAGAAGAGGAACTGGTCAGGCCCACGGGCTTCTCCCTGGGACAGAACTATCCCAATCCCTTCAACCCCACCACCACCATCGCCTACCAGGTGGGCCGGGAGGGGCCGGTAGAGCTGGCCATCTTCGACCTTGCCGGCCAGCAGATCCGCTCTCTGGTCGATGCCAGCCAGGCGGCGGGCAGCTATGCGGTGGTCTGGGACGGCGCTGACGATCGGGGTCAGCGGGTGGCCAGCGGCGCTTATCTGTACCGCTTGCAGGCCGGCGACTTTGTGCAGACCCGACAACTGGCCCTGATCAAATGAAAGCCCTGGCGATCCTGCTGGGCGCCGCCCTGGCAGCCCAGGCCCAGCCCTCCCCCACCACCCTGTCCCAACTCCCCGACTACCAGAACTGGGGCTGGGGCGAGGTGATGGTGCTGGAAAACGGCCTGACCACCCTGGCAGTGGCCCCGCGCATCGGCGCGCGGGTCATGCAGTACGATCTGGGCGCGCATCCTTCTCTCTTTCTCAACCCCGCGGAAATGGGCAAGCTCTACGAGCCCAGCCGCACCTCACCCTGGCACAACTACGGGGGGTTCAAGAACTGGCCGGCCCCTCAGGACCGCTGGGGCTGGCCGCCCCCGCCCATCCTGGACGCCGGAGTATACGAAAGTCGGGTGGCGCTGGACACGCCGGATTCGGTGGCAATGTGGGTCTCCAGCCCGGTGGAGCAGTGGAAAACGCCCAATCTGCGCTTTGAGCGCCAGTTGACCCTGTACCGGGGCTCTAGCCGGGTGCGGGTGGAACAGACCCTCATCAACGAAGGCGAGCAGGCCGGCCACTGGAGCGTGTGGGACATCACCCAGCACCGGGTCCATCACCCCGACGAGCAGGACTTCGAGAACTTCTGGGTGTACTTCCCCCTCAATCCCGCAAGCCGCTACGGCGCCTCAGGGGTGCGCAAGGGAGACTCTTCGGCTGCCTGGACCGGCCAGGTGGCGCCCGGCATTTACGGGGTGCAGTTCCTGCCGGAGAACAAAAAACTGTGGGCCGACTCCCCCGAGGGCTGGATCTGCTATGTAGACGAACGCGAGGGCTATGCGTACGCCAAAACCTTTGAACTTTTCGCCGGCAAGACCTACCCCGACGAGGGGGCGCATGTGGAGGTGTGGATCAACCAGGACCCGCGGTATTTAGAGGTGGAGGTGGTCAGCCCGGTGGAGGAACTGGCTGCCAAAGGCGGGCGCTACACCTTTGTGGAAGACTGGTGGGCCGCCAAGGTCAAGGGCCCCATCCTCGCGGTCAATCCAGCCGGGGCCATTGCCCGGTCGCTGGCCATCGAGGAGGGCATTGCCCGTGCCACCTATGGGGTTTTCCATCAGGGGACGGCGCAGGTGGTCTTGCTGGATGAACAGGGCCAGGTAGTGGGCCAGGGTGCCCTGCATCCAGTCACACCTCTGGAAACCTTTGTCCTCGAAGAAAAGCTGAATCTCCCCTCCAGCGCCTTCAGCGCCCAGGTGCGGGTGATGGACTACAGCGGCGCGCTGGTGGGCATCCTCGACAGCGCCCTCCTGTCCCGGATGACCGCGGTGCTGGAGGAGGAGAGGACGCCGGCAGCCTTTGCCCTGGCGCAGAACTTTCCCAACCCCTTCAACCCCGCCACCACCATCGCCTATCAGGTAGGCCGGGAGGGTGCAGTAGAACTGGCGGTCTTCGATCTGGCCGGGGCCCGTATCCGCACCCTGGTCAGCGCCCCCCAGCCCACCGGACGCCATACCGTCCAGTGGGACGGGACGGATGCGCGCGGCCAGCAGGCGGCCTCCGGGATCTATTTTTATCGCCTCTCCACTCCCCAGGGACAGAAAGTGAAGCGGATGGTGCTGGCGCGGTGAAATGCCTGGGCCTGCTCCCACACCTCCAAGACTTGCTGGGCCGCCTATGCTCCGGCGCAGCGCCGGGGCTGGGTGGTCGGGTACCTGACCGGAGAGCGCTGGGCCGGCCAGATAGAATTGCAGTGCGCCGCCGATGGTGCACTGGAGTGCTGGTCTGCGGGATTCGACGGGGCGAGCTGCGGGTCGAACCAGGAGAAATCCTGGAGCTGGAGGCGCTCTTTCTGGCAGCAGGGGGTGACCGTGGGCTTTGCTCGAAGACTACCCCGAGGCCGCAGCCATGCGCCACCCAGTGGAGCAACTCCCTTCCAGCCCGGTGACCTGGTGCAGGCGGAAATTCAGCCGCAAACTCGCCGATTGAGGTACTCGCCCTCCAGCATCCGGACGGAGATCTCCCATCTCTCTTCGTCAGCCTCCGGCGGCCTCGGTCAGTCGCGCAAACCGGCGAATACCCGGATGAAGGCCAGCGAGCCGGTGTCCGTGACCACTTTGAAGGACCGGCGCTCCCAGCGGAACCCCGTGTTCAGGGTCAGCGCATATCCCAGATAGTCGGAGCGGTTGGAGATCTGGAGCGCCAGCACCGTGCCGGTGAAATCGTCCACAAAACCCGGCGGCACGACCTCTGGTCTCGCCCGCAGATTGCGGAAGAGGGTGAACTCGACGCCGTACTCGAGGAAGGTGGTGGGCAGGAGGAAGTATTTGGAGGTAAGGATGTAGAACTGCGACCACTCGTTGATCCTCAGATCCGTGCTGGAGGTCGGGTCGATTTTGCGGTAGACGCTCTTCCAGCGCGACCAGAGGGACAAGTTGGGGGTGATCGCCAGCGGATAGTCGACCTTGTTGATCACCCCGAGGAAGAGCCGGTTGTCCTTGGCCTCGGCCTGCTCGCCGCGCTGCCGGAAATAGTCGCACTTGACCTTGTTGTAGATGTTCAGCTTGCTGAGGCGGAAGTAGTCGAACGAGAGATAGCCCGTGTAGATGAACGTGTCCTGGGCCGTCAGCGGATCGGGAGTCTCCAGGAAGCCGGTCGGCTCGACCCACTGGATCACATCGTCGGCGATATCGTCTTCGGTGAAGCGGGCGAACTGGAAGGCGCGGGCCTCTATGCCCGGCAGCGACCACCGGCCGGTGGCCACTGCGTAATTCATCTTGGCCCGGCGCCTGCTGCTGATCTCGTCGACGCTGGAGCGCCCCAAGGTGATCTCGAGGTTTTCGGTGAGGTCGACGGCGCCATAGATATTCCAGCCGTCCCGGTCCTTGCGGTAAGGGTAGTCTGCAAACCGGTCGTTTTCGAAGCGATCGATCACCAGGTTGTTGTTCATGTCGACCCCGGCGAGGAATTCCGGCGGATCGATGTTGTAGCGCAGGAACGGCTCGGCATAGTCAGGCTCGCTGTTGGCGTTCTGGTTGAAATCGGAGATAAAATCCACGTTCTCGTCGAACCCCGGAAAAACCTGGGGATCGGCCATGCCGCCATTGCCGAAGGGCGACTCTCTGAAGACATTGTCCCCGTTTTGCCAGAGTCGCTTCCAATCCGGGAAGCGATCCTGGTCATCGTTGTCATCCACCATCTCGAAGGTGTGGCGCTCGACATCCTCGTAGTCGATGAAGCCCCGCGCGTCGGTTATGAAACCGGTGGTGGAATACTGGGGCTCGAGCCGGTAGAGCTCCCCGTAAACGAACCAGGGATAGGCGTCCTGCGAGGCCGTGAGGTAATAGGCCATGCCCTTATCCCGGGTCAAGGCGTGCTTCTGGAAGTTCTGGTTGGGGAACCGGCGGTAGGTCTGGCTGAGGGCGATTTCGGAGCGCAGGTTGAACCCCTTCACATCGTCCATGTCGAGGCTCAGGCCGAACACATCCTTGCCGGTCGGCAGGCCGTATTTGAAGTGGATAAAGCGCTGGTTTGAACCATCGTCCACATTGCCGTGGGCGCGGTCGATCAGCAGGAAGACCGGATCGTCCGTGCTGTTGAGCTGCAGATTGGAAGTGGCCTCGATGCGGTAGTCGTTGGCGATGACCATCTCGAATGCCACCTCCCTGATTTCCTGGTAGGTGGCAATTTTATCCTCGGTCCGGGACCGGAAATCCCGCCGGATGTCATAGGTCAGCTCGATGATCTCGGCACCGCTGGCCTCGATGATCCCGTCGCGCCGCACTCCCCCGCGTATGGAGGGGATGATCTCCGGGTGATCTACCCCATCGATGATGATGCGCTCGGCAAAGAGCTGTGCCCCTCCCCTGCTGTCTTCGGGCGAATCGTCGGACAGGCGCAGGATGATGGTCTCTATATTGCCGCCGTTCTGCGCCTCGGTGAGCAAGCCTTTGAGCGAGTTGTCATTGAGCCGGCGGGCCGAAGAGAAGTTCGAGACATTGAGATAGGTAAGTCCCAGCTTCGAGAAGTCTCCCAGGTGCACCTTGGTGTGCAGGCCGTACAGGTTGGTCATGTTGCCCAGGATCTGCCCCGGCGAGTTCTCGAACTGCAAGACCGCCCCGGGCGAGGCCAGGCGCGAGCCCACCAGGGTGAGCTGGTACTTGTCTGAGGCGAAATCCCACTGGATGCCGTTGAAGGCCGGCTTGGAGAAGGTCAGCGGCGTGATGGTGGAGCGGATGGCCTCGCCGATCGTCACCGCAGAATAGAACTGCCCCTTGGTCATGGAGGAGACGATGAGGTTGGTGAACCAACTGCTGTATTTGGGCCCCTTGCGCACCGTGCTGCCGAAGGTCTCGGGGTTGTCCATGGTCCAGTTGTAGATCTCGAACCCCCGGTTGATGTAGTTCCCGTACATATCGTACTGCCGGAAGCCCTCCAGCTCGATGGCGACATAGCGCTCGTAATTGTAGCGGGCGTAGTTGCTGTACTCCTCCCCGGTCCAGCGGTAGAAGTGGTAAAGGCTCTGGGGATACTGCCATTTCCTCACCACCGGCGTCATGGGGCTCTCGTACAGCTCCACTCCCCGGGGCTCACGGCCGGTGAGGAAGCGGGCGCTTTGCGCCACTGCCGCGCTGTTCAGATAAAGTAGCACCGCAATGGCACCCACTGCGGCCCGCAGCGTCTGCCTCAGGTCCATAAGGTCCCTCCCTGTCGCAATTTTTCGCGGGCAGCGGCCCGGCACAACCTGGCCGCCCTGCTCAGTGAATTATGCCGATCGCCTTTGAAGTTCTGAAAGATCCTGCCCTGGTGTTGACACCGACCAGGACGACGTATATCCCCGGAGCCACCAGTTTCCCCCGCTCATCCCTGCCATCCCAGAAGGCGCGGTAAATCCCGCCCCGCCGCTCCTCTTCGACCAGCTTGCGCACCAGCAGTCCGCTCAGGTCGAAGACGGCGACCTCCACCTGCCGGGGCGCGGAGAGCTGGGTGATGGTGTACTCGAGCCGCAACTGGTCGTTCACGCCATCCCCATTAGGTGTAAAGACCGCCGGTTCCAGTTTCACATTGCGCAGGATCTGGCCGATGGATTCCCTGGTCAGGGCGACCCGCAGGGTATTGGTGCTCACTTCGGGATTGGCGTCCCCTTCGAGCACCGGCTGGCCCAGAAGCCCGGATTGGGTATCCCAGACCCGGCCGCTGAAGATGGTGTTGAAAATCGCCACTGATCCCTCGAAGAGCACGCGCAGCGGCACGGCATTGCCGGGCTCCACCTTGTTGCTGGTGAAAAACACCTCCAGGGCCTCATCCGCCGCCTTCACGCTGTCGGGGGTCACCGGCGCCAGTGGCTCTCCCATGAGCAGCCCGCGAAACACCAGCGGAGTGGGGGCAGTTATGCGCAAGGCGTCGAAGCCGGTCTGCCCCGGCTCCAACCTGGCCCGCACATCATAGGCGAAGAGGACACGCACCCCCCCATCCACGCTGACGATGCCGCGCGGGGGGTTTGGTTCACCGGCGATCGAGATCTCCCCCTCCACGAGGGCGGCCGGCGGCACGGAGTGCTCGATCACTAGGGAGTCCAGCCGCACGGTCTGTTGCACGGACTGGCTCTCCAGGATGATCTGCAACTGGAAGAAGGGCCGGGGGCTGGGCAGCAGGAGCTGCTGGCCGGAGACTAGGGGTTGCGACCAGGGACTCCAGTTCTCGACGTCATCATCGAGGCGCGGGGACTGCTCCTCCTTGGGCAGCGACCGGTATTCCTCCTCGGACACCTCCTCCAGGCTCACCTCCCGGGTCTCCGGGTCTTCTGCCCGGCGAAAGAAGACCTGCGGCGAGTCGTCCCGGCCGGTCCTCATCCGCACGGCAACCGCAGTCGCCGGCTCGCCGGCCGCCACCAGCGCTCCCTGCTCGCGGCGCAGGGTCTGCTGCGGCCACCAGATGCGGCCGTAGTTGGACACCTCCCCCAGGTTCACCACGTCGCTCTCGTAGAAGGCGCGGGGGACAAAGCCGTCCCCGAAGAGCTGGAACTCGGCGATCTCGAAGGGATTTCTCGACCCCACGCGCAGGCGGATGAAGCGGATGAACTGCGGCGCGAAGCTCAGGTCGACCACGCTGTTGGGATTCACCGGCACATCGTGGAGGAGCTGGAACACTGGCTGGGCATCGGCGTAGGACAGCCCGTCGCTGACCTGGATCTCGAACTTGCGGATAAAGGCCTCGCCGTAGAGGCGGCCGCTGGCGTCGGCCCCGGTCTGGCGCGGGAAAAAGCGCAAGCGCGCCGCCGGGACCCGCGATCCCAGATCGAACACGAAGACGCGGCCGTCCTGGTCCTGCCCCGCTGCTTTGAACTGGTTTTCCGTCGAGGTCGTGCTGTCGCCGTCGACGATGGCGAGGCTTATGGGGTTCCTGAAAGCCGTGTTGTCCCACAGCGCCGCGCCCCCTTCCCGGGTGAGATCAGCAGGCCTGCCGTAGTTCCAGTTCAGGGTGGTAATGATGTTCTGGTCCGGGCTGAATCCCCTGATCTGGATGGCTCCAGGGGCGGTCTGGCCGTCGATCTGCGCCGCGCTCCGGGCGACAGCATCCCACAGGGTCCCGCTCTGCCCCCCCAGAACCCACTCTTCAGCAGGGAGTCGGGCCACTGAAAGGCCCAGCAGGTGCAGCCCCGTGGCGATGGTCACTCGACAGCTCGATCTCATCGCTCGACCTCTCTTTTCACCGAAATCAGCGGGCGCTGTCCACCTCAATAGGCGACCGCGATGGGCTCGATGGCCACATCCTTCCCGGCCTTGGCGCCCACCGCGATATGGCACAGGTAGATCCCCGGCTCCACCAGCTCCCCTCCCTGATTCCGCCCCGACCACCTGAAGACCTGCACATCCCGGCCCGCATCCGGCGGCAACTCCGCCACCAGCCGACCCGCCAGGTCGAAGATTAGCACCTGGGCCTGCGGCCTTTCCACCTTGAATATGGCAAAGCGGATCTCCACGGCCTCGTTGAGGCCATCCCCGTTCGGCGTGAGGACGTGGGGCGCGATCTCCAGGTCGCCGATCAGCCGGCGGCGGCTGGCCAGATCCGGCAGAAAGACCACATTGGCCTGGCGCTCCGCCGCTTCCACCGACTGCCATAGCCCCGGGCGCCCGCTGTGGCCCAGGTCCAGGCTCACGACCGTGGCATTGCGCAGGAAACGCGCGGTAAATTCCACCTCCACTGAATCCCGGCTGACTGGCTCCGGCAGGGTGATCAGCAGCGAGTCGCCCCGCATGGCGATGGCGCGCGGCGCGACGAGCCGCCCCCCCACCTGGACCACCACGCTGTCCTCCGCGACCGGGCTGGGGATCACCAGGCGCAAAAGGTCGAAGCCGCTGTCCTCGCCCGCTGCGCGCGGCCATACCGTATAGCGGAAGCGGGTGTCCGCGTTGGCCCTGGTCTGGCGCGGCGACAGCCGCCCTTTGGCCTCCCGGACGAGGGCGTCCTCGAATTCGATCGACAGCGAGCGCACTACCGGCGCCACATGGAAATCTTCGGTGGACTGGATGGCCTCCAACTGGATGAACCGCCGCGGGGACTCTGACTTGAAGGTCTCGCCCGAGAACTGGTAGACATTGCTCCACTCGCCCCAGTCGTTGCCGACCACCACCGTGGTATCTGTGGCGCCGCGGACCGCCTTGGGAAGGCTGTTCCACTGGGTTTCGGTGACCACCTCTCCCGCCTTATTGTGGAAGGTGTACACCTCTCCCAACTCGTTGCCCGAGCGCGAGCGCAGCTGCAGCCGGGTGCCGGGCGGCAGCTCCGCGTCCCAGAAGAGGGCCTTGATCGCCTTGGCCTGGCCCTCCCCCCTGACCTTCCCCAGATCGATGAAATTCGAGCGCAGCGCGACCTGGGCGGGATGCCCCTGGGAGAACAGCATGAACTCCATCGGCTGGGTGTACCAGCCTTCGTCCGCCAGGGCGTGAAAGAACAGATAGCGGATCTTGCGGGGCTGGAAGAGGTAGCGGAACTGGAGGCGCGTGCGCTCGTGATCGCTCTGCCACCTGGGCTCCAGGATCAGCGGGGTATAGTCTATATCTCCAGAGATCGTCCGGGCCCCGTCTGAGAACAGGATCTGAAAGCCGGTGCCCGAGTTGAGAAAGTCGTTCTGGAAACTGGACAACCCCTCTCCTTGCTCCTTGTTGTAGAGGTAGATCTCATCGATCCAGAACAGGGCCCCCAGGTCCACCGCCCACCACACCCCGCTTTCCAGCCAGCCCCGCAAGTCCCTGCCGCCATAGGTCACCGTGACGATCGCCCCATTGGTGTCCATGATGCCGTCGAACATGTTCTGCGGCTGCTGCGCCAGCACGCCGTTGCTGAAAAAACCGCCGCGCGCCAGCGTGCCGATGCTGACATTGTCTCCGGCACTTATCACCTCCACCTCAGCCAGGGCCGCAGCCGCGCTCTTTTCATCCACCTCGATCAAGATGTACTGCACGGTCCGGTGGTGGCTCTCGTTCTCCAGATCCACGTCGGGGCGCCTCTCCACCACGCGGGTGGTATCCCGTTCTCCGCCGATGCTGAACCAGACGAGCGCCTCCTTGTTCGGACGCGTCGTGCGGTAGGCCAGCTCGTACTTGAAAACGTCATCCGTGCCCTGGATCCGGGCGCCGGTTGCCACGAACACGCTGAATTGACTGAAGGGGCGGGCGCCTTCCCGGTCTGGAAAAGTCAGCCGGATCTCCTCGGCCAGCACCGCGCGCCCCAGGTCGATCTCGACCGTCCAGTTTTCCACCGCGTCGTCTGGGACGGGCTGCCAAAAGGTCGCTGGATCGCCGTCGATGATCAGGGGCGCCGTGGCGCTGTTGCTGCCGGCCTGCCATATCCCGCCTCTCACCTCCCCGCGCTTCTGGGTGGGATGGGAGAAGAGCTGGGCATCGCTGACCGCATTGATATTCTTGCGGTACTTGACCAGCTGCAGGTATCCCCGCTCGTCGAACTGCGCCAACCCCTGCGGGATCTGCCAGCTGTTCCAGTCCGCCGGGCTGGCAAAGGTGAGGAGTTCTGCCTCTCCCCCGCCTGCCGCCAGCAGCACGGCCACAATTCCCCAAACCTGGCAGCTGGATTTCGCCTGGACCATATCCCTGCCCTCTTTTCTAGTAGGCGATGCCTATGGGTCGCACCTGGCGAAAGGTCGCCGCGGCGGACTTGATGGCGATATCCACCAGGTAGAGTCCCGGCGTCAGCCGCGCCCCCTCTTCATCCCGCCCGTCCCAGGCGACCTGCTGCTGGCCGGCCCGCTGCCGTCCCAGATCGACGCGGACCAGTGACACCCCGCGCAGATCGCGGACGTTCAGCTCGACAGGTATGGGCTCTGGCAGACGGAACAGCGAATAGGAGACCACCAGCTGGTCGTTGATCCCGTCGCCGTTGGGCGTCACGATCGCGGTGGAAAAGCGCAGATCCTCGATCAGCTTCCTGGAGCTCTCGGCCGCCGCAAAGACCCGCAGGCTGTTGGTCGTCACCTCCACCGCCACATCGCCCGGCTGCACCGGCTGGGGCAGGCCCTCGCCCTCGCGCGCGAAGACCTCCGCCTCAAAGGTCTGGGCAGGCACAAAGATCCGGCTGCCGAACACCACGCGGAGCGGGAGATTGCGCGCGCGGCTGATCTTCTGCGGCAGGTAGACCACCAGTCCCCTTTCCTCTTCGGCGACCTGCGCCGGCTCGACCGCCCGCGGCGGCTCCCCTACCTCCAGCCCCCTGAAGGTCGCCTGGCTGTGGGTGCTGATCCGCAGCGCGTCAAAGCCCTCCTGGGCAGCATCGTCGAAATCGGCCTTTATGGCATAGACGAAGTCCACCGGCTCGCCCAGCTCGACCTGGGTGAAGCCGCGCGCCGGCCGGGGGTCGTCCAGGCGCGCCACCTCGCCGGCGACCAGGCGCGCCAGCAGTGGGGACTGCTCGACCCACACTGAGTCCAGCCGGATGAAGTCGGCAAAAACCCCGCTCTCCAGGGCGATCTTGAGCTGCAGGTAGGCCCCCCCCTCCAGCCCCAGCGCCTGTCCGGAGCGGACGAAGGGATGCGACCAGTAGGTCCAGTTCTCGGTGTCGTAGGCAATGGCGGCGCGGATGCCGGGTTTGCCTTCCTGAAACCGGCCCCCGGAGAAGTGGGGCGGCTTCAACTCGAACTCGTAGCGCTGGCGCGAGACAGCCCTCTTCTTGCCCGTGTTGGTGTACTCATAATAGATATTGGGGTCATCGTCCCAGCCCGTGCGCGCCTCTATCTTGAGGGACGCCGCCGCCTCTGGCGCTGGCACTGGCTCGCCATCCACCATGCGCATAGGCGTCGCCGCAAAGAACAGCCGCCCGAAATTCGCCTCCCGTTCCAGGGAGAAGATCTGGCTGACATAGTTGGCGACTTTGGGGATCCCTTCCGCAAAGAACTCGAAGTCGCCGATAGTCCCATCGCCTTCGATGTTCTGCGCGCCCGAACCGCTCTGCGCGAGTATGCGGTCCTGGGCCGACTCCTTGCGCAGGTAGCGGATGTAGCGCACGTACTGCGTGGGGAACTCGATCTGCACATTGTTTGAGAAATTTTCCCGGACATCGGCGATCACCGCGCCTATCCGTTGGTACGAGAGGTTTTCGAGCCAGTTGGGGGTCCCCTCTTCGGCGATGGTGATCTCGAAGGCCGGCACGACGTCTTCGCTCAGCGGAGTCCCGCTGAGGCGAAAGCCCCGCGGCGGGGTGAAGAAGCCAAAGCGAAAGGCTGGCACCGGCACCGCCAAATCGATCGTGTAGTAATCCCCCGCCCGGCCCGAGATATTGATGCTCGTGCTGTCCCCGTCCACCAGATAGGTGCCGTTGCTGTTGGGACTCTCGTCGCCGCGCCACCCCCTCCACATCCTGGGTCGCTCGCCGTCCACAAAGCCCAGCTCGCGGGGATCCCTCAGGGCAGACCAGTTGTTCAGATAGGAGAACGCCGTGCGGTCTGGACGCAGGTAGACCGGCTGGATCGCTCCCGGCGCTGCCGCGAAATCGATCAGCACATTGCTCGTGTCGTTCGCGCTCCACCCCAGGCCACTGCCCCCCAGCTTCAAGGTGGAGATCTCCGCCCCGCTCCACCCCATTGCCGACAGCCCCAGGTAGAGCTGCAGCCATATACTGCGCATGCCATGGGACATGGCGATTCCTCCTAGCTGTGCGCCGTAGCCAGGACATAGCGGCTCAGCGCCTCTCCATCGATCGACCACCTGTAAGCGCGGCGCAGCCCTTCGATCAATTCCTGCAACCGGCGCTGCTGCTTCTGCTGGCGGGCGTAGAAGAAGCTGAGCTGGGCCGTCTCCTCGAAAGACCTGAGCCCTTCGGGCCGGCGCTCCTCTACCCTGAATATAGAGAATGCCCGGTCCACTCCCTCCGCGCCCTTCAGCGCGGCAGCCGGCGGGCGGGTGATCTCCAGGGGCCCCTGCACCTGGCCAGTTGGCGCCGCGCGCACCGCGTCCGCTAATTCCCGGTAGATCAGGCGCTCAAATGACCTTATGCTGTAGCGCCCGCCGTTCTGCTCGGCGTGCAGGCGGATGCTGTGGCGGGCGGCCAGCTCCCCCATGTCCGCGCCGCCGCGGATCTGCGCCCGCAGGCGCTCGGCCTGGGCCAGGGTGGGCACCAGGATTTCCTGCACGGTGATCTCCTCTGGCGCCCGGTAGAATTCGGGGTGCGCGTCGTAGTGCGCCCTGGCCTCTTCCAGGGTGGCCTCCACCTGTTTTTCTAGCTCCTCTTCCCAGAGGGCCTTCACCAGGCGCTTCTCGCGCTCCTCCCGGACCCGGCGCTGCACTTCCGGGTGCTCCGCAAACCCGGCCCGCTGGGCGGCCGCCCACAGCAAAAAATCCGGCACGACCTGCTGGCGCAGGCGCTGGTCCAAGCCGGCGCTGTCGAGGGGTGAGTAGGCCTGGCCTGTCCGCACCAGGACATTGACTGCCTGCTGCAGGGTGAGCTGTCCTCCTGTGAAGGTGTAGAGCGGCCCCTCCAGCTCCTCCGGACTCAGCTCGGGATATCCGGGGCACTGGTTCCAGGCGCCCAGCAGCTTTTTGAGGCCCTCCTCGCCCAGGCGCAGCGCGAGCGCCTCCTCCAGGGCTGCCAGGTGCTCGCGCCGCCGCCGGACGAATTTATCCATCACCGCGACGCGCTGGACAATGGGCCGGTACTGCTCGAAATCGACCTGTCTCTTGTCCAGCACCTTGCCGATCTCGTACCCCTGCGGCGTGCGGAAGGGCGCGGAGACCGCGCCTACTTCCAGCGCGAAGATGCGGGCGAAGATCTGGTCGGAGATCTCGTCAAAGGCATAGTACCTGCCCAAGTCCCCCCCCTTTTCCGCGGTCTGACGGTCCAGGGAGCGCGCGCGAGCCACCTCCTCAAAAGGGCGCCCGGCCTGCAGCTCGGCGTGTGCGGCCTCGGCCTCCTCTCTGGTGGCCACCAGGATGCGCGCGACACGCACGGCCTGGCTGGCCGGATGGGACTTGAAGGTCTCCCACAGCTCCGCCTCGGTGATGGGCACGTCCTGGCCAAGCCTGACCCGGAGATAGGTCTCGATCGCGGCCAGGCGCTCCACCGCTTCCAGGGCCGCGCGCAGCGCCGGGTCCCGGCCGTGCCCGCGGGCCTCGGCCTCCATGGCCATCAGCTTGATATCGATGAGGCTCTGCAGGTGCTCGCGGTGGCCCTCGATCCCCTCCGGGGCAGCGCGGGGCGCGGACTGGACAGCGGCCTCGAAGCGCTGCAGGTCCTCCTCACTGAGCTCTTCGCCGCCTACCACCGCTAGCGGCGCACGCCTCGCGCCTCCCTGCTGGCTCCCGCACCCCCACAGGGTCCATGCCAGTACCAGCGCGGCGAGCGCGCTCCCAGCCTGTCCACCGCGCATAGGCCCTCAGCTCCCACCGGTCAAAGAGCGCAGTGCCTGGCGATGCGCCTCGCTCTTGGCGCGCTCTCCCAGCCGCCTATAGGCCTCTACCAGTCCCTGGTGTGCGCTGGTCCGCTGTGGGTCGATGCTGAGCGCGCGCTCCAGCACCACCACTGCCTCGGCCATCCGGCCCTGGTACAGGTAGGCCTGGCCCAGGTTGCTGTAAGCCGCGGCATAGGTCGAGTCTGAGGAAATGCTCTGCTGGTACGCGGCCACGGCCTTGTCCAGCATGCTCAAGCGCAGGTAGATATTCCCCATGTTGTTGTGTGCCTTGACGTGGCCGGGGTAGAGCTCTACGGCCCGCCGGTAGTGGGACAGGGCCTTCGGGTACAGGCCCAGACGGCCGTAGAGATATCCCAGGCCGTAATGGGCTTCTGCATCGCCCGGATCGTCCCGCAGGCGCTCCTGGAAGAGGTGGATCTCCCCTGCGAAAGGTTTCACCTTTTCGTATATCTTCAGGGTGGTCTGGCCGGCCTCCTCCTTTCCCTGGCGCAGATAGATCTGCCCGAGCCAGCGATAGGGCTCGGCCATGCCCGGATCCCGGGCGAGGGCCTGCCGCAGCAGGTCCACGGCCTCGTCCAGCCGGCCCTGCCCCATCCGGACGCGCCCCAGCTGCGCATAGGCCCTGGCATAGGTCGAGTCGATGGCGAAGGTCCGCTCAAAGGCCTGCACAGCGCTGTCGAGCGCGTTCTCCTCCAGGTAGAGTTCACCCAGGGCGCAGGCGGCCGGCGCGTGCCCGGGCGCTGCGCTCAGGACCTGCTCCAGGGTTTCTCTGGCTTCCTGGTAGCGCCCCAACCTCAAGCACACCAATCCCAGGTTGAATCTGGTGTCCACGTGATCGGGCCGGGCGGCCAGGGCCTGCTCGTACTCACGGGCCGCAGCCGCCAGGCGCCCCTGTCTGGCGTAAGCCGCCGCGAGGTTGCGCCTGGCTGGCGCGAAACTCGAATCTGCGGCGAGGGCCTGGGCGTAGGCCGCTGCCGCTTCGTCGAAGCGATTCAGCTTGAGATGGGCATTGCCCGCAGAGAAATGCTCTGCCGCTCGCCGCTGCGCAGCCACCGCTGCGGGCTCCGGGGAAGGCACTGTCTGGTGCTCTCCGCATCCCAGCGTTACCACCAGCACGGTCGACGCCCACAGATGTGTCCTCAGCCCTTTCACTAATGGGAACCTTTTTCCTCCACTGACAGGTACTGGTTCGCCCAGATGTCCTCGAGTTCCTGAACCACACCGCTGGGCCAATGGATCTCCACTCGCTCCGCGCGCTCGTGCGCGCCCAGGCCGAAGAGGAGTCGCAGGTCGTGGGCGGACAGGTAGCTGGCCCCGCTCCGCACCTGGCAGACCTGCCGCCGCCCCCCGGCGACCACCTCGACTCGCGCCCCGATGCCGTCCCGGTTGCTGTGCGTACCGCGCAACCTGAGCCCCAGCCAATGCCGGGAATTGCCGCCGTCGTTGCGCAGGAGCACGGCCCGGCTGTTCGAGTTGGTGATGGCGATATCCGTGTCCCCGTCGTTGTCGTAATCCCCAAAGGCCGCGCCCCGGCTGACCTCCACCAGTTCCAGGCCAGGGCCGGCGTGCTCCTCCTCGACAAAGCGGCCATCGCCCTGATTCATCAGCAGTTGGTTGCGCTGGGCATAGGTGCTGGCCGGGTCGTATTCCCGCACGTTGTCGTCGACGTGCCCGTTGGCCACGAACAGGTCCAGGTCCCCGTCGTTATCGCAGTCCAGAAACCCCGCGCCAAAGCCCAGGTGCGGCACGCTGAGGCGGTTGATGCCCGACTCCCGGGTGGCATCGGCAAAGAACCCGCCGCCGAGGTTGCGGTACAGGGTGTTGCTCTGCCACTGGAAGTTGGTCACGAACAGGTCCGGCCAGCCGTCGAGATCCGCGTCCCCCATATCTACCCCCATCCCCGCCCTGAGTTCGCCGTCCTCGCTGAGGCTGGTGCCGCTGGCCAACCCCCGCTCGGCGAAGCGCCCGCCGTCGTTGCGGAACAGCATATTGGGCGCCATGTCGTTGGCCAGGTAGAGGTCCGCATCCCCATCCAGGTCACAGTCGCCGAAGACCACGCCCAATTCCTTACCCGCGCTCTGCGCCAGCCCCGCCTTCTCCGTCCAGTCCGCGAAGACCCAGCCTGCCTGCGGGCCGCCGTTGTGGAAGAAGCGGTCCGGCTGGCCGGGCAGCTTGCGGGGGTCGCAGTAGATCCGCACCTGGGTGTTGCCGACGGTGCAGACCAAGGGGTTCGCCGCCGGGTAGTCCAGGTAGTTGGCCACATAGAGGTCCAGGCACCCGTCGCGGTCCACGTCGGCAAAGGCCGCGCTGCTGCCCCAGCCGCTGTCCCCCACCGCGGCCTGCGCCGTGACATCGCGGAAGACGTAGCCGGCCTCCATCCCCTCGTTGCGGTAGAGGACATTCGGTCCGTAATTGGTCACGTAGATATCCACATCGCTGTCATTGTCGTAGTCCGCCACGGCCACGCCCATCCCGTAGCCAGTGTCCCCCACGCCGCATTGCTCGGTCACCTCCGCGAAGGTCCCATCCCCCTGGTTGCGGTAGAGGGCATTGCGGGCCAGGGGCGCGCTGGACAGGCCGGGGGCGCGCCCGCCGTTGATCAGGTAGAGGTCCAGAAAGCCGTCGCTGTCGTAGTCCACAAAAGCCACCCCCGCGCCATAAGTCTCAGGCATGTAGTGCCGGCCCTCGGCGCCGTTCTCGTGCTTGAAGTAGATACCCGCGGCTGCGGTCGCGTCGACGAACTGCACCTCGCTGTCCGCATAACTCGACAGACCCAGCAGCACCCATCCAGCGCTCACCCGGCGACGCCACCCCATCTACTGCTCCGCGGCGGCCTGTCCATCCCTCAACAGCGCCCGCGCCTGCACGGCCCGGCCTTCCTCGATGCGGCCCAGTTGAATCAGGGCGGCGCCCAGCGCCTGCGCGGCCTCGGCCATGTCAGCGTCCAGGGCCAGGGCCCGGAGCAAGGCCTCTTCAGCGGCTGAGTAGTCTCCCAGAGCCAGGTAATCGATGCACAGGTTCTTGTGGGCCAGCGCGTAATCCGGCTTCAGGCGCACGGCGCGCTCAAAGTAGGGCAGCGCCTCCCGGTAGCGTTGCTGTCGGGAGTAGATCGCGCCGATATTGTGACAGGCTTCAGCATAGGTCGAATCCGCCCGCAGGGCAGCCTGGAACTGCCCCAGCGCTTCCTCCTCCCGCTGCTGTTCCAGGCAGACCAGTCCCAGGTTGTAGTGGTTGGCTGCTCGCTCTGTGTCGGTCAGCAGCGCGCCCTGCTCGTAGAGAAGGTGGCGATAGTGTTCCTCCTTCCTCGCCCTGCGGTTCAACTGCGCGAAGAGCGCCAGCATCCGCTCTCCTTCCTCGATCCGATCCGCTCGCGCATAGAGTGTGCCCAGACTGTAGTAGACCGCGGCATAGGAGGGGGCCAGACGCACCGCTCTCTCCATGGCCTCTACGGCCTTTGCATACTCGCTCCGACGGGAGTAGATCACCCCCAGGTAATAGTGCGCCTGCGCCAGGCCGCCATCCAGGTCGCACGCCCGCAAGAGCGCCTGCTCTGCCGCTTCGTTCTCGCCGCGCGAGGCCAGGATAAAGCCGTGCACAAAATGGCCGTAGGCGCTGGCTTCCGCCAGTTTCAGCCCCCGCTCACAGGCCCTGGTGGCCGCAAGCCCGTCCCCGCGCTCGCTGTGCAGCAGGGCCAGGGCCCACCAGGCCTCGGCGAAGTTGGGCGCCAGCTCCAGGGCTTTTTTAAAGGCGGCTGCCGCCTCTGCCCCGCGGCGTTCTTTAGCCAGGGCCACCCCCAGACAGTAGTGGGCGTCCGGATCTGCCGGCGCGGCCTGGACCAGCCGCCGCAGGATATCCGCGGCAGCGCGGTAGCGCTGGTGCTCCAGATAGGCCCAGCCCAGCGCGTAGAGCCGTTCGGCGCTGTCGGGCTCTCGGCGCCAGGCCGCCTCGTATATCTCCAGAGGTTCCGAGATAGCGACCTGGTGCAGGGTATGGCGCGGCTGTGGCCCACAGCCGGTCCAGGGCACCAGCAGCGCGCTCACCAGTAGACCTGCAGAACATGGGCGCACAGGACAGATCTGCATGGCCCGCCTCAGGATGGGAGTCTGCTGTAACAGCGTATCGGAGGCCGCTTTGGCCCGCGTACAAAAAAACGGTCTAACCCGCCTCCCGGGACGGGTTAGACCCTTGCCCAAAATCGGGCGGCATTCAGGCCGAGACTGATTCAGCGGGTCATATAGGTCTTGATCCGGCCCCAGGAGTCGCTCTCCACAGCCGTAACCCCGCTGCCGCCTGTAGCCCCTTCAGTGGCCACGGTGATGAAGTCAGAGCCCAGGCTGTTGTCCTGCCAGGCGCCGTCCACCGGGCTGGTGCCGCCCTGCACACTGGCGCCGGCCTCCGGATTCTCGGCTTCGTCGAACTGGAAGGTCAGGCCGAAGACCTGATCCGGAGCAAAGAGGTGCCGCTTGCTGCCGTCCGGGCCGTTCTTGTCGTGAAAGTCCCAGGTCCACTGCTTGACCTCATAAGTATAGGTGACCGTGGTGCCCGGGGACTGCTTCAGCGGCTCGGCATCCGGTGGATCCAGGGTCCAGCGGAAGATGAAATAGGGCTCTTTGGTAGACCACAGAATGCTCTGCTGGGGCACATTGAAGATATGGACCGGCGACTGGCCGGGGGCTGCCTTGATGCGGATGCCGTACTGCTGCCCGGTGGTCATCTCGGTCTCGATGAAGTTCTCGCTGGAGTGGTCCGAGTCCGTGATGATCTCCAGCGCATCGTCCTTCCAGTAGGACTGCGGGTCGTCGTTGAACAGACCCAGCGAGTCGTCGGTCACGCGGGCGAAGTAGTAGAGCGCGTTGTCCGGGGGCGAACTCCAGGCCACATAGGCGATCACATCCCAGTCGTCTTTGGGCGGCGGCCAGGGGCCCCCGTACACGTCGAACAGACCATCCGGCGTGATGGCAAAGGCCGGATCGATCCAGCCCCAATCATCGTCTTGACCATCGATAACCATTTTGTCTGGATTGGGGATCTGCGGCATGAAGAAGGTCTTCTGGTGGGCAGAGGACGGCAGGGCCCAGAGCGCTCCCAAGGCGAACACCACGGCGAATCTTCTCATCGCTATCCTCCTCTTTACAACATTTATGGTTCATCCGGGGATGGTGAGATAAACTCAAATCCCCTATGCCTCGAGGTCAGGGTTTGAGTATATATATATTCGGTTTTGAATAAATGTCAAGATTTTTTTGAGATCCGCCTCGCTCTGACCGATTGAGGCCGTTGCGCTCTGTGAGCGAGGCTTCGGCCCGGGGCCCCGGGTTGGCTGATCGGCCCGGCTACTTGGTAACCGATGCCGGCTCAGGCCGTTAGCGGCACACCCCT
>JACPJE010000289.1 GCA_016187725.1 Candidatus Latescibacterota bacterium
CCTTGACGCCGGCCAGGGGAAAGGGTCCTCGGTGAAGGGGCTCGACCACCACCGGCGTGCCGATGGGCAGGGCCCGGGAGGTCTTCAGGCGCAGGCCCCCGCCGCTGATGTTGAGGACCTGGCCTTCCACCTGAGACAGCCCCTGGCGGCCGGGGATCTGCAGGGTGAGAGGAAAGGCGGTGTCCCAGCGCAGGAACTCGCGGGCCTGGAGCCGCTGGACCTGCTCGACGTGCTGGAGGCTGAGGGTATGCGGGGTGCAGGCCAGCAACCGGGTGGCAAAGTGGTACTCGGCGCCCGGCTCCCGCTGGAAGCAGGCGCGCAGCGGGGTGCCGGGGCTCCAGGGTGGGGCGAGGCCGGCCAGGGGGGTGGTGACCAGGGCTGAGGCGCCCTTGGCAACCACCAGGCAGTCGGTGGCCGGGGTGGTTTCCTCCCCTGCCGGCCACAGGCTCAAGGTCTGGCCCTGGGCCAACTGGTGGGTGGTGCGCAGGGGCTGGCCCGGGGTGAGCTGGTCGAAACCTAGCTGCAGGCGGATGCGGGCTAGCTCCGCCAGGAGGGTCTGCTGCCCGCCGGTGCGCACATACTCCCCCACACACAGCTCGAAGGCCGAGGCGCAGCGCAGCAGGAGCACCGGGTTGCGCCGCTGTCTCCTGGCCACTTGCCACAGGAACCGGCGCTGGGCCGGCTTGAGGCCCTTGTCAGCCGCCCGGCGCTGGTACTGGGCCTGGCGTTGGCGGCGCTGCTGCCATGCCCGCAGAGCCAGAAAGAGGGCCAGGAGCAAAACCAGCAGCAGGAGGGCGATCAGGTTATCCATCTTTCGCTCCCCCGTTGCCGGCCCGGCGATCCGGGCCTCTGAAGAGCACCGGAAAGCAGAGTTCCGGCAGGCGGGCGCGCAGGGCCTGGTCCAGGCGCTGCACGAAAACTGCGGTGGGCAGGTTGTTGGTGATGATCACCCCCTTGCCGGCGGCCCAGCGGCCAAACAAGAGCAGGTAGAGCTGCTCGGCCTCCCAGGGGGTCATCGACTGCCGGCCCAGGTCATCGAGCACGATCAGGTCCAGGTCTGCCAGGTCCGGCAGGCGAGGGCCGGGGCGTGGCTCGGGATCGTCGGGGCGCGGCTCGGTCCGCGGCCCCTGCCAGAAGCCCACCTTGAGCGGTGGATTTTGGCTGAGGGCCTGGTGCAGCAGGGCGACAGCCACCGAGGTCTTGCCATTGCCGGGCGGTCCCATCAGCAAGAGGCCGTGTTTGCCCTGGTAGTGGCCGGTCTGTCCATAGAGCCGGCAGATCTCGAAGGCCTCGGGGTCCTGGGAGGGGTCCAGGGTGTCGAAGCTGCAGGCGCGGTAGTGGTAGGGCACCCCGGCCTGTTGGAGGGGGGTGTCGTGGGGGCAGTGGGCGGCTGGTTCCTCGAAGAAGCCTTCAAGACGATTGGTGACCATGGCTAGCTCCTTGGCTGAAGGCGCGCAATGCGCCGGGGTCTGTCTGGTGGGGTCTCACAGGCGGCGGTCAGCGCCTTTGAGCGCAACCGGGTGGCAGAGTTTGGTGAGCCGGGAGACCAGGGCCGGGTCGAGGCGTTGAAAAAGCCGGGACAGGGCCAGGTTGGTGGTGATGATCACCTGTTTCTCCTGGGTGCAGAGGGTGTTGAGCAGCAGGTAAAACTGCTCCCCCACCCACTCACTCATCTTCTGCTTGCCCAGGTCGTCCAGCACCAGCAGCCGGTTGTGGGTCAGGCTGAGGATGCTGTCGGCCTGGGGGTCGGGGGTTTCGATCTGCTGGCGCAGTTGGGCCAGGCCGGCAGGGACATTCCAGAAGCGCACGCTGTAGCGGCCTTGGGTCTGCTCGACGGTGCGGCGCAGGATGGCCACAGCCAGGGAGGTCTTGCCGTTGCCGGGAGTCCCGGCCAGGATCAGGCCCTTCCGGCCCTGGTATTGGCCCTGCTCGGCGTAGGCCCGGCAGACCTGGAAGGCCTCGGGGTCCTGGGAGGGGTCAAGGGTGTCGAAGGTGCAGCGCTGGTACCCCAGGGAAAGGTTGGCTTGGCAAAGCTGGTTGTGGATCCGCTCCTGGATCTGCTCGGGGCTGAGGCGGGCCCAGAGGCGGTCATGGGCCTGCCGGAGCAGGGCCGGGGGAAAGACGGCGACGGTCATCAGGGGCTCCTTTCCATCTCGAGCTGGAAACGCCTTCGCTGCGCGGTGTTGTGCGCCCGGGCCAGGGCCACCCAGTCCTGCTCAAAGTCGGTTTGGGAAAGCGGTGGGGCTTCCTGGCACGGGGCGGGCTCGTCCTGGTCGAAGTCGGCGGCGGCGATAAGCGGCCTAGCTAGGGCCGGGCTCTGCCTGGGCAGCGTGAGGCTTTCCTCGCGCGCCTTGCGGCAGCAGCAGGCGAAGTAGCTTTTGTAGCTGGACGGATGGCGCAGCTGGCTCAGGGTGCGGTCCCCCAGGACGAATTGGCGCAGTACGGTCAGGGGGATCTGGGGACCGAACTCCCGGTACAGGGTGCCGAACCAGTCCCTGGGTTCTTCGTCCTCCTGAGGTGCGATGGTTTTCCAGAGGCGGCTCATCTCCACCAAGAATTCCTCCGGGACCTCCTCCTCCTCTTCCCCCCCTGTACCCCCTGGGGAGGGGGAGGAGGAGGGGGTACTGGTTTTTACTAGTACGTCTTCTTCGCTAGAAGAAGACCATAATGTTCGGGTGGGCGCGTTGAAGGGCGGGGCCGGTGGCCCAATTTCTGGGCCACTTCCCTGCCCTACTGGCCCAGTTTCTGGGCCACCGGTGGTCAGCCCTGGCCCAGTTTCTGGGCCACTCTCGACGCGGACTGGCCCAATTTCTGGGCCACCAGTGGTCAGCCCTGGCCCAGTTTCTGGGCCACTCTCCGTGCCGGCTGGGACCTGCTCTCCCCCTTGCACCAACTGCCGCAGCGGTAACAGCTCGATCTGCCAGCCGCCTTTTTGGGGGACCAGCAGGCCGTGGTGCTCTAGCTGGAAAACCGCGTGGTCAATGGTGTCGCGGGCCAGGCCGGTCAGCCGGCGCAGCGCGCGGCGGGACAGGCAGCAGCGGTCCTGCTGGTCGCGCTGGGTTGCCAGCACCAGGTAGAGCTTGAGGGTGTTGCCTTTGAGGTCGTTCCAGGTCACTGGGTCCCTCCCTTGGAGGTGGCGCTGGGTCGGTGTGGTGGTTTTCCGGTCTGCGGGTTGGTTGTCTCCCCCTGGGTTGGGGGGGCCGCGGCAGCAGGGGTACCGGTGGGCGCTCGGGGCTTGCCCGTTCCGGACGCTCCCCAGGCGCGTCCTCTTTGCCCAACCCCACCACTCAGCCCCCGCAACGCCCCATACGTTGGGGCGTTGCGCCCCTCGCTCGCGCTGGCTCCGCTCCCCCCTCCCCCGTCCCTCGTCCTTCCCTACCCCACCGCTCCCCAGGAGCGTCCTCCAGGGCAATGCCCCTCCCGCCCAGTACGATTTCGCGCTCATTTCAGTTTCACCTGAACTACAGTGCCGGGTTTGCAATGCCTGCCGGCCCCTGGGAAGAGCGCCTCGGCCCGA
>JACPJE010000273.1 GCA_016187725.1 Candidatus Latescibacterota bacterium
TTGTCGCCGGTGCAGACCGAGTGGGCGTACATCGACGTGGCCAACGCCGGCACCGGGCAGGCCAGTTTTGTCAATGGCCTGGTGGGCTTCACTCCCGAGGAGACCCAGGTCAGCGGCCTGGACCGGCTGCTGCTGGCCGGCCGCTTCTTCGCCCCAGGGGACGAATTCGTCTGCATCCTGCCCGACCGCATGGCCGAGCTGCTGGGCATCTCCCTCTCGCAGGTGGGGCAGGCCCGGGTGCTGATCTTCGACCGCGAGTACCTGATCATCGGCATCATCGGCGGAACGGCTCTAGACCAGGTGGTGGATCTGGACGGGGAGCGGCTGACTCCGGTGGACAGCGTCAACGAGGCCAGCAAGATCCAGAAGGACAGCGCCGAAGACCCGCGCAACAAGGCGGCCACGGCCATCGAGACCTTCAACCATCTGGCTGCGGCCAACACCCTGCTCTTGCCCTATCAGCGGGTGATGGCTATGGAGGGCCGGCTGCGCTCCATCGCCGTGGCCCGCTTCAGCGGCGGAGACCTGGTGGCCACGGTGGAGGCCTTCATGGCGCGGGTGGCCCTCACCCTCTTCGTCAGCCAGGGGCAGCGGGTGGTGGCGTACAGCTCCATCGGCTCCACCCAGATCAGCGGCACCTCCGCCCTCTTCATCCCCCTGCTCATCGCCGCCCTCATCGTGCTCAATACCATGATGGGCGCGGTGTACGAGCGGGCGCGCGAGATCGGCATCTACAGCGTGGTGGGCCTGGCTCCCAGCCACATCAGCCTGCTCTTCCTGGCCGAGGCCACGGTCTTCGCCGTCTTCGGCGCCGTGGCCGGGTACCTGGTGGGCCAGCTCACCTACGCGGCCATCCTGCAGGGGGGCCTGCTGGGCGGCCTCACTCTCAATTATTCCTCGCTCTCGGTGGTGTGGGCCACCCTGATCGTCATCGGCACCGTGTACCTGTCCACCCTGTACCCGGCGCGGCTGGCGGCCAACATGGCGGTGCCCGACGTGACCCGCCATTGGAAGTTCCCCCCGCCCGAGGGGGACCGCTGGGGCTTTGACTTCCCCTTCACCGTGGCCGGCGCCGAGGTGCCCAGCATCTATGCGTACCTGAAAACCGTGTTCGCCGCGTACGGGGAGGGCTCCATCGGCGACTTCATCGCCCGGGAGGTGGAGGTGAAGGTGGAGGCGGAGGTGTACGAGCTGTCGATGATGGCCTGGTTGGCCCCCTACGACCTGGGCATCAGCCAGCAGGTGCAACTGCGCGCGGTGCCCACCGGCGAGCACAATATCTACAAGATCGAGACCCTGCTGGTGCGGCGCAGCGGCGAGGTGCAGGCCTGGCAGCGGATGAACCGCAACTTCCTCAACGTGCTGCGCAAGCGCTTCCTGGTCTGGCGCACCCTGCCGGCCCCCATCCGCGCCGAGTACCGGCAGCGGGCCCAGGAAGAATTCGCCAGGCAGGTGGCGGTATGAACGAGGAGCGAGAGCGGTTCCCGCTGCGGGCGCTGCTGATCGGGCTTTTCTTGGTCTGCCTGATCAACGTGGGCGCCCCGTACGGCCTGTACATCCTCCACTCCTCGCAGTGGGACATCAGCTACCTGCCGCTGAGCGTGGTCTTCCTGTTCACCCTCATCGTCTGCGTCAATGCGGCGCTGGTCTCCCTGTGGAAGGTGCGCGGTCTCGACCCGACTGAATTAGGTCTGATCTTCATCATGGCCCTGGTGGGCGCCTCCATCCCCACCTGGGGGACCTCCACCTACCTGATCGCGGTGATCGCCGCGCCCAAGTACTTCGCCTCCCCCGAGAACGGCTGGAACGAGAAGGTGGTGCAGTACATCCCCGAGTGGCTGGTGCCCCGGGATCTGACCGCGCTCAAGTGGTTCTACAACGGCATCCCGGCCGGCCAGCCCATCCCCTGGGAGGTCTGGGTGGTACCCCTGTTCTGGTGGACCAGCCTGGTGATGGCCATCTTCTTTTTGTGCCAGTGCATGGTGGCTGCCCTGCGCAAGCAGTGGGTGGAACACGAGCGCCTGCCCTATGCGCTGATGGAGGTACCCCAGCAGCTGATCTCCACTCCCGAGGGTTCGCCCTGGCCGGGCTTCGTGCGCCGCCGGCAGTTCTGGATCGGGTTTGGGATTCCCTTCTTCATCGTGATGTGGAACGTGGTCAGCTACTTCACCCCGGCCTTCCCGCCCATCCCCATGGACCTGTCGGGCAATATCCAGGTGAGCCGCGAGTTTCCGCCCATCTCCACCGCGATCAACTACGCGGTGCTCAGTTTCACCTTCTTCGTCAACCTCGATGTGTCGTTCAGCTTGTGGTTCTTCACGGTGCTGACCATGCTCCAGGAAGGGCTCTTCAACCGCTTCGGGTACACGATCACCGGCCGCGACGTGTACTCCCTGGGCCACGAGGGGGTGAGCTGGCAGGCCTTTGGCGCCATGGTGGTGATGGTGGCCAACCTCTTCTGGATGGCGCGTCGGCATCTGGGAAGGATCTGGCGCAAGGCATGGCGCCGCGATCCGGCGGTGGATGATGCCGACGAGTTGATGTCCTACCGCACCATCGTCTTCGGCGCCTTCCTGTCCACCCTGTACATCGGTTTCTGGCTGTGGCGTTCGGGCATGTCAATGCTGGGCTTGTCGCTCTTCATCCTGTCTACCATTGTCCTCTACACCGGAGTCACCCGCATCGTGGTGGAGGGCGGCACCCTCTTCATCCGCGGCCCGCTCATCGGCCAGACCTTTGTGGGTTACGCCCTGGGCGGGCCCAACATGCCAGTGCAGAGCCACATCGCCTTTGGCCTGTCCTACTCGTGGCACCACGAACTCAAGGGCTTCTTCATGGCCGCGGCGGCCAACAGCGCCAAGATCACCGACGTGATGAAGCTGCGCCGCAGCACTGCCACCTTCTACGTGCTGCTGGCCGCCCTGGTGGCGGTGGTGGTCTCCATGGTCTTCGCCCTGTACATGGGCTATTCCTACGGGGCATACAACTATGGAGGCTGGATCTTCGGCGACGGCTCGCGGGTGCCCTACGTGGAGGTGCTGCGCAAGATCACCGACACCAAGGGCCCTGACTGGGTGCGGCTGGGCCACGCGGCCTCCGGCGCCGGGCTGATGGGGGCGCTGACCGTCATGCGCTACCGCTTCCCCTGGTGGCCCATCCACCCCATCGGTCTGCCGGTGGGGATCTGCGGGTACCCGATGAACATCTACGTGTTCACCATCTTTCTGGCCTGGCTGTGCAAATGGGTGATCATGCGCTCGGGGGGCATCCAGCTCTACTACAAGGCCGTGCCCTTCTTCATCGGGGTGATCCTGGGCTATTTCACCGGCATCGGGATCTCGTTTGTGGTGGATATGATCTGGTTCCCAGGTCAGGGCCATCCGCTGTACGGGGATTGACCTCACCCCCTGGCCCCCTCTCCGTGCCGGAGAGGGGGGTTAGGCAGGTAGATGAATGGCAGCCACCGAACAGAAACCGCAGGAAAAACCAGACTTCAACCTGATCCCCCCGGATCTGCAGTTCGCCCCGGGCTTCAGCCTCAAGACGGTGTGGGCTGCCCTCTTTGTGGGCTTGCTGATGCTGCCGGGGGCCATCTACCTGGGCCTGGTCACCGGGCAGAGCATGGCCGGCGGCGCCGAGTGGGTCACCCTGATCCTCTTCATCGAGATCGCCAAGCGCTCCTTCGTCCGGCTGCGCACCCAGGAGGTGATCATCCTCTACTGGGTGGCCGGCGGGCTGGTGGCGGTGGGCGGCAAGCTGGGCACCGGGGCGGATCTCTTTGGCGGCCCTTTTGGCAGCCTGATCTGGGACCAGTTCCTCGTCCAGTCGCCCCAGGCCGACGAGTTGCACCGCTACATCCCCGAGTGGGTAGTGCCCCCTCGCGGCTCGGAAGCCCTGCTGCAGCGCAGTTTCCTGCACGCGGCCTGGATCAAACCCATCGGGCTGCTGCTGCTGGTCATCGTGCTGGGGAAGATCAACAGCCTCTCGCTGGGCTACGTGATGTTCCGCGTCACCAACGACATCGAGCGGCTGCCCTTCCCCATGGCCCAGGTGCAGGCCGGCGGGGCCACGGCCCTGGCCGAGAGTTCGCAGGCGCGCGAGGGCTGGCGCTGGGAGGTGTTCAGCGTGGGGGCCTTCATCGGGGTGATCTGGGGTTTGTTCTACGTGGTGATCCCCACCATCTCCGGGATCTTCCTCACCGAAACCGTCACCCTGCTGCCCATCCCCTTCATCGACCTGACCGTGCCCATGCGGGCGCTGATGCCGGCCGGGATCATGGGCGTGGCCACCGATCTGGTGCAGGTGCTCATCGGCTTTGTGATCCCCTTCTGGATCGTGCTGGGCAGTTGCGCGGCCTCGCTCTTGGTGAACCTGGTGGCCAACCCCCTGCTCTACAGCGCCGGGGTCTTGCACACCTGGGAGCCGGGCATGTCGGCCATCCCCACGGTGATCGCCAACTCCTTCGACTTCTGGCTGAGCTTCTCCATCGGGGGGGCGGTGCTGGTGGCGCTGATGGGTTTCTGGATGGTGGGCCGCACCCTCTCGAAGATGCGCGGGGTCAGGCGGCAAGGGGAGGCGGGCGGGCCGCCGGCGGGCAGGGGGGATATCGCCATCTACAAGGCGCTGCTGATCTGGGCCTGCAGCACTACCCTCTTCGTGGTGCTGGCCAGCCGCCTGGTCCCCGAATTCCCCTGGTGGATCAGTGCCTTCTTCGGCTTTGTCTGCACCCCGGTCTTCTCCTATATCGGGGCGCGCATGATCGGTCTGACCGGCAGTCCCCAGGGATCTTCCTTTCCCTATCTGCGCGAAGGGTCCTTCTATCTTTCGGGATACCAGGGAGCAGCGGTGTGGTTTGCGCCCATCCCCCTCTTTGACTCGAGCGGCGAGGTGGCGGCCTTCAAACAATTGGAACTGACCCGCACCCACTTCGGCAGCGTGGTCAAACTGGCCGCGGTGGCGATGCTGATCATGTTCGTCTGCAGCTTCCTCTTCTGGTCCTTCATCTGGAAGCTGGGGCCCGTCCCCTCCTCGACCTACCCTTATGTGCAGAAGTTCTGGCCCTTCCACGCCACCATGCAGAGCTTCTGGGTCAAATCCACCCTGCCCGAGGCCAGCGGTCAGAGTCTGATCCAGGGCATCGTGCGCTGGGAGTACATCCTGACCGGTTTTGTGGGCAGTTGCGGGGCGCTGGGCCTGGTCTCCCTGCTGCGGGCGCCCATCACCCTCTTCTACGGCTTCATCGGTGGGCTGGGGGTCTGGCCCCATTTTGTGATGCTCCAGTTCGCCGGCGCGCTGCTGGGCCGCTACTACTTCGAGCGCCGCTTCGGCGAGGCGCGCTGGCGGGTCTACACCCCTATCCTGCTGGCTGGGTACTCCTGTGGCATGGGATTGGTGGGCATGAGTTCCATCGCCGTGGCCCTGATCTCCAAAGCGGTGTCGAGCATCGTGTTCTGAGGCGTCACCTGCCGCATATTCCCGTATCACAGTGATCAAATTGGCTGAGCCTCAGAACTTCTCCTGCCCCCGCATCCGCCCTGGATCGGGGAAATCCCGGTAGAGCGAGAAGATCAGATTCCGCGCCTTGGAGTTGACGGCCAGGTGGAAGGATTCGACGGGTTCGGCGCGGGCGGAGACCGCGGCGAAGACCTGGTCCATCTGGGCCATGTTTTCGAATTCCAGCAGGATATGCCCGATAGGCAGCCAGTTTCCCCTCCTGCTGCAATTTTCCCAGGAAAGCGTGCACTGCGTCGCTGAAATCGGTGTCCTTCACGCCTTCTTTCAGATCGCAGTAGATGTTGTAGATCTCCATCGGTTGCCCTCCTGGTTGTCCTGCGTCGGGCCGCGACCCACTCCGGCTTTTCCCCAGGCGCGTCCCGCAGCACCCCAACGTATGGGGTGCTGCGGACCACTCGCTGCACTCCCCCAAAACCCTGCCTCCGCAACCCTACCCCCGCGACACCATCTATATGGTGTCGCGCCCCGCCGCCGTTAGATTCCCCAGCGGGAAATGGCCTTGAGCGCGGCCTGGGCAGAGCCCTGGTCGGCGATGCCCGAGACCGTGAGCCAGGCGCCTTCGGGACGCAGCGCGGCGAAGAGGTGGTCCAGTTCGGCGGCGGGGACGCCGATCGAGAAGCCTTTGCCGGCCGCCTGGATGCGCCGGTACACGGGGACCCAGTCGGCCCAGTGGTCGTGGCCGGCGCCGGCCACCCACTGGATGGCGTGGATCTGGGGCAGTTCCAGCAGGGTGTCGAGGTAGCGCAGGGCCTGGGGGCCGTCGAGGTGGTAGATGCAGCGGTCCATGTGGCTGCACTCGCGGACGAGGCCGGGCAGGAAGAGGTCGGCGAAGAGCTGGTCCGAGATCATGCAGGAGAAGTCGTTGGAGGGGATGTGGTACCTGCCCCGGCAGGTGGCCGGCAGCCAGGAGGTGCTGGGCATGCCCGCGGCGGAGAGCTTCTGGTGGTACAGGTCGTAGAGGCGCAAAAAGTCGTCGGTGATGCGCTCGCAGAGGGCCTTGATCTCCTTCGGATACTCCAGCACGTCTAGACACAACTGCTGCGGGTCGCGGAAGGCGGCGATGGCGTCGCCGCCCGGGTGCAGGTCAGTGTACCCGACGATGAACTGCCCCTGAGCGATTTCGAGCAGGGCGTCGGTCATTTCGAGGAGTTTGCGGAAGTACAGATTATGCTCGTCCAGGCGCAGCGCTGCCGCGGACTCAGGGGACCAGTCTGCCAGGATGGGCTCGCTCCAGCCAGTGCGGTCGTCCACGTAGTCCATGGGGCAGCCGTACATGGCCGAGAAGACCTCGGGTCCCAGGTTAGGCCAGACCATGGGCAGGGCATCGGCGTAGAAGACGTGGTTGCGCACCTGGGCCAGGGCCTGGGCCACCACCCGGTCGGTGTCCATCCAGTGGTCGTGCGGCGCGGCGTACACCTCAGCCGGCGGCGGGGGCACCCGCTCGGCCGCGGGCTTGGCGAAGGTCATGCTCACCAGGGGCCGGTCGAGGACCTGGGCGTCCCACCAGGCCTCGTACCGGTCCATCACCTGCTCAAAGTCGGGCTTGAGCGCGAACATGGCGGCTCACTTGAGGGGGCGGACGTGGGTGTCGAGGTACTCTTGGACCTCCTCGCCGGTGGCAAAGCCGTACACGCTGCCTGCTGGGCCCACGTGGTAGAAGGGCTCGGCGTATTCCACTCCGTACTGCTGGCCCAGTTCGCGGGCAGCGGTGCAGCAGAAGAGGCGGATGTACTCGCGGTCGGCAGTGTCGTCGTCGTCTCCCAACTCGGGCAGGTACCGCCCCTGGGCTGCCAGGCGCGCCCGCAGCCGGGAGCCCTGGCTGCCGGCCGGGCCCTGGGCCTGGTTGACGCGGTTGGCGTCGATGCGCTGCTCGATGTAGTCGCTGATATCCACCACCCGGTTGTAGGGCTGGCCGGGGCGGGCGGTCCAGTAGTATTTCTCCCTCACTGAATAGGGCATGACCCCGCCGGCCAGATGCTCGGGGTAGTCCTTGGGATTGCCGGCCATCCAGCAGGCCGCCTCCACGGCCTGGGCGGTGATCCAGTGGTCGGGGTTCTCCTCGCCGTGGCCCCAGGGATTGAAGGTGAAGACGGTGTCGATCTTCAGGGCGCGGATGAGGAAGATCATGCGGGCGCGGATCTCCACGGCCGGGGCCTCGTCCATCAGGTGGTTGCGGTAGCCCAGGTAGAAGGTCTGCTTGAAGCCCATCACCTCAGCCAGGGCCTCGACGTCGTGTTCGTTGGCCAGGATGGTCTCCCCGAAGCTGGGGGTGGGGCCGCACTTCTCGTCGTTGGTGACCTGGATCAGGTACGCGGTGTAGCCCTCGGCGATGAGTTTGGCGATGGTGCCCGAGCTGTAGATGGGCATGTCGTCGGAGTGGGGCTGGATGGCGGCCAGGACCTTGCCCTGATGGGGCCGGCCCTGGGCGCGCTGCTCCACGAAAATCTCGCCTTTGGGGGTCGCTTTGGGGTTCATGTCAGCGGGATCCTTTCGGGTTGTAAAGGCACAGAAAACAGTTGGACGGTGGACAGCCACAAGAAAAGAGCGCGTGGGGTTGCTGTCAATTACCCCGAGTGGCGGCCGGCCGAGGCGCCGGACCACCAACTACACCTCCTGCTACTATGAAACCTAGGTCGACGGCACCCAAACCAGTTCCATCCCTTCGGGGTCGGTCCCAACCGATGGAAAACTTGACACCTCACCGACCCATACTATACTTACCGTAAGAAAATAACCCCATCCCTATGCCCCTTTATTCTCACTGGAGGTGCGCGACACTATGCCCCTGACCAAGATCAGCACCAAGCACCAGGTCACTATCCCAAAGTCGGTATTTGAGGAACTCCGGCTCAAGGTCGGCGACCTCTTTGAAGTTGTGGCCGACAAGGGCCAAGTGAGTCTCATCCCGCAACGGGTAGTAGCCCAGGCGCCGGCTGCCAAGCTGTCCGCCAAGGAGCAAGGGCTATTACGGGTTGCTAAACAGAAAATCCGGGCCATTCAGAAAGACATGATCAACTCCACGGGCCTCACCCGCGCCGAGGCCGATGTCGCGGCCAAAGCCGGGCTGATTGACCCGGACCAGAAGTGGTGGTGGCTGGAGGAATGGCAGGA
>JACPJE010000022.1 GCA_016187725.1 Candidatus Latescibacterota bacterium
GCGCCCAGATCTACCCCTGGCCCCAGCCCTGCCCCCTCACCCCAGTGGAGGCGCTCTGAGATGAAGATCACCAAGGTCTCGGTCGACGTCGTCGAACTCGGGCCGCGCTCGGCCGACCTGCTGCCGGGCAGCGGCCGCACGCGCGGGCGCACGCCCCGCATCGTTCCGATCGGCAGCCAGCATCGGCTGCGCTACACCCACGAGTGGTCCGAGACCGACAAACCCGTCTTCGAGGCGAACGAGCTGTTCCTGCGGGTCCAGACCGATGAGGGCGTCGAGGGCGTTTGCACCGTCTTCGGTACGCGGTTGACGCCCGAGATGGTCGAGGTCCTCCGCGCGACGGTCGTGGGGCTGGACCCGCTCAAACGGGAGGAGATCTACCAGCGGCTTCACCTTGGCACCCGGTGGGTCTACCAACCGCCCGGCTGGTTCGGGCATTTCGACAACTGCCTGTGGGACATCGCCGGCAAGGCCGCCGGGATGCCGGTCTGCCGGCTAGTCGGCCAGGTGCGCGACCGTTTCGCGGCCTACCACACCGGCGAAGACGGCGATGGCACCGCCGAGCACTACCTGCACATGATCGAGGGGGTGCGCGAGAAGTTCGGCATCACCGCCTACAAGTTCCACAACTACGAGGGGGCTCGCGCGAACATCGCGCTGTTTCGACGGCTGCGGCGCGAGCTAGGGGACGACTACTCCTTGATCAACGACCCGGTCTGCTCGTACACCCTGCGCGAGGCGATCGAGGTCGGCAAGGTAATGGAGGAGTTGGGGTTCCTCTGGCTCGAGGAGCCCTTTCGCGAGCAGGAGATGCGCCAGTACCAAGAACTGTGCCGCGCGCTGACGATCCCGGTGGTAGCAACTGAGATGCTGATGCACGACATGACGATCTGCGCGCAGTGGCTGCTGGCCGGAGCCACGGACTCGATCCGCGTCAGCGCGGCGCGCAGTGGCACGACCGCGCTGCTGAAGATGGCTCATTTCGCCGAGCTGTACGGCGCCAACGTCGAGATCAACGGCCCAGGCGGTCTGGGCGGCCACGTTCACGTACAGCTGGGCTGCGCCGTGGCCAACACCGAGCTGTACGAGCATTTCGAGCGCTTCGCGCCATTGGCGCGCGAGTATGGGATCACCAATCCGCCGGTGCCGGTAGAGGGCTACCTGACGCCATCGCCGCTGCCAGGGTGGGGTGCGGAGATCGACTGGGACTTCGTGGGGAAGCACACTGTCAGGAGCTACTGAGCGCTCTCACCAGCCAGGGTGAAGGGCGAGTCCCTCACTCTCCCAGGGCGCGGCTGCGCAACTGGTCCAGGCCGATGGCCGCCAAGAGCACCGCCCCCCGGGTCACGTCCTGCCAGAAACTCGACACATCCAGCAGCGTCAGGCCGTTGTTGAGGGTCCCCAAGAGCAGCACCGCCAACAAGGTCCCCCACACACTCCCCCGCCCTCCGAAAAGACTCGTGCCCCCCAGGATCACTGCGGCCACCACCGTCAAGAGATGCTTGCCCGCCGCATCCGGTGCGCCCGCTCCCAGCATGGCCGCCAGCACCAGACCGCTGAGCGCTCCGCTCAACCCTGAACCCACGTACAGGGCCATCAGGATGCGGTCTACCGGCACCCCCACCAGCCGGCTGGCCACCGCGTTGCTCCCCGAAGCATAGGTGTAGCGCCCGAAGGGGGTGTGGCGCAGCACCCAGCCCAGGGCCGCGTACACCGCCAGCATCAGCAGCAGCGGCACCGGCAGGCCCATCAACTGGCCACTGCCCAGCCAGGCGAAGGAATCCACCAGCAGCGGCTTGGTCAGACCGCCGGTCAGCACCAGGGAGAGCCCGCCCACCACGCTCATGGTTCCCAGGGTGGCGATGAAGGGGTTGAATTGCAGGCGGGTAGTCAGCAATCCGTTGAGCGCCCCGATCCCCCCGCCCAGGACCAGGGCCAAGAGCGCGGCCAACCACACGTCCGTGCCCCCGGCGTGCAAGAGGGCCACCACCACCCCGGCCAGCCCGGCCACCGCTGCCACCGACAGATCCAGGCCCCCGGCGATGATCAGCGGAGTCTGCGCCGCCCCCATCAGGCCGATGAAGGCCATATTGGCCCCGATGCTGACCAGGTTGTCGAAGCTGAGGAACCAGGGGGAGAGCAGGGCGAAGCAGCAGGTCACCCCCAGGTAGAAGAGCAGCAGCACCCCCACCCCGGCCCAGGGTTTGGCGATCAGCGCGTAGAATCTAGACTGCGGCATCTCAGCGGGCGGGGATGAGGGTTTGGTACCCGGCCAGCTCGGGCTTGCCCTTCAGCCTGGCCAGGTGCCGGGCAAAGGCCTCCTGGGGGAAGACATAGGCAAAGCCCGGCCCCTGTTCCTGGCAGGGGAAGTCGGGATAGTACTGGCAGACGTTGGCCCGGGTGACCATCAGGTGTTCGACCAGCACCGCCGGGGGCAGGGGGCGGCCGGCCAGGGACATCAGGCCCAGGGGAATGAGGTAGTTGCCGTAGCGCTCGGGGAAATAGGCCACCGAGGCCACCAGCGGCGCCTCCTTGGCCAGGGTCTCCAGTTCGTCGGCCCCGTTGCCCACCGCGATCAGGTCCCCCTGCCTGCCGGCCTGCTGCACGGCCCGCAGCATGCCGGTCACCGACTGGTCGTTGATGGCCAAGAGCATCAGTGGCGCGCCCGGGGGGATGCGGCTCAGCACGTTGCGCATCTGCTGGAAGGAGTACTGCAGGGTGTTCTTGGTGTCGATGCGGATGAGCTGGGCAGCGGGGAAATCGGGCAGCATTGCCAGGAAGCCGGCCACCTGACCTTCGGTGCGCATGGCGGGGATGGCCCCTGACTGGGGTAGCTCGCCCACCACCTGGTACCCTCTGGCCACCTGCTCGTCGCCGAAGCGGGCCAGGGCCGCCTGAGCCAGGTACGAACCGCCCATGAAACCCGAGCGGGGGTTGTTCGCCCCGAAGAAGGTGGCCCCCGGCATGGGGATATCGATGGCCACCACCCCGATGCCCGCCCTGGTGAATTTCTGCATGATGGTGGGCCCGAAGTTCACGTCGGTCTGGAACTCGATGACCAAGTCCACCCCGCGCCGCACAAAGCTCTCGGCATTGGCCAGAGCCGTGGGGCCGTCGAGCCGGTTGTCGGCCACCAGGAGTTCGAGGCCGGCGGATGCGGCATTGGCCTTGATCCCCTCCTCCACCTTGATGCCAAAGGCCATGTCGCGCTGCAGATTGGCAAAGGCAAAGACATAGTGGTCCCCGTTCTTGGGCGGCCGGTGCTGCCGGGCTTCCGCCGCCATGGCCTGTAACGCTTCGGCCTTGAGCATGAGCCCGCCGAAGCCGGCTGGATCGAACCCGTGCCATTCCTCGGCAACAGCCCCCGCCGCCAGGCCCAATACTAGGGCCAAGGCCCCCAGCTTGTTGTTCATGACCATCCTCCCGGGAAAATCGGCGGTGAAGGTAGCACAATCCCCCGGCTCTATCAAGGTTCTGGCTCGGTGCCCCTTCGCTCTCCGCTGTTCGGTGTGGTATATTAGAGCACCTGATTCCGCCTCAGACCAAAAACACTTGAGGATAGCCATGGCAACAAAAACGGATGAGATTATCACCGCTTTATCGAGAGAACTTCAGCGCCCCAAGGAGGCCATTCTGGAAGAGAGCCTTCAGGCGCTGCTGGAGCGCCAACTCCGAGAAGTGAAGGCCGAGATCCTGCAGATCGCCGGGAAACACAATATTGCCTCTGCAGAGCAGATGGAAGAACGGTATCGATCCGGGACCATGGATGAAGCCGGCACTTGGCAGGATTTCCAACGCCTGGATCATCTAGAGTACAGACGCGATCGTCTTGCCCAGTTACTTCAGGAACTGAGATGACTCTTGTCAATATCTCCCGACTCCGTGAGATCGCTGAGGTGGAGTTCGGCGAGATCGTTGTGGATACGAAAAGTCCAGACCTCAATGAACTGCGGATCATGTTGGTTGACGGCAGCTTTGTCGACGTATGGTTTTCTCTGAAGCTTGAGGGGAGGTATAGCTACCACTGGGAGTGCAAGGCAATAGACGGCACGATCTACCGGCACGACAACGCTCCGCACAAGCTGTGGCGAGAGTTAGAGACTTTTCCCAAACACTTTCACGATGGCAGTGAAGAGCGGGTGCAGGAAAGCGTCATCAGCGAGGTCCCAGAGGAAGGGCTGCGGGAGTTTTTGGCCTTTGTTCGGGACAGGCTCAACAGAAGAAAGTGATAAGTGCCCCTGGCAAAAACCTTATCCGCTGGCAGGCCGGCATCGTGCACCCCGCGATGATCCACCTGACCCGCTTGCTGGTCCTCTGGAGTGTCTTTCTGCCCCTGCTCGGCCTGTCCCTGCCGGCACACGCGACTGAGCCCATCCTGGCGCGCCTCTCCTTCTGGGTGCCGCCGGCGCGGAAGGGGGAGTTTGAGTCCGTGTACCAGGAACAGATCGCGCCGATCCTGAAGCGGCAGGGATGGGTGGAATCCCCTCAGCGCGGGAGGGCGACAACCGACAGTGTTTTCAGCCGGTTGTTCGTAGTGGGGACTGCCTCTGAGATAGCCAGCAAGTGGGAGGCAGTTGCCAAGGATTCTGTGGCGAGGAGATTGTTGCAGCAAGCAGGGAAGAGGTTCGGGACAGCCGGGCCAGACAACCTTATCAGGGGGGATTTCAAGGTCTACCTGGCCCCGGCAGGGGCGGGCAGGATTGTGGCGAGCGGAGCGGGGATGGTGAAAACGGGGAAGGGAAGGGCAGTGAGGGCGGGTTCTGGGTTCAGGCAAGGGGTGTGGCATAATCTGGATGTATCCGATGGGCTTCCAGAGCCGGCGGTATTTGCTGTCCTTCAGGATCGGGAAGGGTATCTGTGGTTTGGCACCGTGGGCGGGGTGAGCCGGTATGATGGGCACACCTTTACCACTTTCACCTCCCAGGACGGCCTGGCGCATAATGAAGTGCGGTCGATTTTCCAGGACCGGGAAGGGCATTGGTGGTTTGGCACTGACGGTGGAGGAGTGAGCCGGTATGATGGGCACACCTTTACCACTTTCACCTCCCAGGACGGCCTAGCGCATAATGAAGTGCAGTCGATTTTCCAGGACCGGGAAGGGTATCTGTGGTTTGGCACTGACGGTGGAGGAGTGAGCCGGTATGATGGGCACACCTTTACCACTTTCACCTCCCAGGACGGCCTAGCGCATAATGAA
>JACPJE010000225.1 GCA_016187725.1 Candidatus Latescibacterota bacterium
TGGTGAGCTACCAGGCGTTGTTGGCGATCTTGCCCGAACCTCTCTGAATCATGCCTGGCGCCACGGTCTGGGTGCAGAAGAGGATGCCCTTCACATTCACCGCAAAGACCTCCTCTGCGCTCCATTTGGATTATTCGACAGTAACTCGTGCCCCTCGGCCCGGGCCACGTACGTGGCCACGGTCAGGTCGCCGGTCACGTTGAGGGTGGTGCGGCACATGTCGAGGATGCGGTCCACCCCCAGGATCACGGCGATCAGCGAGGGCTCCACCCCGATGGTGGCCAGCACCACCACGATGAAGGGGATGGAACCCGAAGGCACGCCGGCGGTGCCGATGCCGCCCAAGATGGCCATGTACGCCACCATCACCTGCTGGGCCAGGGACAGGTGCACCCCGGCCAGTTGCGCCAGGAAGAGCACCGTCACCCCCTCGTACAGCGCCGTGCCGTTCTGGTTGGCCGTGGCGCCCACGGTGAGCACGAAGCTGTTGATCTGGCGCGGCACCCCCAGATTCTCCTCGGAGATCTTCAGCGCCGTGGGCAGGGTGGCATTGGAGGAGGAGGTGGAGAAGGCCGTGAGCATCACCGTCTTGACCCGGCGGAAGAAATCCAGCGGGTTGAGCTTGGAGAGGAAGTAGACCGAGAGGGAATAGATCCCGAACATGTGCAGGGCCAATCCCAGCAGCACCGTGGCCATGAACCAGCCCAGGGCGGCCAAGAGATCCAGGCCGAAGCGGGCGGTGTTGGCAAAGAGCAGACAGGCCACCGCATAGGGCGCCAGGAGGCGCATGATCAGGTCGATGAGTTTGGCCGACAGTTCGTACAGGCCCTGCAAGGCGTCGAGCAAGGGGGCGACGGTCTGGGCCGGCACCAGGGTGGCGGCCAGGCCCAGGGCCAGGGCGAAGAACATCAGGTGGAGCATGTTGGGGATTTCGCTGGATACCGCAGCCACCGGGTTGGCCGGCACCAGGGTCTTGACCACCTGCAAGAGCGGCGCCTCGGGGGCAGCGGGCTTCTTGAGGGCGTCCTCCACCCGCTTGCCCGCGTCGCCGCCGTACCGGGCCTGCAGGGCAGCGGCGGTCTGGGAGCTGAGCCGCTCGCCAGGGCGGATGGTGTTGGCCAGGCCCAGGCCGATGAGCACCGAGATGGCCGAGATGACAAAGGTGTAGGCAAAGGAGCGCAGCCCCACCCGCCCCAGCCGCCGCAGATCGCCGATGCCGGCCACCCCCACCACCAGGGAGGAGAAGACCAGGGGCACCACCACCATCAAGAGCAGGCGCAGGAAGAGGGCGCCCACCGGCTCGGCCACCTGGCCCACCGCCCAGGCCAGGCCAAGGTGGTCGCTGCCCAAAAGCGTATTGGCCGCCAGCCCGCTGAGGGCGCCGATCCCCAGGCCCAGGAGGATGCGGGTGTGGAGGGGCAGCCCCGGCGAGGTGTCGCTCACTTCTTGTACGCCTCGGTGAAGGGCGCCACGATCACCGGGTCGATACAGGCGCCCGCAGGCCGGGTGCCTTTGGGCCGGGCCGGCAGCGTGTCGTAGGACTGGTACGCCACGTCTAGCCAGGGGGTCTCGATGCGGCGGTGTCCCTCGGCGCGGGAGTTCATCGCCGCATCGATCATCCCGGTGGCCAGCAAGGTGCGTTCGGGGGGGTACGGGGCCTGCCTGGTCTGGCAGAAGCGCTGCACGTTGAGGGAAAGATAGCTGAAGTGGGAGTAGGGATCGCCTTCCTGCAGGTAGAACAGGGAACCCTGCACCCGGCCGCCCACCCGGCCGGCATAGGCGAACTGGTTGACGTACCCGTTCACCATCAGCACCGCGGTCTTCAGGCCGTCGTGGTGCTCGAAGCGGAATACCGCCGGCTCTTTGGTATGCTCTTGGATGGAACCAGCCGGCTTGTTCTCGATGGGCGCGCAGGCCGCCTCGGCCAGCTCCCCCGACCACTGGCCACGATCGCGCGCCCGCCAGACCTCGTCTCCCTCCAGGCACTGCACCGCCACCACCCCGGCCTCGCCGCCGCGCCGGCGCTCGATCATGCACAAGAGGCTCTCGATGGCGTGGTACCCGTACGCCTCGATGCCCCCGTAGCCAATGGCCAGAGCCTCCTCCACCGGGGTCTCCTTCTCGTACTCGACCCAGGGATTGCGCCAGGCCAGGGGCAGGGAAGAGCCGGCCATCATAGGCCAGGTGTTTGTCGCTGAAGACCGGGACCACCCGGCCGCTCTCGGCAAAGACCCCGGCGATCTGCTCGAAGAAGTAGCGGCGGGGGTACATGTGCCGGCCCCGCTCGTTCCAGGGATAGTCCCCGTGTTCGCCGACCAGCAGCACCGCGTCCACATTGAGCTTCTTGTCGCCGGCGTGCAGGGCCCGGCGGATGCTGGGGTAGATCGGCACCCCGTGTTGTTTGGCCATGCCCACCCCGATGTCGTTCTCCAGCACGTGGTCGATGTACATGGACACAATCTCTATTTCCGAAGGGACCAGCCCCTCGTCTGTAGGCATGCCCTTGAGGAATTTGGTGATGATCACGTCGGCGTGGGAACGGGGATGGTAGATGGTGATGATGGCGGCGGCGCGCAGGCGCTGAGGCATGGGGCGATCTCCAATCAGGCTAGGTGAAGGAAGTATCCCGAGCGCTATCCGAGGCGAAATGACGGAGAGCCCTCCGTACTGTTCGGGAAAGTGGCCGAGGTTTCTAGTGACCAGGTACTGAGCCCGGCCATCTACCGCGCAGGCCAGGATTGGGTTATCGTCCGGGTCCGGGCATACGGTCAAGGTCGTATGAACCGGAACGATGGTGGCGATAGAAAGAAGATTGCGACAATACTGGTGGACTTCCTCGTCGGAATAGGTGTATTTCCTCCGCAGTCGCGGGTTGCTCAGCAAGACCTCCTCGACCTCGGAAAGGAGGGCCAGAGAGAGGACTAGGCACTGTTTCTTGGTTCGCTGCAGGATTTCCCAGGCTTCACCCCTGGGAGTGAGAAAGGCACTGACCAGGATGTTGCTGTCCAGTACTACCGCCAGGGAAGGCACCTCCGAACTCACTGCTTCTTGCGGATTCGCAGTTCGCGGATGGCATCTCCGGCATCCTGATCTACCTCTTCCAAGGAAATATGGATGTTCCTGGCATGGACCTTCTGAAGGAGAGTCTCCAACTCTGCCCAGGCGGCTTCTTTGAGTTGCTGCTGCTGGGCGATGGCCTGAAAGTCTCCCGGAGAGATGAGCACTGCCACAGTCTCACTCCCCTCCTGGATCGCGTACTGCTCGCCGTGCCGGCGCACTTCTGCCAGCAGGTGGTCGAATTGAGCTTTGGCGGCGGAGACATCGATGGGTGTAGTCATGACAGATCCTCAGAGAGTGAGTTCTGAAACCGTGACCTGATACTGCTTGAACATATCGCGCAAGCTGTTCCTGTCAATAATGATAACCTGATTCGCAGAAGCTGCCTGAGAGGTATGAGACGAAAAGTGAACGGATTCCCCCACCTCAAGCAAGGAGTTGTTGCAAGTACTGCACTACTGGTCCCCGTTGGAGAAATTGGTGTGAGAACTGATTGCGGTAATTTCTAAGGCAGGAGTAGCAACTGGAATCCTCTCCGCATCCTGTACAGTGAGCCACTCTATGATAAGCAGTCTCCAGACAATTTTTCAACACTTGTCCCTCCTGAAGGCGTGCTACCAGTCCGGCTCCACCCGGCACATTATCGTATAGGACGATAGGTGGTATAGGTGTAGACTCCCCGTGCGCGACAGTTGTGTTCAAGTCGGTAGATGGCACTTCCAGGACCGCCTCTACGCCATCTCCCGCCTCTACGTGAATTGCTTCCAGCCCTCTTTCAAGCTCAAAGAGAAACACCGGGAGGGCGCCCGGGTGACCAAGCACTACCATCCACCTGCCACGCCGTGTGCGCGGCTACTGGCCTCCGAACAGCTCGGAGATACGCAGAAGGAAGCGCTCCGAGAGTTACCGGCCTCGTTGGATCCGCTGTGGTTGCTCAAGGAAATACGTACCGCCCAGAAAGCACTGGCCGATCTCACCCGG
>JACPJE010000240.1 GCA_016187725.1 Candidatus Latescibacterota bacterium
CCGCACAACCCGGGCTGAGGGTCATCTCCCCGAGGCTTTCTGTAGATGATCGCGAATGCCCCGCAGGCCGCGGCGGAAGTCCTCCAGCATGGCATCCTGGTACGCAGCCAGGGCCTGGCGGGTCAATTCCACTTCGTGGATCTCTTGCTGGCCGGCAAAACGCCCTAGCCCGCTGACCCTTTCCCGCCGGCCTTCCACCAACTCCAGGAACGCCTCCAGCTCCACCTCGACAAAGCCCCCGGCCTCGTCGCTGAAGCAGGTCTCCGCCAGCAGGACGGGTCTTTGGCACAGGTAGAAGTGCTCGATGACCCGCTGGCACACGCCGGTGGGGTTTTCCAGTTTGCCCTCTCCCAGGTAGACCAGATCCTTCTCGGCCAGTGCGATCCCCACTTCCTCGGCGAACTCGCGCTGGGCGCCCTGCACTGGACTCTCAGCGGCCAATACATGGCCCCCTGCCGGGGCGTCGACGCTGCCCAGGTACGGGTCGCCGGGCCGGCTGCGGATCTGCAACAACACTTGTATCCGGCTTGCCTCGTCAGCCCGCGCGGCCCAGACAAAGACCAGCCAGTGCCAGTCCCCGTCGCGGTGGACCTCGGCCCGGGACTTGGTCCCCAGCCTTTGGCCCGCTGCGTCGAAGAAGGCGAGCTGCTCGCGGTCCTTCATCCCTGGTAGAAGTCGAACATGGCCCAGGCCTGCAGGACAAAGGCTCCCACGGTGAGCAGCAGGCAGATGCCCGCGCCCAGGTACGCGCCCAGGCCCTCGTGGCTGCCCATGCGGCTGAAGACAAAGGCCGTGGCGTACCCGCCGATGAAGCCGCCCAGGTGCGCCCAGTTGTCCACGCCGGGGAAGATGAGACCGAAGACAAAGAGGATCACTGCCCACTGCAGGAACTGGCGGGTGAAGAGGGTGCTGCCCTGGCGGCGGCCGTAGACGATGGCCGCTGCCAGCAGGCCGAAGATCGAGCCCGAAGCCCCCAGGGTGAAGCCGGTGCCGCTGAAGGAGGAGAGCAGAAAGCCAGTGATCCCGGCGATGGTGAAGATGATGAAGAGCCGGTACGGGCCGAAGAGTTCCTCGACCAGGGGGCCGAGCTGGCGCACCCACATCATGTTGAAAAAGATGTGCAACAGATTTCCGTGCAGGTAGATGGCGGTGATCAGGGTCCACCAGTGGCCGTAGTCGAAACCCAGTTGGCCGTAGTCGAAGAGCAGCAGGCTGCCGGTCATCCCGAACCAGAAACTGGCCTGCCTGCCGGGGGCCAGGAAGTTCATCATGCCCTGGACGCGGAAGATGGCCCCCGGCTCGACCAGCAGGGCCAGGATGTAGAGCGCCGCGCAGACGATGACGATCAGCTTGGAGAAGTCGAGTTCGAGGCCCATGCGCCGCAGGGTGGAGGTGAAGCCCCACATCCCCGGGCGGAGCTGGCCGCAGAAGGGGCAGCGCTTCTCGGTGCTGTCGATCAGTTTGCGGCAAGTGGGGCAGAGAATGGCCGGCATGCGCTCAGAGTCCCAGCGAGGCGTTGATTTCGGCCTGGTACGCGTTGAGCCGGTCCTCCAGCACCTCCGCCACCGACACGGCCCGGCCCGCCACCTGCGATTCGAGCAGGGCATAGGAAAGGGCCACGGCGCGGGCGCCCAGTTCGGCGCCCACCTCGGGGGTCTGCTGGTGAAGAATGACCTCCCCGAACTCGGCGTATTCCACCGCGATCAGCTTGCGGTCGATCTCGGGGAAGGGAAAACGGTACTCGTACAGACGTTCGCCGCCGAAGAGGGCCGCGGTGGTGGGGTCGAGGCAAAAGCCGGGCACCAGGTCGAGCAGGCGCTGGTCGTCGAGGGGTTCCTTGCCGGCCAGGGTGAGTTGCAGGCGCTGGCCGCTGCGGTCGCCGGGCAGGTTCATGGAGCCACGGCTGCCGTACAGGGTGCGCTGCCACAGGCCCTGGCCGTGGATGGCGTGGTCCTCGATGTACTGGGCCACTGCCCCGCTGGCAAAGAGGATGGTGGCGTAGGCGGCGTCCTCGGCGGTGGCTTCGAACTGGGCGGGCATCTGCTTCTGCCAGCGCTCGTACACCCCGGCTGGCGAGCGCTTCTCGGCCAGGTCTTTGCCGGCCACTGGGTTGTGGCGGATGGGCTCGTGCAGCCGGGTCTGGGCATAGGCCGTGAGCGCCGGGCCCAGGAAGTACTCCATGATGTCGGCGAAGTGCACCCCCACGTCCAGCAGGATGCCGCTGGCGTTTTTCTGGTGGCGCCACACCGAGATCAGCATCTGGTCGCCCCCGCCCAGGGTGTTGTGGATGAGCAGGCGGGGCTGGCCCAGGATGCCGGCGTCGATGAGGGCCCGGGCCAGGCGGTTGATGGGATCGCGGCGGTAATTCTCGGCCACGGACAATACCCGCCCGGCCTGGCGGGCGGCGCGGATCATGGCCTGGCAGGCGCGCAGGGTGAGGCCCATGGGTTTTTCGCACATCACGTGCCAGCCCCGCTCCAGGGCCGCGATGGAGGAGGTATGGTGGAAGGCGGGCAGGGTGCACACGTCCACGGCGCGCACCTCGGCGGGCAGACCATCGAGATCCTTGGCCACCGCGGGGCGCCGGCCCAGCAGGTCAGCGGCCTGGTCAGCCAGGGAATTGGCGTTGTCGAGGACAGGGTCGCAGGCACCCACCAGCACAAAGGGCGAGCGGCCGGCCCGCTGTAATTCCGCCAGGCCGTAGAGGTGGCGGTGGCCCATGCCACCGCAGCCGACCATGGCCAGGGGGAGAGGTTCTGCCATGAAGTGGGGCTCCTTTACTGTTGGTCTACATTCGGGCGCGTCGGGGCGCGACCCGCTCCGGCCGTTCCCAAGGCGCGTCGGGGCATAACCCACTCCGGCTTTTCCCAAGGCGCGTCCCGCCGCACCCCAACGTATGGGGTGCGGCGCAAAAAGCGCTGCCCTCCCCCAAGACCCAGCCCCCGCAACGCCCCATACATTGGGGCGTTGCGCCTCGCTCGCACAGCTCCGCTACCCGACCCCCAACCACGCGGACTTCCCTTCCCTGCCACTCCCCGGGAAAAGCCTCCGGGGCTATTGCCCCGACGCTCAAAGGTCCGAGGGGGTCAGTTCGCGGCGGGAATGCTTCTTGATACCTTCGGGATTCCAGCGCACGCCCAGGCCTGGGGCTTCGGGGATGCTCAAGAGACCCTCGGCATCGAGGGAGAAGGGGTCGAGCACCAGGTCTTCGATGTACGGGGCCGGGGTGATGTACTCCACCCAGCGGGCGGCGGGTACCGCGGCCACCAATTGCAGGTCAGCGGCCAGACCCACGGCGGTGTTCCAGCCGTGGGGCACAAAGAGGATGGAGTGGTCGTAGGCGTGCATGGCGATGCGGTACTCTTCGGTGAGGCCGCCCACCTTGGTCACGTCGGGCTGGATATAGTCCACTGCCCGGCTCTCGATCCAGGGCATGAAGGCCTGCCTGCGGGTGAGCACCTCGCAGCTGGTGATGGGCAGGGGGGCGTTCTCGGTGAGCTTGATGTAGCCCTGCAGATCGTCGGGCCGCAGCGCTTCCTCGAACCAGGTCACATCGTAGTCGCGCAGCATCTTGGAGGTCTCGATGGCCCACTTGTACCCGTGCGGCCAGTAGCGGTCCGAGCCGCCGGCATCCACCATCAGCTCCACATCGGGGCCCACGGTCTGGCGCGCGGTGTGGACAATGGCCTCGTCCAGTTCGGCCGAGACCCTGCCAAAAGGGCCCCAGCCCATCTTGATGGCCTTGAAGCCGCGCGAGATCGCGTCTTCGAGGCGGGGCGGGAGGTTCTCGGGTTCGGTCATCAGCAGGGAGCCGTAGGGCTTGATCTTTTCGCGGTAGCGGCCGCCCAAAAGCCGGCTGATGGGCTGGCGGGTGACCTTGCCGAAGATGTCCCACAGGGCGATGTCGATGCCGGAGATGGCGTGGGTGACGGCCCCACCGCGGCCCTGCCAGAAGGTGGACTGGTGCAGTTTCTCGGCCACCCGGGCCGGTTCGATGGCGCTCTCGCCGATGAGCATGGGCCGCAGGATGCCCAGGGCCCCTTCGATGAGTTTGGCCGAGGTGTACACGCTGCCCAGGCCCACCACGCCCTGGTCGGTGATCACCTCCACGAGGGTGTGGAGGTTGTCGTCTTCTTCAAAGCCCTGGGCCCAGCCCCCGTCGCCGGTGGCGCCGGCGAGGGGCAGCAGGCGGATTTCCTTGATTTTCATGGAATGCTCCGGGAAAGGATGAGAGAATCTATGGAGAAGGAGGGGGGGGTTGTCAAATGGGCAGGTTGTTGACGAGGTTGCGGAGGTTCAATATATAGAGGGTGGATCGAAGCCCAGGCTTGCGAGGTGCGCCATGACTGCGACCGTTGAGAGAATGACCGCCGAGGAGTTGCTGCGGTTACCAGACGACGGGTTCCGTTGCGAACTGGTAAGAGGGAAGTTGAGGAAGAGGACTCTGGCAGGAGCCGAACAGGGCAGGCTTACAGTTGTTCTGATGGTATCGCTGTTCCAGCATGTGCAGGACAGTAAATTGGGGGTAGCCTATGCAGGGGGAACAGGTTTTCTGCTCTCCTCCGACCCGGACACGGTGCGCGCTCCAGACGTGGCCTTTGTCCGGCGGGAGCGCATCGAAGAGGTGGGTGCGGTGGAAGGCTACTGGCCAGGGGCCCCCGATCTGGCAGTTGAAGTGGTCTCTCCCAATGATCAGTACAGCGAGGTCGAGAGCAAGGTGGCCGACTGGCTGGAGGCCGGCAGCCGCATGGTGGTGGTGGTCGATCCGCGCCGGCGCAAGGTGACGGTGCATCGCTCTCGCAGCGATATCCGCATCCTCGGGATCGGCGAGGTGCTGGAGGGCGGGGAGGTGGTACCGGGGTGGAAGCTGCCCATCGACGATTTGTTCGCCTGAGGCGGTACTAACCGTATACCGAATCCGTACAGGATCTCGATCAGCGGTGCCTGCTAGAGCAGGATGCCGCTTTTCTTTTTTGGCCCTTATCCCTGTACCGCTGCTCTAGCAAAGGGGGGCTGCACAGCAGGAAGGCTCAGGTTCTCAGGTGGCAGACGGCTCTGATGCTCGCTGCGCCAAAAACTCCGCAGGGGTCGAAAGCTGCATCGCGGTGCGGCCCTCAAAGTGCTTGGTGTTCCAGGTGACAAAGGCCGAGAGCGCAAAGGGCTCTGCGGTGGAGAGGATCAGCGCGTCGCTGAAGTTCATCTTGAAGAGAATCTTGGAAAACACCCCGGCTAGGAGGCGCTTGAGGAACTCTTCTGCAGAAGGCAGGCTCACCTCTGGGTAGAGGATTTCGAGATGGTAGATCTGGTGAAACTCGTAGAAGAGGCGCTTGACTTCTTCAGGGGATTTGCTGAAGGAGGCGATGCCGCAGATTTCGAGCACATTGAAAATGGTCGTAGCCCGCTCTGGACCATCCAACTCGATAAAGGCTTTGTTGGCCTTGGCGCGCTTGTCCTTTGGATAGAAGAGATCCAGGACGAAGACATCAGAATCGATCAGCACCACCTTCGCTGCCTCTGATAGCGGCCATCGCCTCTTCCAGGTTTTTGTAGGGCAGTTGTTCCACGGGCGTAGCACAGAGCTTCCGGAGGCGCTGATAGGTCCCCTTCTTCCTGGAGACCCCCCCCTTCATGAAGCTGTCGACAAAGGCCATGATCTCCTGTTCTACAGCCAAGTGATGGTCTCCTCTTTCTCTGTTTTCCGGGGCCTTCAATTCAGCGATCACTTCCTTGTGGTGGGTGATCTTGAAGACGAGATCCGGATTCTGGCGCAGATCTTTGAGGATGCTGCCGATCCGGGTGCGCAACCGGGTGACGGGAATGGTGATTTCCATAAGGCTCCTGTAAAATTATGTAAGAAGTGTACACTTTTCAATATCGCTGTTTTTGCAACTCAGGTCAATTCCCCGTCGTGGTTTCTCGCTTTTGCGCCTCATCGCAGGGCAACAGGTGGCGGCGCTGACTGGCAGGCAGGGAGAGACGCGCAAGTTGCTGTTGTTGCGCTGAAAGGGGCGTTGTTCAGGGGGAGCGCCCGAGGTATATTGCTGCTGTTGGAAGCGTGCCACCGGATGGACAGGGATATCATGGACAGGGACCGAGAACCCCCGCGCCGGCGCAAGGTGACGGTGTATCGCTCCCAGAGCGATATCCGCTAATTCGGGGAAGGGGAGGTGCTGGAGGGCGGGGAGGTGGTGCCGGGGTGGTCCGTGCCCATCGATGAGTTGTTCGCCTGAGTTGGAGCCAACTGGATATCGATTCGAGCAAGGGTGCCTGCCAGGGCGCCCTTCTGTTTTCTTCTGCCGATTTTTAGGTCTGTACCAGTGAGAGAACCGCTCAGGCCGGTCCTTGGTCCGTATGTAGTTGCTGACGCAGGAGGGGCGTTGTTTCTATCTGAAAAAGCTGGTATATTTTTGATGAACACAGGACGCATAAACTGTCTGTAGACGCTATGACCATCGACGTTCCCCAGGAAATCTACCAAAAGCTGACCGAGAAGGCCCGCAAGCTGGGCAAGGACCCCCAGGTCTTGGGCTGTGAGCTTCTCGAATCAGCCCTTGCTCGGGAAGCGGCCTCCCCAGAGGTCGTGCGCGAGGTGTTGCAGGCCAGGGGCCGGCTCCGGCCCCTGGGGGATGCCCTGCGCCGCCGGATCATTCCCGGCGTTTCCCTCGACGAAGCTCGCCAGAGCCTAAAACAAACCGCCGGAGCTTCCCTCAGCGAAATCATCGTTGTCCAGCGAGGCCCTAAGGCATGAGCGTTTATTACCTGGACGCCAGCGCTCTGGTCAAACGCTACGCAGACGAGTCTGGCAGTGACTGGGTCCGACAGATCACCGCGCCCTCCAGTGGCCACGCTCTCCTCCTGGCTGAGGTAACCCTGGCAGAAGTGGCGGCAGCCCTTGCTGCCAAGGCGCGAATGCCCCAGGGTCTCTCTATCGAACAACGCGACCAGGTGCTCAGCCGCTTTCTCCAGGACTGCGACGAGGTCTTCTTACTCCTGGCGCTGGATCGGTCGGTGGTGGACCAGGCGGTGGAATTGACCCAGCGCCACCACCTCCGCGGCTACGACTCCATCCAACTGGCGACCTGCCTGGTAGCCCGCCAGCCCCTAGAAGAAGAACTTCTCCCCCTGCCCATATTTGTCGCCAGCGATCATGACCTGCTGGCTGCGGCCAGAACAGAGGGCCTGGTCACGTGCGACCCGGTCAATCCAGAAGAAACAGAAACACCGGGGATGCTTCCTCAGTAGTTCTTCATCGGCCAGGGCCGACCCCGAGCGATGAAACCGACAGTTTCATAGAAGTTTCCCAGATGAAACCGATTTGGGTAGCGTAGGTTTCATAATAGCGCAGGATGCCGCTCTGCTTTTTTCGCCCTTATCCCTGTACCACCGCTCTAGCAGCTGCGACAAATTTCTAGCAGCTCCTGTACCATCCATATAGCACTTCTGCTCCTCTCCTGTACGGCGTTCCTACCCCCTTCCTGTAGAATCCCTTCCTGAAGCAGTGGTGGCATCAGCGCGCAACTTTCAAAAGAGCCTCCCGTTGTTTTCCCGCTGCACCCTGCCATCGCCTCCCGCCCCGTTCCTTTGTCCCCCCTGATTTCACGAAAATCTGCGACAAATCCCTAGCACCTGTAACGTCCATCTAGCACGTTCCCCGCTATAACACCGTGCTCTCAACCGCTCTTTCTCCTGCGAAGAACCCGCCACTTTAGCTCTAACTTGCTCTGCCGGCAGCACTAATCAGAGTGGGTACACGCGCTCGGTGCAAGGGTGGACGAGGGTGGTATGGGGTTTGCGAGGGGTGAGCCTATACCTGAGACGACCACCCAAACCTCAGCGAGGAGGAAATAGTGATGAAGAAAGTAGGTATTTCTCCGGTAGATCACCAGTAGCTATTGCGAGAGGTAACTAACCAATGGTGCTAGTTCACCCTTGATGAAATAGACGCACAGCTACAACATATTGTAGAAGGAGCCATCAGATTATACAAGAAAATACTGAACAGATGAATCTGCTATTCAAGGTTGAGGAAATCTTCGCTTTTTTGCGAGACGACTACCTCTGTAAGGCATTGATTTTACTAATTCGACAACTAGCACCATTGGTTAACTAAGGAAATTCCCAATCCCCAATTCCCAGGAGGGAAGCCATGAGCAAGGGCACAACGATAGTATTCGGCGCGATTGCCGCAACGATGTGGATGAGCGGCTGCGGAGATCGAGATCCAGTGTCTTCTCAGGATCAAGGGAGTGGTTCGCCAGCGACCAAGGTAGTGGGCAGCCGGCGAGGTAGAAGCGAGGGGATAGCTGTACAACCCTCAAAGCCAGGAGGGACAGGAAATTCGGCGAGCCGCCTCGTGCGCTCTGCGTACCAATTGCCAAAGTTCACCCGCCCCCCTGTCCTTGATGGCGACCGGTCTACGGTGGCCGACGAGTGGGCCAATGCCCTGGAGCAGAACTGCTCTCCCAGCCAGGTCCGCAGGGATGGGAGGTCTTTAGGCTGGCGCAGCATTGAAAACCAGGAAAGCCAGATCAGCGCCAATCAATTGGCACAGAGCGAAGGAGAGAGCGCGACGATCGCCAGAACCGACGACGATGCCTCGGCCACCATCTGGCAGGCCTGGGATGACGAGGCTTTCTACTACATTGCCGAGGTCCGCGACAACACGCGTGACGTAACCGGCGGGGAGAGGCTGGAGAGTTGGTGGGAGCGCGATAGCATGTCGCTCTACGTGGACCTGAACAACGAGAATACAGGGGGGGACGATTTTGGATCGTATACCAACCTGAATATCGTCAACTTCGTGGCCGCTCCTCAAAATTCCAGCCCGGCCACGGTGACCCTGGAAACCACGGTGGAGAATGCCCGCCAGGCTACCCAAGCCCCTGGTGAAGTAGCCGGCTTCACCTATGGGTTCCGCAATGCAGGGCCGGAGTTCGGCGGCGAAGCGGATTATGCCATAGAAGGCAGGATGGAGTGGGATGCTTTCCTCAGGACCAACCTGGGCCAGCGCCCCGAGGTCGGTGATCTGATGGGGTATAGCTGGATACTCCTCGATCCAGACGGAGACGAGGGGTACGGCGGCCAGATCCAGTGTGTGGCCTGGGCCACTTCGGCTGCCCAGTATGCGGACTGGATATTCTCGGATACCCCTGCCGGCCCTGGTGCGGAGTCTGCGCTCAGGGACGATTCCTGGGGGCGGGTCCAGAGCACCTTTACCCGCTAGCCAGGTTGCCTGTTGGCGCCATAAGCCAGCGTCCATAACAAAAGGAGGTACGTCCAGATGGAACGGCCATACAGCCCTGGTGCCGTTGTAGGGCTAATCCTGCTGATGGCGGTCGAAATTATCTCAGCCTGCCAGTCTGCTGACGCAGAACCCACAGCATGGCGTGTGGGGGATGTGTTCATCGCTGCCGGCGATGGTTCATACCAGGTCTTTGATCGCCAAGGTAAGTTGAAGCAGATCCTGCGCGATGAGCAGGGGGGCTACACTGCGGACTGCGGGTTCAACCCTGCTCTCAGCAGGCTCTATACAGCCAATTTCACCCGCACTAAAATCGTGGTCTTCGATGCAGAAGACCATAAGGTCGCCGAGACCATTGATGCTGGCAGTATCTCTCCCAATGGCCACTCCAGGGCCTTGGTTTTCGACGCCGAAGGCCATTTCTATGTCGGTCACCCCGACGGCAACGCGCTGGTTCACAAGTACAGTGGGGCTGGCCAACTCGTGGAGACCTTTCAGATTGCCACCGAGCACCGGGGGACCAGCGGGCTCGATCTGGCGGTGGATCAGCAGACGCTGTTCTACACCTCCCAGGGACGTTTGGTCCTGCGCTTCGATGTGGCGAAGGGTGAACAACTCTCGGACTTCGCTGAACTTCCGGGCCCGGGACACGCACAGGCTTTGCGACTCCTTCCTCCTGGGGACGGGGCAGGAGGTTTGTTGGTGGCTGATGGGGAAAATATCAAACGGCTGGACAGCGCCGGACGGGTGGTGCAGACGTACGACGCCGAGGGTCAGGACGACTTCTTCGCGTTGAATTTGGACCCGGATGGTCGGAGTTTCTGGGCCGCGGATAGCGGCACAGATGTGCTTTACCGTTTCGACATCAACTCGGGTGAGATCAGGAACCACTTTACCGCAGGGGCGGGCAATACCGTCTTTGGCGTATGCGTCAAGGGCGAATTGACGGCTGCGTTGCCCCAGGCGGCCCGGGCGCTGCCGACCAGCTCTGGCGTGGAGCAGAACACTCCCAATCCCTTCAATCCTACGACCCAGATCAGCTATAGCTTGCCACAGGCGGGCAAGGCCAGTCTGGTGATCTACAATCTGCTCGGCCAGCAGGTGCGCACCTTGGTCAGCGGGTTGCATGAAGCAGGGGTGTACCAAGTAACATGGGACGGCAGGGATACAGGGGGACACGAAGTGGCGGGCGGCGTGTATCTATATCGCTTCGAGAGTGGAAATAGAGCCGCGACGCGGCGCATGCTGCTGCTGAAATGAAAAGCGCAGGCCCATTACTCAGAGAGGAGTTTACAATGAAATTCACGTCTCGTTTTTTGCTGGCCTCACTCTCCATATTGATGATAACAAGCCTGGTGGTCTGGGCAGACAACGACGACGACAAGCGGGGCAAAAGCCAGCGCAATCCCTGCCGGGGCTTCGTGCCAGAAGGCAACACCATCTATGCCTGTGCCAATCCGGCTGGCCAGTTGCGCTCGGTGGAGTGCCCCGCAGCCTGCCGGCCCAACGAAACGTTGTTGACGTGGAATATTGCTGGTCCTGCAGGGCCACAAGGGCCAGAGGGCCCACAGGGCCCTGCAGGTGCAGATGGCGCGGATGGGCCTCAGGGGCCTGCTGGCGCGAATGGATCGGATGGAGCACCTGGCCCACAGGGTCCCGCAGGGCCACAAGGAGAGCAGGGACTTCCCGGGCCGCAAGGTCCTGCGGGTGTTCAGGGCCCCGCCGGCGCGGATGGGGCAATTGGTCCGCAGGGTCCTCAGGGAGAACAGGGTCCTGCAGGACCACAAGGGCCGCAGGGACTTGCTGGCGCGAACGGAGCGGATGGGGCAGCCAGCCCGCAGGGTCCACAGGGGGCTCCCGGGGCTATAATGCAGATTGTGACAGTGCCTCTGGACGTAAGCGTTGGACCAGTTAATCAGATATCGACTGCGAACACCACCGATCCGTATACGATGGTGTCTTCGATCACTATTGATATGAACTCTGCCACCAATACGGTGGTCGTCAGCGCGGGTGGAACGATCCGCGTAGAAGCGAGTCCTTCCAGTGACTACAACCTAGACGCCTTTGTCCGCATAAGGGAGACCACAAGCGGTGCGATCTTAGCGGGAGGACACGTACATTTCTCCAGTAACCCATATGTTCGTTATGTGCCGTTTTTCATCGAAGGGGTTCATTCCCCCAACACAACGGGCAGCGCTGTCTACATACTCGAGTTAGCGTCGGACACGAGCACCCGAGCAGACTATACGGCAAACCCTGGCAACAGACAAGGTCCCAACCTGTTCAAGGTTATGGAGATCGCGCGATAACGCGCAAGATGACGCTGCTCAGGTAAGCGGCCTCGTGCTTTTCTGAGAGCAAAAAGCCCCCGGGATCAGACGTGTCCCGGGGGCTTTCATACGTCTCTTGCGAAAGGGATCGGGCCTGCTGTATAATGGGGCTGAACCGAAAGGGAGACCTACTTGAGCAGCACCGCGCCCATGAGGGTGACCCAACTGGCCAGCAGCAGGCCCACGGTCCAGTGGAAGTTGGCGCCGATCCTGGCCTCCAACTCGACGCGGGTGCGGTCGATCTTGGCGTCCAGCCGGTTGTAGGCACTGTCGATCTTGGTGTCGAATTTGGCGTCCAGCCGTTGGTAATTGTCGTCCACCTTGACGTGCAGGGCGCGCAGATCCTCCTCGATGAGGGAGAGCCGGCGGTCCACCTGGTGGAGGACGTCGCGGGTGGTCAGTTCGGGGGTCTCGGTCATGGCGCCAAAGATATGCAATTTCCGGGCCAGAGTGAAGCCCTCTGAGGAAACAGCGGGAGCGCTGTCACCCGTGTCTCAAAGTCTCCACATGGGTGGCGCCAATACTACACAGATGTTGCTGCATTTATTCGGCGCGGGCCATGCCTACTGCTGCTGAGAGGCTGAGTGCGGTCCTGCTGGTGGTACTCGGCCTGCACCTCCCGGCCCTGGCCCACAACGGCGCGGTGGCCGTTGCGCTGCCGGTGGAGCGGATAGTCGTGGACGGCGATCTTTCCGATTGGCCGGGGCCGGGGCGCTGGTACCCTATCGATATCCTAGCCGCAGGGACCCCGCCCAAGAGTGGAGATGATTTCACCGGAAGGTGGCGGGTGGGATACAATGCTGCCGAAAGGGCCCTGTACCTGGCAGTTGAGGTCCGGGATGAATCCAGCGTAATCACCCCAGACCAGCGTCCTGAGTGGTCCATTCAGGATGGCTGCCAGATATATCTGGATGCCGGACACGAAGGCAAGAGCGCCCTCGCTCAGTACACCGTATACGGGAACACCAGAAACGCCTACACCAAGGGCGGAGTCATCACCCTTGAAGGGAGGGCCGAAGCCCAGTTGGCCATATGCCGTTCCACCGGCGCGCATCAGTACGAGTGGCGCATCGACATCGTCGCACTGAGCAAAGGAACAGTGAGCTTGCGCCCAGGTACCTACCTGGGGCTGGGAGTGGCGGCCAACGACGTCGATCAGGACGGCTCTGTCTCCTGGCTGGGGTGGGGCAGCGCGATCACGGACCACTTCCGACCTGGGGATTTACCGGGCGACGTGATTCTGGCCCGCGCTGCCGAAGAACTGGGAAGGATCGAGGGGCAGGCGCACTGGGAAGATGCGCCTGAGGCAGCCGGCTATGCCCGCGTGAAGTTCCAGAGAGTGGATGATCCTGATCAGCAAGTAGCCGTACGGACAGATCGCCAGGGCTGGTTTGAGGCGGAACTGCCAGCAGGAGCTTATCACGTCCTGGGGAGTAAAGGAACCATCGCAGAGGTGAAGCCAGGAGATCATCTCGCAGTATCTGTGCCCCTGACAACTCCTGCACGGCCCAAAGTCAAGGTCGGGCCAGGGAGGACCACCAGGGCAGGTCCCGGCATCCATCAGGGGCTGTGGCATACCCTGACCATTCCAGATGGCATTCCTGCGGAAGTGCGCGCCATCACCCAGGGCCCGAGAGGGGATATGTGGTTCGGTTCAGTGGGGCGCCTGGTCTGCTATGATGGTGAATGGTGCAGAGAGATTTCTAGAAAGGATGGGCTGCCTGATGAAGTAGAATCCCTGCACCTGGATCAGCGGGGCAATCTATGGATAGGCACCCTGCGCAGCGGCCTCATTCAGTACGACGGCGAGTACTTCACCTTCTTTAACAGTGAGGGCGAGCTGATCAACGATTCGGTGTGCGCGATTGTGGAAGATCAGCGCGGCAACCTGTGGATCGGCACCCGGGGAGGGGGGATCAGCCGTTATGATGGCCGGCATTTCAGCCACTTCACTGCCGCAGAGGGGTTGGCCAATAACAGTGTTCAAGCCCTTTACCTGGATCGGGCAGGGGACCTATGGGCCGGCACCAGATATGGAGGAGTCAGCCGCTGCGATGGGGAGCGCTTTACCACGTTTACTGCCGAGGACGGCCTGGGCAACAACAGTGTGCTCGCCATCCAAGAGGACGAACAGGGGAGGCTGTGGTTCGGCACGGAGGCCAATGGGGTCAGCCGGTTCGATGGAAAGCATTTCACCAGGCTCACGAAAAAAGAAGGGCTGGCTGAGGACTGGATTTACACCATCCACCAGGACAAGTCCGGAAACCTGTGGTTCGGCAGCAAGGGAGGGGGAGTGAGCCGCTATGACGGAAAACGCTTCACCACCTTTACCAGGGAGAATGGCCTGGAAGGGGAAACCGTGTGGGCTATCTGCGAAGACCAGGAGGGGAATCTGTGGTTCGGCACTTCTGAGGGAGGGGTAAGCCGATATCAGGGTGCGCAATTCACCACCTTTACCGCCGCCGATGGGTTGGCTCACAATTCCGTATGGGCAGCGGTCGAAGATCGCGAGGGGAATCTGTGGTTCGGCACCCGGGGAGGGGGGGTGAGTCGGTACGACGGCAGTGGTTTCACGACCTTTTCCAGGGAGCAGGGACTGCCGCATACGGAAGTGCGCGCCATGAAAGTAGACCGCGAGGGACGGATATGGTTCGGCATGGAAAAGGCCGGGGTAAGTTGTTACGACGGCGATCAGTGGCAGACCTTGACCACGGCAGAGGGCCTGGTAAATGACGATGTGACCGCTATCTACCAGGACCGCCAGGGGAGCATGTGGTTCGGCACGGAGAAAGGGGGGGTGAGTTGTTATGCTGGGGGACACTTCGCCAATTTTACCACAGAAAATGGCCTGCCTGACAACACCGTGCATGCCATTGGCGAAGATCGCCAGGGGGAACTGTGGGTTGGAACAGCAAAGGGAGCGAGCAGGTATCGCAACGGTCAATTTTCTGTCGTCACCCGGGCAGACGGGGGGACTGTGGGTTCGGTGTATGCTATTTGCACGGACCAGGAAGGATACCTGTGGTTGGGCACTGGCGAGGGGCTGACCCGATATGATGGCACTTCCTTTACCTCCTTTACACCCGCAGATGGGCTGCCCGCCGGTCCGGTGCGCATCATCTATGAAGATCGACAGGGACATCTCTGGTTCGGGACCTATGGAGGAGGTGTCGGGCATTACGACGGCCAGGTCTTTCAGCGGCTGAGTCGTCGCGATGGCTTGGCGCAGGATTGCGTCCTCGCTGTCCTCCAGGATCGCCGGGGCGACCTCTGGTTTGCCACGCTGGGGGGCGTCACTCGCTATCGCCCGTATAGTGTTTCCCCTCCTGTATTGCTCCAGGAGGTAGTTGCCGATCAGCCGTACGGTCCCGTGAGTCAGATTCGCCTACCTACTACTCAGGATTATCTGTCCTTTATCTTTAGGTCTGCCAGCTTCAGATACCCGGAGAATACCATCTACCGATACAGGCTGCAGGGGTACGATGGAAGATGGAGCAGTACTCGGACACATAAGGTAGAGTACCAGGATCTGCCGCGGGGCAACTACACCTTTGAAGTGGAGGCGGTGGACCGGGATCTGGTTTATTCAGAAAAACCGGCGACCGTGCAGGTGGAGGTGCATTTGCCCTACGGGCAACTCAGTTGGGGGTTCGCCCTAATTCTGGCCCTGGCCTTGGTGGTTTATCAGACCCGGCGGGTGCTGCACCGGGACCAGCGGTTGCGCGCTGCCAATCAGGCCCTGGGGCTGCGCGCCGAGGAGCTAGAAGAATCCAGGCAGGCAGCCGAGGCGGCCTCTCAGGCCAAATCCCTTTTTCTGGCCAATATGTCCCACGAGATCCGCACTCCTATGAACGCCATCCTGGGTTACGCCCAGGTGCTGCAGCGCAGCCTGGGGTCCGAACACCGCCGCGCCCTGCAGAGCATCCAGCAAAGCGGCGACCATCTGCTCGGGCTGCTCAACGAAGTGCTCGACCTGTCCAGGATCGAGGCCGGGCGCATGCAGCTTCAGGTGGGGGGTTTTGATCTGCAGCGCCTGCTGGGCCCCCTGGGAGAGATGTTTGAGAGCTATTGCCGAGATAAGGGGTTGGTGTGGAAGCTGGAAAGACTGCCGGAAAAACAGGCGCTGGTGCAGGGGGACGAGACCAAACTGCGCCAGGTACTGATCAATCTGCTGGGCAATGCGGCCAAGTTCACCCAGGAGGGAGAGGTGCGGCTGCTGGTCGAGAGGCGCCCCAGAGATCACTATTACTTTGAGGTGCGCGACACCGGTCCAGGGATGAGCCCGGAGGATCAGGTGGGGTTGTTCCAGCCTTTTCGGCAGGGAAGCGCCGGCCTGCGCCAGGGGGGCACTGGTCTGGGACTGGCCCTGGCGCAGCGGCAACTGGAGTTGATGGGCAGCCGGCTGGCAGTGGAAACGGCCCCCGGAAAAGGGGCGCGATTCTTCTTCACGGTGGAACTGCCCCCGGCCCAGGGTGCGGTGCAGGTGGACGAATCAGCCACTTTCAGCCGGGTGAAAAGGCTGGCGCCAGGGCAGCAGGTAAGAGCCCTGGTGGCCGACGACGTGGCCGAGAACCGCGAGGTGCTGCGCCGGATGCTGGAGGAGATCGGAGTCATAGTGGAAGCAGTGGAAAATGGCCAGCAGGCCCTGGAGAGGGTGGTACGGTTCCGGCCTGATATCGTGTTGCTGGACATCCGCATGCCGGTGCTGGACGGGATGGCCACCCTGCGCCGGCTGCAGGAGATGGAGGCGAGAGAACGGATCAAGGTGGTGGCGATTTCTGCCTCGGTGCTGGCACACCAGCAGCAGGGATTCCTGGAGGCGGGCTTCGACGCTTTTCTGGACAAGCCCTTTCGCTTCGAGAAGGTCTATTCCTGCCTGGCCCGGTTGCTGGGGGTGCAATACGAATACGAACCGGAGAGCGAGGAAGAGGTCGCCACAGAGGCTCCTGACTGGAGCAGCATCGCAGTGCCCACAGCCCTGCACCGCCGCCTGCAGGAGGCGGCCGAGCTTTACAGCGTGACGGAACTGGAAGAGGAGTTGCAGGAACTGGAGCAACTCGGCGCGGACCAGCGGCAGTTAGCAGCGCATTTGCGGGGCTTGAAGCAGCGCCAGGACATGGAGGGCATCCTCACGCTGCTTGCCAAGGTGCACCGTGAGTAAGCAGGAAACTTCCGCCCTTCCGGCCAGAGTCCTGCTGGTGGACGACCAGCCGACCAACCTGGAGGTGTTGTGCCAGGTGCTGGAAGGCCATGGGTACAAGGTGATGCTGGCGCCCAGCGCCGAGGTGGCACTGCGCAGCGTCAACCGCGCTGTGCCCGATTTGATCCTGCTGGATGTGATGATGCCCGAGATGGACGGGTACGAGGTGTGCCGGCGGCTCAAGCAGGAGGAGAGAACCCGCGCCATCCCGGTGATCTTCATCACCGCCAGGGACCAGCAGGAGGAGGTGGTGACTGGGTTTGAGGCGGGCGGGGTGGACTACATCGTCAAACCCTTCAGGGAGGCCGAGGTGCTGGCCCGGGTGCAGGCCCACGTGCGCCTGAGCCGGCTGGCGCGGGAGCTGGCGCAAAAGAACCAGCAACTGGAGGAGGAGATCGCCGGGCGCCAGGCGCTCAAGGGCCAGCTCTCGCTGCTGGCAGAGCGCGAGGCAGCGCAATGGGGCCTGGAAGGATTCGTGGGCCATAGCCCGGCCATTCAGGAGATCCTGGCGCAGGTCCACCTGCTGCAGGAGAGCGCCACCACCTCGGTGCTGATCACCGGCGAGAGCGGCACCGGCAAGGAACTCATCGCCCGGGCCATTCATTTTGGCAGCGTCCGGCGCTCGCGGCCCTTTGTGCCGGTCAACTGCGCGGCCATTCCCGCGGAACTGGTGGAATCGCTGCTCTTCGGCCACGTCCGCGGGACCTTTACCGGGGCGGATGCGGACCGGAGCGGCTATTTCGAGATGGCGCATGAGGGCACGCTCTTTCTCGACGAGATCGGCGAGATGCCCCTGGCGGCACAGGCCACGCTGCTGCGGGTGCTGGAGGACGGCGAGGTGTGGCGCATCGGCGCCCGGGAAAGCAGCGGGGTGGACGTGCGCGTGCTGGCCGCCACCAATGGGGACCTGATCAAGAAAATCGAGGCGGGGCAGTTTCGCCAGGACCTCTACTTCCGTCTGGCGCGTTATGTGGTGGTGGTGCCGCCGCTGCGCGAGCACCGCGAGGACGTTCCCCTGCTGGCGAGGCATTTCCTGCGGCTCTTCTCCAAGGAAATGGGGCGCCCAGCACCCGCGTTGGGCCCAGGGGTTGAAACCGCTCTGAAAACCTATGCCTTTCCAGGCAACGTGCGCGAGTTGAAGAACCTCATCGAGCGGGCGCTGATCGAGAGCAGGGGTGAGGAGATCCAGGTCCGCCACCTGCATTTCGCCGTAGCCGAAGGGAGCAATCTGATACCCCCTGCACTTTTCGACTCAGCGTTGGACCTCGACCAGGCCGCTGCCCAGGCCGAGTTGTGGGTGGTGAAGCGCGCCGTCGCGCAGGCCGGGGGCAATATCTCCGAAGCCGCGCGGCTGCTCAACACCAACCGCAACCGCATCTACCGCATCCTCGACCAGGAACCTCCCCCTCCGCAACCCTGATTTGCCCGCCTCCTCCCCCGGCCTTATACTGTAGCCCAAAAGGAGGAAAGGTGCGGCCCATCATTCTGGGCGCGGGCCGGGGCAGCCGGCTCAAGGCCCTCACCGATGGCCAGCCCAAGTGCTATGCTCCGGTGGGAGGGCGGCGCATTCTCGACTGGGTGCTGGAGGCCCTGGACCAGGAGGGGTTGGCCACGCCGATTTTTGTGGGCGGGTACCGCATAGAGCAGGTGCGCGCCGACTACCCCCACCTCGAATTCTGTCACAACCCCCGCTGGCAGACCACCAACATCCTCGAATCGCTGCTCTGCGCCGAGGCGCACATGGGCGGGGGCTTTGTCTGCTCCTACGCGGACATCCTCTACCGCCCCGGGGTGGTGCGCCGGGCCCTGGAGCATCCGGGGGACCGGGTGCTGTGCGTGGACACCCAGTGGCGCAGCCGGTACGCCGACCGCAGCCAGCACCCCGAGCACGACGCGGAGAAGGTGAAAGCCCAGGGAGACCGGGTGTTGGAGATAGCCCGGGGCCTGGAGCCCGAACAGGCCGCCGGCGAATACATCGGGGTGGCCAGGTTCACGGCTGCGGGGGCGGCCCAGTTGCGGGAGCGCTACCATCGGGTTCGGGGCCAGTGGGCGGGACGGGTGTGGAAGGACGGGAAGCCCTTTGAGCAGGCGTACCTGATCCATCTCTTCGCCGAGATGCTGGATCACGGGTTGCCTTTTCACCTGGTGACGACGGAGGGGGAGTATATGGAGATCGATACGGAGGAGGATTATGCGCTGGCCAATGCTCAGGTGATGGGTGAGCGGGTGTTGAGCGCTGAGCGCCGCGCCCAGGTCATGGACGACGCGGTGGCCTATGTGGTGCGCCTGCAGGAGGAGGCAGGGCTCGATATCCTCAGCGACGGGGAGTGGCGGCGGGCTTCCTACATCGGGGTGATCGCCGAGTTGGCCCACGGCTTCGAGGTGGGCCGCCACGAGGACGGCCGGCCCTGGACCGTGGTGGTGGACCGGCTGGCGCCCAGGCAGCCGGGGTTTCTGGCCGCCGAGGCCCGCTTTCTCAAGCAGCGCAGCGCCAGAAGGATCAAGGTGGCCCTGCCCTCGCCGGCTTTGCTGGGCGAGCGGCTGTGGGACCCGGAGCGGTCGGCCGGGGCGTACCCCACGCGCCGGGACTTTGCCCGCGCCTGCGTCCCTATCTTGCGATCCGAGCTGGAACTGCTCTGCCAGGCCGGGGCTGACCTGGTCCAGATCGACGACCCCCATCTGTGCCTGCTGGTGGACCCTCAGGTGCGCGCCCAATACACCGACCCGGACGAGGAGGCGCAGTTCACCGTCTCCCTGATCAATGAGTTGGTGGAGGGAGTGAAGGGGGTGCGGCTGGCTGTACACCTGTGCCGGCGAGCCGGGGCCCGGGTGCGCGGAGAGGCCTGCCACACCGGAGGATACGCACCGCTTATCCCCCATCTGAATCGCCTGCAGGTCCACCATCTGACCATGGAATTCACCAGCCCCGGGGCCGGGGAGGCCCAGGTTTTCGCCCAGTTGTGCGAGGACTTCGAGATCGGCCTGGGCTGCGTGAGTGTGCATCCTGGGCAGGTGGATACCCCCGAGGAGGTAGTGGCGCAGGTGGAAAAGGCGCTGGAGTTTTTGCCCAAGGACCGGGTGGTGCTCAACCCAGACTGCGGCTTTGCCCCTGGTTCGGCGGCCCGGGTGGATATCGAGGAGGTATATGCCAAGCTCAGCAACCAGTCCGAAGCAGCCCGCCGCCTGCGGGAGCGCTATGGCTAGACAATCCCTGTGGCTCTGGCTGATGCTGTGGTTGCCCCTGGGCGCCGAAGAACTGCGCTTCGACACGGCCCAGCAGTGGCGGCGCTGGACCCTGCCCAGCGGCATCGTGGAACTGAGTCTGGAGGGGAGTGTCCGCCCGGTGGCGGCCCGCAAGGGCAGCAACGCCGCCCTCGATGCCCTTGCCTTTGGCGGCGGGATACGGGGGGTGGGGTCCAATGAGGGTACTGCCGGGTTGGTAATGGATGGAGACCGGACGACGGGCTGGCGCCCCGATCCGGAGGATGCGCCCGACACCTGGTGGCTGGAGATCGACCTGGGCCGGGTGGTCTCAGCCCGCCAGGTGCGTCTGGTCTTTGCCGAGGAGACCCCGCCTTTACCGCTTTTCGACCTGCTGCTCTCCACCGGCGAGCAGGCCCGCGACAATACCCGCAGCCCCATCCCCGGCACCCTGATCTACCGCCTGCGGGAGCGCTTCAAGGAGAACGACCGCCACCAGATGATCATGGGCCTGGACCAGCCGGAGAAATCCCTGGTCCAGGTGCTGCGGCTCCAGGTGCTGGGCGCCCCGCCCCAGGGCCGGCTGGTGGAGGTGGAGGTGGAGACCTTTGGGGACAACCTGGCCCTGGACCTGGAGCGGAAGGGCGGCGGGGTAGATATCGTCGTCGAGGTGGAGGGCGGGGAGCGGGACGTGATCCCCCTGGGCAATGCCCTGGAACTGGCCGACGGTCTGCTCAACACCTCGTGGCTCTACGGCCGGGCCTCGCGCGGAGTGAACGACATCAACGCCCGCATCACCCTGGACCTGGGCGCGGTGTACCAGGTGGACCTGGTGCGCCTGGTCAGCGCCGCGGTGCTCTTCCAGCAGTACGGGACCCGGTGGTTCGATTTCAAGTTCTACGAAGTCCTCACTGCCGACGGCTCGCTGGCCCCGGACGGCACCCTGCTGTGGCAGAAGCATTTTTCCGGCACCTCCACCCTGACCAATATCCGCCAGGGCCTGGCGGACCACTCCTTTGCGCTGACCCCGGCCCGGTACGTGCGCATCGCCTGGAAGTACTGGGATGCGGCCTGCGCCGTGGCCCTGGGCGGGGGACAGGGCGCCACTACCCAGGGTTGCCACGCAGGGGGGATCACCGAGGAAATCCAGGTCTTCGGCGAAGGCTATCCCCTGGAGGTGCGGATGATTTCGCCCATCATCGACCTGGGAGGGAGCAAGAAGGTGGATGCCCTCAACTGGCAGGCCAGCACCCCGCCGGGCACCGCGCTGGAGATCCGCAGCCGCAGCGGCGACGACTTGAAGGAGCAGATCACCTACCGCGACAAGAACGGCAAGGAGGTCACTCAGAAGAAATGGGAGAAACTGATCTCCAGTTTCCGCGGGCCAGTGGACACCACGGACGTGATCGGGGAGGGCTGGAGCTCCTGGAGCAGGATCTACCCCCATTCCGGGTCTGTCTTCCAGTCGCCCTCGCCGCGGCGCTACCTGGAACTGGAGGCGCGCCTGAAGAGCCAAAACCCGCAGGCTGTCGCGTCGCTGGACTGGCTGGCGGTGGACTACTCCGAGCCCCTGGCCGACAAGGTGGTGGGCGAGGTCTGGCCGGCGCGGGTGCAGCCGGGGGCCTGGACGGAGTTTGTCTATTACCTGCGCGCCCAGGGGACCACCGTCGGCTTCGACCAGGTGGCGCTGCAGGCTTCGGTGCCCCTGCGCTTCGGGTCAGCGCACTTGGAAGGGGCCGAGGTTGGTGCGGTGGTGGATTCCAGCAGCGGCAGCTTCCGGGTGCAGCTGCCCCGGGCCGTGCGCCGGGGGGAACTGGTCGAATTGCGCTTCGGTGGGGCGGTGTACCTGGACGCCACCCGGATCGAGGCCTTTGTAGCGGACAGCCATTTACAAGGCAGCCAGCAGGTGGAGGCCGGCGACGCCGAGACCCAGGTGGACAGCCAGACCGATGTGGTGCACCTGCCGGTGGGCGAGAGCCTGCTGGCCAATATCGCGCTGGGATCGGCGGTGCTGACCCCCAACGGGGACGGGATCAACGACGAGTTGCGGGTCGGGTTCGACCTGGTCAATGTGCTGGAGGCGCGGCCCCTGCGCCTGCACCTCTTCGACCTGTCTGGCCGGCTGGTGCGGCAGGTGGAGGTCCTGGGCGCGGCCGGGGCGCAGCGGCTGCAGTGGGACGGCACCGACGCGCAGGGGGACCAGGTCCCGCCCGGGATCTACCTGCTGCGCCTGGAGGTCGAGGGAGATGCCCGCAGCGAAGGCATCAGCCGCGTGGTGCAGGTGGTGTACTGAAGAGGGGAATCCCTGGTCAAGTAAGCCTCAGAACATCCACCTCACCGCCAGCCAGCACCAGCCAGCCGCCAGCAGGGCGGCGATCAGGTCGAGCAGGGCGCCGGTGCGGGCCATCTGTGGAATGGTGACGTACCCGCTGCCGAAGACGATGGCGTTGGGCGGGGTGCCCACCGGCAGGGCAAAGTCGCAGGAGGCGGCGATGGCCGAGGTGAAGAGGGCGGTGTTGAGGTAGGCCGGGGAGATGGCGTCGCGGGCGATGTTGAAGACCACGCTGATGGTGGCCACGTTGGAAGCCACCGCCGACAGGGCCACGGTGGCCACGCTGAGGAGCAGCACCTGGGCGAAGGGATTCAGGTCGCGCACCATCTGCAGCTGAGCGCCCATCCAGTCGGAGAGGCCGCTGTGCTGGATACCCCCAGCCATGGCAAAACTTCCCCCTAACAAGAGCAGGGTCTGCCAGGGCACCCGGCGCAGGCCCGTCCGTCCCAGGGCCTGTCCCCCCTCCACCCGCCACAAGAGCAGGACCAGGGCCGCAGTCATGGCGATGAGAGCCTCCACGTGGGCGGTGGCCAGCTCGGGGAAAGAGCCCTTGAGCAGATCGGCCAGCGGCTTGCCCACGATCCACAGCAGGGCGGTGCAGACGAAGACCCCCAGCACCACCTTCTCTCCCGGCCGCATGGGCCCCAGCTGGGCTAGCTCGGCGGCGAGCGCTTCCCGCCCCAGATCCTCCCGGGGGGCGTCGGCCCGGCCGATGCGCCACAGGGCCAGCCAGACCACCGGCAGCAGGAGGAGCACGAAGGGAAAGCCCACCGCCATGAACTTGAGGAAGGAGATCTCGATGCCGATGCGCTCCATCAGGCCGCAGAACTGGGCATTGGTGGCAGTGCCGATCTTGGTGCCGATGCCGCCCACGTTGGCGGCGTAGGCGATGCCCAGCATGACGGCCATGCCGTAGTGGTGCAGGCGCTGGCCCCCCAGGCGGCTCTCCAGTTGGGCGATCACCGCCAGGCCGATGGAGACCATCATGGTGGCAGTGGCTGAATTGGAGATCCACAATGAGATGAACGCGGTGGCTGCCAGCACCCCGGCCAGCAATCGGCGCGGGTCAGTGCCGATCAGGCGCATGATGTTGAGGGCGATGCGCCGGTGCAGGCCGCGCTGTTGCATGGCGGCGGCCACCCCCATGCCGCCGGCAAAGAGGAAGATGTAGGGATCGAAATAGGAGGAGAGAGCGCGCCCGAGGTTGGCTCCCAGGCCCGGGCCAAAGACCCCGGTGAGGGGGAAGAGCAGCAGGGGCAGGCAGGCGGTGTAGTGGATGGGCAGGGCTTCGGTGATCCACCAGAGGGCCATCAGCACGGTGACCGCGGCGGCAGCGGCCGGCTGGGCGCCCCATTTGCCATGGTGCTGCAGCGGGGAGTCGGCCCACAGGAGCAGGGCGAAGGCGATCAGGCCGGCGATGAGACCGGCGACTTTCCAGGCCGTCAACCTCACCAGAAGCAGCATTCCTCCAGCGCGGCGCACAGGGCCGCGATGGTCTGCAGGGGGATCTCTTGCCCGCCGAAGAAGCCAGCGGTGATCCCCAGGCCCCCCTCGGGCAGGGCCATGCTGTCCACCACTTCGCGCACCTGCTGGCGGACCTGTTGCGGGGTGGAGAAGGGGAAGCCCTGGCGGTCGAGATCGACAAAGGCGCAGATCCGGCCCCGGTAGGATCGGCGGATACCCTCCAGGGTGTTGGCGCGCAACTGGGGGTCGTGGGCCGAAACCCCGCACTCGATCAGGTCGTCGACGATCTTCAACAGGCAGCCGTCCGAAGAGAGGTACACGTGGGCCCCGGCCTGCCGGCAGCGCTGGAAGAGTCGGGCGAACATGGGCTTGAGGTGGCGGCGGAAACTCTCGGGGCTGATCATCAGGTCCTGCTGGGTGCCGATGTCGGTGTGGAAGGCGAGGGCGTCCACGCCGATCTCCAGCCACTGGTCGATCAGGCGGGCCTCGTACTCCTCGAGCATCCCGATCAGCCGGTCCAGCTCGGGCGGCCCCTCGACCAGGTCGATCATCAAGTTGTCGAAGCCGCGCAGGAAATAGAGCCGGTCGAAGAGCCGTTCGCCGCTGCCCATCACCAGCAGTCCCTGCTGCCGGCGCTGGTGGCAGTCATGCCGGACCTGCTCCCAGTTCTTTTTTTCCTCGCCCCGCTCGTTGTCGACCAGCGAGTCGGGCATCCGGTACGCTTCCAACTGCTGCCAGTCGGCCAGGGGCGATTCGACCACGATGCCCTCCAGCCCCTCCTGGATATTGTACCACAGGCAGCCCCAGTTGTCGCGGTAGTGCTCCCCCTGGCGGTAGACCGGGGGCATCTGGGCGCCGAAGTCGTGGCTGCCCTCGCGGTACTCGGGAAAGAGGCGGGGATGGTCCAGGACGATCCGCTCCAGGTCGCGGCCGTAGGTCTTCCAGGTGAGGAGCGAAAACCCCACTGAACAGGGAATCCAGCGCGGGTGGCGGAACTCCACCGCCCGCAGCCAGTTTTCGCGCACGGGAATGGGGAAAAGACTCATGGCGCCCTCCTCCGGGGATGGTCCTGCCGGCCCCGATACTGCTTATCTTACCAAACTCCAGCACGGCTGTAAAGCGACCGCCTGCTCGTTATGGGATCCCCTCAGAAAACGGATTATAAAGCACGTTAAGCCATCAGCCGCCTTTCCCCTGCGTTAGGTTCCGCCTCATTATCTGGTAGCCGGAGTCCCTCATCGGCATGTGGTCGATGCCTCTGTCTGGCCACAGCAGATGCCGCGGCAGAACGGGTCACTGCTCCTCCAGAGACCGGATCTGCGAATCGGCGTGACCCAACCGGAAAGCCAGAGCCCGGGCCAGGCGCGCGAAGACCCTGACACCCAGCTCCGGGTATCTCCGCGACACGTGGTTGAACAGCTCCCGCGACAGCGCGTAGAGCTCGGTAGGCCCGGCGGCTACCGCATCCGCTGACCGCTTCCCAGGATCCAGGAAGCCGATCTCGCCGAAGAAGTCGCCCTGCCGGAAGGTGGCCAGGTGGAAGTGCTTGCCGCTGTTGATCGGCAGGAGGATGCGGACCGAGCCGCGCCGGATCAGGAAGATCTGGTCCCCCTGGTCCTGGTGCGACAGGACCTTCTCGTCCGTGGCGAAGGATTTCTCCTCCACACAGCCGATCAGAGACATGAGCATTTCCGGCTGGGCCTCGCGGAACAGGTCGAAGTCGCCCAGTTCGAGCACCCGTTCCTCGCCCAGTCCCAGGGCGGCTTCCTCGAGGAGTCGCTCTTCCATCCACTCCAATGCGTCGTCCAGGGTGTCGAAGATGCGGATGCGCTCCGAAGCGTGGGTCAGGCCCACGTCGTCCAGGTAGCTCTCCAGGTCCTGACCGGTCGCCAGGGACGGGTGCAGATCGCTGAGCAGCAGCAGCCCGTCCTGTTCGGCCAGCTGGGCCTGGATCTGGTCCAGGGCGTGGGCCGCGGTGTAGTCGACCAGCTGGACCCGGCGCAGGTCGAGGATCACGAAACGACGGGTCTGCAGATCCTCGATCAACTCGGAGATGAGCTGGTCCGTGGTGCCAAAGAATAGGCTCCCCTGCAGCTCGGCCACCACCACCTGTCTGCCCCGCTCGTGTAGGGCCTCCCTTTCGATGGGCAGGCGCTGCGCCTTGGAGGCGATTTCGTTGCCGTAGCGTTTGCGCCGGATGATCGAGCCGTGCATCTGGTCGCGGATGAAGAGCAGGATGGCCAGCCCCACGCCTACCCCCGAGGCCGCGATCAGTCCGGCAGTGGCGGCAACCACGACCACGGCGGCCACCACCGCGAAATCCAGCCGCGTGGACTGGTGCCGCAACAGGCGAAAGCTGTGCCGGTCGACCATCCGGAAGGCGACCACCAGGAGCACGCCGGCCAGGGCGGAGACCGGGATCCAGGCGATGAGTCTGCCCAGGGCGAGTAGGACCGCCAGCGCCAGGCCGCCGGCCACCAGCCCTGACAACCGGGTCCGCCCGCCGTTGCTGACGTTCATCAACGTGGGGCCCATGGTCCCAGACCCGGGCACGCCGCCGGTCAGCGCCGCGGCCAGATTGGCCAGTCCCTGTCCCCGCAGCTCGCGGTTCGAATCGCTGCGCTGCCGGATGAGGGCGTCCAGCACCACTCCGGTTTTGAGGGTATCGATGGACAGCAGCACCGACAGGGTCAGGGTGGGGACCACGATCAAGTGCCAATGGGCCATATCTAGGTCGAGGAGAGCCAGGGCGCGCTCCTCCAGAGCGGCCAGGGGGGATCCGGTCGCCGTGGCGATGGGGCCGATCAGCAGGGGGTTGCGCTCAAGGCTGAAGAGCTCCGGCAGGAAGAGGCACAGCCCCAAGTAGCTGAGGATCCCCGCCAGCAGACCGAGGATCGGCCCGGGCACCCGGCGGGTGAAGTGCGGGGTGAGTGCCATGACCGCCATGGTCGCGACGCCCACCACCAGACCCTCCCACCGCCACTGGCCGGGGGATACCAGTCCCAGCCACAGCGACGCCCCGTTGGCCAGACCGAAGAGCTTGGGCAGTTGCGCCAGGGCGATGAGAACGGCCACCCCGCTCAGGTACCCACTCACCACCGGGTACGGGATGTACTTGATGAGGCGCCCCCCCCCGATCTGTCCGTACATCACCTGCAGCAGGGCCGACAACAGCGCCGTGAGGGCCATCAACACCAGCACACTGGGGGCCGCAATCCCCGAGGCGGGCTCCCCCCACCTAGCCACCAGTGCGGATAGCATGGCGGCGGCCGGGGCGCACGGTGCGGAGATCATCCCCGGCACGCCGCCGAAAGTGGGTGCCATGATGCCGATGGCCACGGCGCCCAGCATACCGGCCATGGCGCCCTGGGCCGCGTATTCGGGTCCCAGCGGGGAGTAGATGAGCACGCCAAAAGCGATGGCTGCGGGCAGAGCCACCAGCATGGCGGTCAACCCGCCCCACAGATCACCGCTCACGGAAGAGTACCGGGATCGTTTTTCCATCTCTAACCTCGCGCGGTCTCTGGACCCACCACCAATTGAGGCTCCTTCGCCCGTTGGGGTAGACACTAATTTATCAAGGCGAGTCGTCTCACTCAATGTTGGCACACAGGGGGGCTCCTCACACGATTGACCAAATGCAGGCATCCATCACGACCTCCTTTGTGGTTTGCCTACAGCTATGCGAGTTTTTGCAACAGCAGCTCCACCCCTTCTTGCAGCACCTGGGGCGGGGTCAGCAGGCTGAGCACCAGCATGCCCTCTACGGGAAAATCGAAGAAGTAGCCGGGATGAAGGAATACCCCTGAGTGGCGCAGCAGCGCCAACGCCAGGACCTCTTCGTCCTGGCGGTTGGTCTCCAGCACCGCGTACCAGCCGCCTTGGCCGCGCAGCAGGCGAGCGTGGGGGAATTGGGCGAGGCGTTGCTGCAGCCAGCGGCGGTTGGCGGTCACCCGTTGCCCGATCTTTTCTTGGATGACGGCGCGCAATTCGAGCAATTGGGGCAGAGCCTGTTGCACCGGGGTGCCCACCGAGAGATAGGTGTCGGCGATGACTTCGAGGCGGGCGCGCGCCTCGGCGACCCCGGCCCCCTGCACCGCCATCCAGCCCAGCTTGAGCTGGGGCAGGCCCAGCACCTTGGAGAGGCCGCTGAGCACAAAGGTCAGGGGCCGGGCCGGGCCGGCAAAGGAAGGCACTTGCGGCGCCTCTTCCCAGAGGTAGTCGCCGAAGACCTCGTCGATGATCAGGGCCAGGTCCCGCTCCAAGGCCAGTTCCTCCAGCAGGACGCGTTCGCCGGCTTTGATCAGGGAGCCGGTAGGGTTGTTGGGGTGGACCAGCACGATGGCCCGGGTCCTGGGGGTCAGGGCAGCGGCCAGGCGGTCCAGGTCGATCTCCCATCCTTCCTGGTAGCGCAGGGGATAGGACCGGGTCTCCACGTTCTCCAGGCTGGCCAGGAACTCGAAGAGGGGATAGCTAGGCTGGGGCACCAGCACCTGGTCTCCCGGATCGGCCAGCAGCTTGAAGAGCAGGGCGTACGCTTCGCTGGTGCTGCAGGTGAGGATCAGATCTTCGGCATCGACGAGTTGGCCGCGCTCTGCGTAGTAGCCGGCCACGGCTTGGCGGGCGCTGAAGAGGCCCAAGGGTTCGGGGGCGTATATGGAAGCGTCGGCACCGGCGAGGATGGCCTGCAGCTGGGGTGGGTACTGGAGGCCGGCCCGGGTGGGATTGGAGAGGGTGAGGTCCAGCACCGGGAGGCCGGCCTCCCGGCGGGCGGCGAGGGCCTGGCTCAGGGGGTTGGGCTGTAGTTCCCAGTCGCTGCGTCTTGAGAACATAGTTATCGAGAGTTCCTGTTCGCTCGGCTGCCCCGCCGCCCCGCCTTCGCAACGCCCCATACGTTGGGGCGTTGCGGGGCCTGGCTCAGGGGGTTGGGCTGCAGTTCCCAGGCGCTGCGCTTCGAAAACATAAGCTCGTCTGTCGCCCCTTTGGCCGGCAGTATATATTGGGTGGTCGGAGGTTCACTGACGCGGAGAAGGACGATGAAAAATAGCGATGCAGCGACCAAAGGGAAAAGGGCGCGCGATTGTTTCTGGCTGTGGGGCCACGAAGCTGGCGCCCACAACAGTGGCTGGGGATTGCCCGGGCTCTCGCGCATGACCCCAGTGGAAGCCGCCTTCTACCTGGGGGTGCCCAACGCGATCATGGTCCGCTACGACAACAAGCCGGCTCCTCCCTACGGGCAGTACGCCCTGCCCTTCAAGGCCCTGGGAGGGGCGGTCTGGTCTATCGTCGGGGCCGCTGGTTCCACCGGCGCTGAGGAGCGCCAGGCCGCCCTGGATCTGAGGGCCGTCCTGCCCAATCTGAGCGGGGTGATGATGGACGACTTCTTCAAGAACGCCGCGCCCACCACCCCCGA
>JACPJE010000251.1 GCA_016187725.1 Candidatus Latescibacterota bacterium
GTAGAGTTCCTGGGGCACATACCATTTCCTCTGCGCCGGATCCAGCGCCCCGAACAAGACCCCAGAGCCCTGGGGTTCGAAAGAGATCTTTCCCCCCTTCCGTTCGCCCAGGCGGGCACCGTAGTCCTGGGTCCACGCAGGTGCTGAGGCCAGGCCGCACAGGACAAATGCGAGCACGTACCCAGATCTTCTCATGGAATACCTCCTTCAATAGGCCACGTGAATCAAGCGCAAAAGAGTGGTATGGCCAGCCTCCTCGGCGTCTATATCCAGCTCAACCCGACAGATGTAGATACCCGGTGGCACCTGCTGCCCCGCGGAGTCGGTACCCGGCCAGAGGAAGGCCTCCTGACCACTGTGCACTGTCCGGCTGATCTCCCAAAGGCGACGGCCGTCGAGGCTGTAGATCCGCACGGTTGCCTCCGCTCCCTTGCCCAGCTTGAAGACCGAAAAGCGGATCCCCGCCGCATCGTTGATGCCGTCCTCGTTGGGCGTGAAAGGGTTGGGCGCGATCGTGAAATCGCCCAGTATCCTGGGGTCGATGGGGAAGTGGATGGAGAGGGCATCTCCCGGGACCAGTGAGGTGGCATCGCCAGGTTCGACGCTCTGCCAGGCCGCCCCATCCGCACCATCTGCGGTGTTGCGCGCCGCTAATTTCAAGGTGGCGCCGTTGCGGAAAATCCGCGCGGCAAAGCGCACCCTCAGCAGCGGGCCAGAGCTGGCGATTCTGCCGCGCTCACTGACAGGCAGGCTGTCGTAGGTGCTCGAGGTGAGGGAGTCGCCGTCAGGGTTGAAGGGGAACTGGGCCCCTGCGCCCAGCAAGGTGCGGAAATAGCGAATCTCCCCCTCGCCTTCCTCTAGGTCGTCGTAGACGGGTTGGTCTACCTGGGTCAGCCGCACCTGGCCGCGCGCATCTACCTCCTTGCGGAAATAGCGGATATCGCCCCGCTCCTCGTCTTCGAGCAGCCCGTAGGACGCCTCCGTGAGCAGTTCCCCCCCCTCGTCGACTGGCACCTGTTCGCCTTCTGTAGTGATGCGGTAATAGGTCTGGACGCTCGCCGCGGCTGGCAGGGCCTGGACCGGTGCAGGCAGGCGGACCCAGATGGAATCGGCCTTGTCCGCGAGGACTTCCAGGTGGTCCCCGCTGTCCGTAGTGAAGGCCCCGCTGGCGGAAGGGTGAAAGACCCGGGTAGCCTGGCTCGTCTGCTCGTCCACGTCCAGGCTCAGGTCCAGCAATTCCAAGCCGTGGGCCGAAGACAGGCTGAGCAAGAGTTCGTCGAACCCCACACTGCGCGCGCGCACCGGGCTTTCGACGAAGAGAGGTCGGATGAAAACCTCGAAGGTGTCGAGCTGGCCTGGCGCGGCAATCTCCAGAGGCCGCACTTCGGCCAAGAGACGCTCAGCCACCGGATCCAGAAGATCTATGGCGATAGAGCTTATCGAAGCGGCAGCAAGGCGATCTTCGGTGGTCAACTTGACCTGTATTTGCAGGAACCTCCTCTGGTCAGGAGAGGCCACGCGTTCACCTGGCTGTGCGTACTTGCGGCTCCAGGGGCTCCAGCCACTGCCCGGAACGAAGGTGGTATCAATTGGGCCTTTGAAGCTGCCCAGCAGGTTGTCCCAGGTGTCCTGGGCGATCTCGGTACCCGATTTGTCGAAATAGCGGATGTGCTTGTCCAGCAGATCCCCGGTACGGGTGTGGATTTCGAGGCTCGTCCCGGGTGGTGTTTCTGCCTCCCAGGTGAGACGGCCGAAACTGCGGCCGACCGGTAGTTCGATCAAGTCCGAGGTCAGTACCACCTCGGCAGGGTAGCCCTGCGCGAAGAACTGGTATTCGGCGATGTCGGGCCCGTTCCTCAAGTTGGCCAGCCGCCCAGGATCCGAGGAGACGATGTATATTTCCACGAAGCGCAGTTTGAGCGGAGGATCGTAGATGTCGAGGATGGGGTTGAACTGGTCAGCGCTGTTGTCCTCGCGCTCCCGCGGACTGATGCGGTGCCATTTCAGCTGTCCTCTGGTATCCAGGGAACCGTCCGCACTACGGGTGATGTAGCCGTCGATCAAACTGTACTTGAGGGCAGAAATCCCCAGGGCATCCAACCAGAAGGCGGCCCCCAGGTCCACAGTCACGACGTCGCGGTCGACGGTGGGCAACTTGATCCGGTGCGTGAAGAAGGTGGAGAAATCGCCGTCGAAGGCCACCCCCGGAGAAAAATTGCCCCCGCTCAGAAAGACGCTACCCCCCCCTTCCATCATTCCTGCGCTGAGGTTGTCCCCGAGGCCCCATACCTCGATATCAGCCAGGCGGGGACGTTCGCGGATATAGAATTCCTTGTGCCCCTGGCGGTCAGCAGGCAGGCTTTCGTAGACTGCCTGATCCACCGGCTCTTCGAACCCCTCCTGGGCCTTGATAAAATAGACGATATCGCCCTGGCTGTCCGGATCCAGGGCCTGCCACTCCGCCTCGCTGACCCGGGTGGCTCTTCCGGCTTTGGTGTCGCTCACGGAGATCCGCAGGGTCTCGACCAGTCGGCCCTTCCAGTTCGGATCAGCCCCAGGTTCCACCAGGGGGAACTGGAACTCCCGCTGGTCCCGGTTAGGGGCGTGGGTGCGGGCTACCACCTGAAAGTTTATCTTGTCATCGTTTTGCAGGATGGGGGCCTGATCCGGCGCTGCCAGGACCCGGAACTGCCTGAACGGATCGCCCAGCTCCTCGTCGACAAAGCGCAGGACCAGTTGGTCTACCGGCACCACCCGGCCCAGGTCCACTTCGATCCACCACTTGTCGAGAGGATCGCGCGGGTCTGGTTCCCAGTAGGTAGAAGGATCGCCGTCCAGGATATGCGCCGCGACCTCTGGGTTAGAGCCCACCCGACTGATCCCCAGGCGATAAAAGTAGGTGTAGACCGGCACCTCCTGGCCCTTCTTCTTTTCGGTGACAACCTGACCCCGTACATCCAGGGTTTCCGTGCTGTCGATATTCAGAATGGGGGTCTCTTCTTTTTTCCGCTTCAGTTCCACGACCTTGCGCCTGAAAGTTCCCAGGTCGTCGAGGATGTTGTACCGCCACCGAAAGAAGTGGGGCTGGACGCGGCCAGAGGGGGTCACCTCCACAGCGTGGGTCGGCATGGTCCAGTTCTGCCAATGGGAGGACGAATCGACCACGACCCTGCGACTGGTGAGCTGGTAACCCTTGCCGCGCTGGGCGGCCGCCGGTTGCCAACCGGTCATCCAGTGGCCTAGGTTCAGGCACAGGGATAATACCCATATTGACTGCCTGACAGCAGTGCCTTTCATGGCTCCCTCCTCGCGCTCGTGCTACCCTTTCACGGCTCCGAGCTGAATCCCGCTGATGAACCAGCGCTGGCAGAGGACAAAGACGACAATCATGGGAATCAGCATCAACACCGATCCAGCGCAGATCAGCCCATAGTCGTTGGTGTACAGGTCTGAGAGTTTAGCCAGTCCCACCGGCAACACCATCATCGCATCCGAATCGGTCATGATCAGTGGCCAGAGGAAGGCCCGCCAACGGCCCAAGAAGGTGAAGATGGCCAGAGCGCCCAGAGCCGGCTTGGAGAGCGGCAGCACGACGTGCCAGAACACCCCCCAGGTAGAACACCCATCGATGAAGGCCGCCTCTTCGATCTCGCGCGATATGCTCAGCAGGAACTGCCGCAGCATGAAGGTGCCATAGGCGCTGAAACAGGCGGGAACGATCAAGGCGAAGAAACTGTCCAGGCCTACGGGATGCCCCAGGTAGTGGCTTTCCAAGTAGAGAACGCCACTGAAAAAGTTCGTGCTCGCGATCTGGTTCAACCAATCTGGAAACTTCTTCATCAGCACGAACTGGGGAATCATCAGCACATCGGCAGGAATCATCATGGTTGCCAGATAACTCAGGAAGAACACATCGCGCCCGCGAAAGTCCAGCCGTGCAAAGGCATAGGCCGCCAAGACGCTGGTGCTCAGCTGCACTAGCGTGACCACGAGCGCAATCGCCAGGGAATTGAGGTAATAGCGCAAAAAAGAAAAAGCATGAACTACGCCGGTGTAATTGCGAAAGGTCCAGCGCGGCGGCAGCCAGCCCAAGGTCACGTCGACATTGTACTTGAACGAAGTCAGGACCGTCCATACCAGTGGGATGACCATGCCGCTGAGCAGGAACACCAGGGCGAGGTAAAGAAAGAGCACAGAGTGGGTGCGCTGGCGCGGCATCTAGAGGGCCTCGAATTTCTTACCGCCCAACTGCCAGTTGACCAGGGTCACTATGAAGATCAGGACGAAAAGCACCACCGAGATGGTGGCGGCGTACCCGATCTCCAGCTGTTCGTATGCCTGAGTGTAGATGTAGTAGCTGATGGTCGTGGTGGAACCCTCTGGACCTCCTTGAGTCATCACGTAGGCAGCCTCAAAGCCTCCCTGTAACCCCCCGATCACGCTGGTGACCAGGATGAAAAAGGTGGTCGGTGCGAGCTGGGGCACGGTGACATGGCGGAGGCGCGCCCACCATCCTGCTCCGTCCATCTCGGCCGCTTCGTAGAGCTCCGGAGGAACGTTCTGCAAGCCGGCCAAGTAGAGGATCATGTTATAACCGCCCACACTGGCCCATACGAACACGATGATGAACGCCGGTTTGGCCCACCTGGCATCGATCAACCATCCCGGCAACATCGCCACCGCGCGCTCCGCTGGAATCCCCAGCAGGCGGTAGATGTTCCAGAGTCCGGCATTGAGGATGCCGACGTTGGGCTCGTAAGTCAGCAGCATCTTCCAGACCATGTAGATGGCGATGCCACTGCACAGATGCGGGATAAAGAAGAGGGTTCGGAAGACCACGCGGCCAGGGAATTGCCTGTCGAGGAGGATGGCCAGCACCAGGGATCCCGCCATGGACAAAGGGATGTTCAGCATCAAGAAGAGGGTGTTCCCGAGGTACTTCCAGAAGTAGGAGTCGCTCGCCACCAACTTCCCTTCCTCCCATTTAAACCCGAGCAAGTTGAGGAAATTATCCAACCCGATCAAAGTAGGCTTGTCACTGGCCAACTGATAGCGGTAGAAACTCAGCCCTGCTGCCACGACGACCGGCCCCAGGGTGAAGACCAGAAAGCCGATGAGATTGGGCAGGAGAAAGAATATCGCAGCTCGTCCCTGGCGTTTCACTAATTGTCCTCCTGGGCGTACAGGCGATCCAGATAAGCAGTGGTCAGCTGGTGGGCCTGAGCCAGTGCCTCAGCTACGGTCGTCCGCCCTGCAAGCGCTGCGTCCAATTCGTCGAGCATCTTGCGATAGAGGTCTTGCCACCACACCTCCTGGGGGAAGAGGCGGATGTCGTAGTCCATGGAGTGGACGAAGACCTCCTCTGCCCACGGTGTTTCCGGCCGCACAAAGGCGCGGTGGGCCACGGACCGCTGGGGTGGCATATCGCTGCCCAGGCGCGCCACTTTAGTGGCGGACTGAGGAGAGACCAGGTACTTGAGCACGTCCCAGGCCTCTTCAGGCTGTTTGGTCCCCTTCCAGATGCAAAAGCCGTCGCCGGCATAGCGCGTCTTCCGCCCTGCTGGCCCGCGCGGAAAAAGGGCAGTGTTCCACCGGAAGCGGTCGAGCAATTGGTAGTCGGGGATCCTCCAGGGGCCCGCAATATCGATCGCGATCCTCCCCGCTTCAAAGGTGAAGGTGCTCATGGGGGCATCGGTGCGCACCCCGGGCCGCGGCGGGCTCACCTTGAACCTGTAAAACAGACCCACGTAGAATTCCACTGCCGCGAATACCCGTGGATCGTCTAGATTGGAGACATAGCGTCCGCTTTCACGCCGCAGGAATTCCCCTCCCGCACTCCAGACGTAATTGGCGATGTCATAGGGGCTGCAGCCGTAGATATCCGGCAGCCCATCCTGGTCCACGTCGATCGTAAGCTGCCGGGCCTTTTCCAGCAATTCCTCCCAAGTCCAGTCGGCGGTCGGATAGGGCACGCCATAGCGGTCGAACAGATCCACGTTGTAAAAACAGGTAATGGTACTGCCTCTGAGGGGAAGGCCGTAGAGGGTCCCGTGATAGGTATAAGCCTGTAGCCCCACGGGATAGCAGTCCTCCACGTCTATCCCATCCCGCTGTACCAGCCCGTCCAGGGCCAGAAGCTGGCCAGTGCTTGCTACTTGGGGAAGTTGGGTCCAGTGCAGAGTGCACAGATCCGGAGCGTGGCCCGCATCCATACCGGTCAACAGCTTCTGGGCGACGCTGCGGGCGGGGATATTCTCCACTCGCAGGCGGGTTTGTGGATGTTGCTGCTGGTAATCTGCGAGCAGTTGGTAATAGAGTTGCGCCTCTTGCGGGGGGCCGTAGAGCCAGACCGTCAACACGTCTTCTGTCGGGTACCAACGGATCGCCCGAGCGCCCAGGGCAGCACAGATGACTATGGCAGTGATGCTGATGGTGGAAAGGAGGCGCATGCGAGCTCCCGTCCCGGTGAGGTGTCAGGGGCTATGGATAATTAATTCATGGGGTTGTGTCAATCTTTTCAATACATCTGGATAGCCTCGCCTTTCATGCCCGTAAATCCATCTACCACCAGCCAGACCCCACCTACCACGAACTGTCCCAGGATCATCCCTAAGAAGAACCAGCGCGTGGCGCGGTACCCTGTGGGACCGGCGTATTTCAACACCGTGGCCTTGACCAGCCAGGCCAGAAAGACGCTGAACCAGACGCTGTGCAGTATCCACGTGCCGCCCACCATGTACCCAATAGGGTGCAATGGCCACCACAGCAGGCGCTGGCGCGCCCATATGAGCAAGGCCATGACCGAGGCTCCGGCCCCATTCCATCCCCAACCGGGCCAATGCGGTCCGACCGGCGTATCGATCAGACGGCTGGCAAACCTGAAAGGCTCCTGGGCAAAGCCGGAGAAGTATTGTTGATGGAGGTTGAGAGCGCCGTACTGGTATCCCAGCTTCAGGGTCGCGTAGATCGATCCTACCAGACCGATAGCCATGGCCGCTGCCATCATCCCCAAGAGCCGGGTTCGGGAACTCCTCAACCCGTGGAGCATGCGGATGCTGTTCGCACAGGGGGCCATCATGAAGACCAGCAGGTCCCCAGCCCAGGCCAGGGTGTAACTCACGGCGATAATTCCGGCCGGTCCCAGGGCCGATGTGCCCACTCCGGACACCAAGAAACCAGCTCCGGACAACCCTTCCACCGCCGACGAGAGGCCAGCTTCGATGATCACCCGGGTGAGCGCTACAAAGATGGCAAAAGCGCCGAACAGGAACAGCCCTACAGCCCAGACCGGCACCCCGGAGCGCCAGAGCCAGACAGCCATGATCCCCAACCCAGCCACCAGGCCGATCCCCGCTGCCCGGTAGGAGAGCAGTTCTTCTGAGTCGGATTCAACTCCCCGGCGCCAGACTTGGCGCAAAACTTGCCCCAGATGAGATCTAGCCATCCATAGACCTAGGAGCACCAGCACGATCATAGCACCCATGCTCTGATGGCTCAGCATGCCCGTCGTCGGGCCGGTATCGCTGAATTCGTCCAGCTGTTCAGCGCTGTAGATGCCCAGGAGTGAACAGAGTGCTTCCTGGAGCTTGGCCAGCAGAAAAAAGACCCACAGGCTGAAGGAGATATTCGTATTGATGAGATAGGCCAGCCCTATCATCAGGTAGTTAATCCGGATGACGATCAGGGCGGTGTTGTGGGCTGCGGTGAAGGAATAGTAAGGCTCGAGGTGCGGGACAAACTCGTAGTAACGACTGAGGGCATTGACGGTATTGAAGAGAAAGGGAATAGCAAAACCGGCCCACAAAACTGGATTCTTCAGGAAGGGTTTGAAGAGTGAAGGAGGATCCCTGTCTTCGATCATGCCCAGGGGTACCTGGACCAGAGGATAGAGCAGCCGTTCGTGGTCCATCCACTGGCGGCGCATGATAGCCATAGAACAGATGAGCACTGTGTAGAAGGCGCCCATGAACAGCAGCCACCAAGCCAGAGGTTGGAGCCAGACCTCCCAGGGAATGGGCTGCTCTTGGGGCAAGCCTTCGTAAAAACTCTTCACTGCCTCCACATCCTGAGGGACCATCCAGCTGGGGATATAGGGGATCAACTGTTCTGCCCAGTTGTTCTCCGGAGAAGCGTAGTAGGATACTCCGGAAATGATGGCCAGGAACATGCCCGTGAAACCCCTGGAAGGGATCGCGGTGGCCAGCATCATCATGGTGGTCACGAGGAGCAATTCTTCGCGAGAGAAGATCCAGGATCGCCGCACCAGCCCCAACAGTGGCTGCACCACGGCCACCAACACGAAAAGTAGAAAGAAGGCCGCCGGGGTAGAAGAACTCAACCCCAATCGAGTTCCCTGAATGACAAATTCTCCATAGGGCAGGCCAACAGAGATCAAGCCGCAGAGCGTCATTCCCGCCAGCATGGCCCGGAGGCGGATAGCAGGCACCATTTTACCTGATTCAGAAGGCTTGTGCTTCATCGAGGATTGAGGTATCCTTAGAGTCCGTACGAAAACCCCATAGCGAATTTCCGTATGGACTCTCATTTTGATGCGCTCGTGAGACAAAGCTACAGTACAAGAGGCTCTTGCGAAACTTCGAACAGGCCTAATCGCAGAGGGGATCACCATGCTGAAGATCGTCCTGTGCTTCAGTGTTGCAGTAGTGTTGGCGATAGGGAGATATAGCGAAGGACAGCCGGGGAACAAGATCGCCTTTTCGTCGTTCCGCGATGGGCGCACGGGCGAGATCTATGTGATGGGGGCGGATGGGACGAACCCGGTGAATCTGACCAACCACCCCAAGTCCGAGCGCTACCCGGCCTGGTCACCGGACGGAAAGAAGATCGCCTTTACCTCAGAGCGGGGCGGCAACTTTGAGATTTACGCGATGGAGGCGGGCGGGGCGAACCAGGTCAATCTGACCCAAGACCCGGCCATCGAGCGCTACCCGGCCTGGTCGCCGGACGGGAAGCGGATCGCCTTTACCTCAGAGCGGGACGGGAATTTTGAGATTTACGCGATGGAAGCGGACGGATCGAACCCGGTCAATCTGACCCACAATCCGGCAGACGACGAGAGCCCGGCCTGGTCGCCGGACGGGAAGCGGATCGCCTTTTCGTCGGCGCGGGACGGGAATTTTGAGATTTACGCGATAGAAGCGGACGGATCGAACCCGGTCAATCTGACCCACAATCCGGCAGATGACGAGAGCCCGGCCTGGTCGCCCATGGCAGGACCTACAACCATGGTCGAGGCGAGGTCATGGGGCCAGATGAAGACTAATTCTCCCTGAGAGCCGGCGCAGGCGCAAAAGGCCCAGAGAGCGGTGAACCACCAGGGTCTCATGGTCTTCTTCAGCTGCAACAGGTCCGCGTCTGCCGGCAAACCCGGCGCCCGGTTATCGCTTGACAGTATAGGATGCAGTTTTATTTTACATCTTGTCAATAGGTGGAAGGCTGCATGAAAGGCTCTTATCCGCGGGAGTGCTCCCATGCTCAGGCCGCGCTGTTCTCAGGGCTTTTTTTCTCTTGTTTCAGGGGGTCTCTGCCTCCTGTTCCACGAAGCGCTCGCCCTGGAGACCGTCGCCATTGGCCAGGGGGGAGGGCTGGATTGGCAGGGCAGAGGCGCGGCGGCCGTGGCCACCCTCGATGCGGAATACCGCGCCCCAGCCGATCCCGACAATCCCGGGGGCACGCCCAAACTCCTGGTCGGCAATGCCCCCGGCGGCCTGATCGAATTTTCCAGCCCGGATTTTCCGCGTGGTCTGCTGCCCAAGCGCCTGGTGGAATGCCCCCAGGGTTCCTGTGCGGAAGCCAACATCGCCGACGGCGCCCTGGCGCGGGGCGGCACCATCCAGTTGCCCACCTACTCCAGCTTCTCTCTCCAGTACAAGAAGCCAGACCTCAAAGAGGACCTGGCCGAACTCATCACCAGCGAACCCGGCGGCGAGGAGGTGGCGGTGGAACTCAAGAACTTCGACGCTTTCGGCCAGTTGCTCCTCCTCGACCTGGGCGCCCGCTTCGGCGTCAGTCGCCTGCGCTTCTACCCGCGCAACACGGTCCACAAATCGCCCGCCACGCCCTTTCAGGAAGACTTCCTGCGCTCCTATGAACTCTTCATCAACGACGGGCTCAACCTGACCAGGGAAGGGGTGCAGATCTGGAACCAGGTGGTCCTCGAACGGAACAACAAGAACCCCGTGGTCGACGTGGTGCTGGACCCGCCCCAGTACGTCCAGTCCGTCCGCCTCAAATCCCTCACCCAGTTCAACTGGGAAATCGACGAATTCGAGGTCTACGGCAAGGGTTTCCTGCCCACCGCCCTCTATCTGTCGAACATCTTCGACGCGGGGGGGCCGGCCACCTGGGTCCGGTTGCGCTGGGAGGAAGAAGTCCGCGGCGATCCCGGACTTTCCCAGGTGCAGATCCGCACCCGGACCGGGACCGACGACTCGCCTTTTGTGTTCACCCGCAGCCTGAGGGGCAAGCCCAATGCCGAGGAGATCCCCTTTTCGGTCGATGATCCCACCCAGGAAATGACGCGCGCCGAATTCGAGAGCCTGCCCAAGATCGATGCCCAGGGCCGCGAGTGGGAGCCCGCCTCCGTGCAGGACGACCTGGTGAACTGGAGTCCCTTCAGCACGCCCTTCCCGGCCAGCGCGGCCAATGGCCCCGGCAGCCCCATCCTCTCGCCAGGGCCGCGCCGCTATCTCCAGTTTCAGGTGCTCTTTCAAAGCGCAGACCCAGAAGCCGTCCGCGTACTGCGCTCCCTCAGTTTCGACTTCCTTATGCCGCCCCTGGCCGATGAACTGGTCGGCGAGATCTTTCCGCGCCAGGTCGAACCCTCCCTGTCCGCCCCCTTCGTCTACGTGGTGCGGCCGGTCATGAAGACCTTCGGTCTGCGGGGTTTCGACACGGTGGAACTCTCGACTCCCACCAAGGTGGAGAGCATCGACCGGCTGGAAGTCCTGGACCCGCGGGGCCAGCTCGTCACCCGGCGCGATTTTGCCGGGCTCCAGGATACGGCCCTAGTCGATGGCTTCCAGATCGCCGCGGTCGCCAAGGACCGGCTCAGGGTGCGCTTTCCCCTCATCCGGGAGGACGGAGCGCAGGCCAAGATCTGGTTCCACACCAGCATCCTCACCTACAGCACCAACTTCTCCTCCTCCGCTTCGCTTTCCGCCGAACCCCAGGCCACCCAGGCCGTCACCTCGGGCGATGCGGCCTCCCTGGGGGAGGGCGACGACGCCGACTTCTCGGGGACCACGGTGCTCAGCCCGCAGGTGCAGCGAGGAGACCTGCTCGCCAGGGTGGAACTGGTGCCCAATCCCTTCACCCCCAATGGCGATGGGGTCAACGATCAGGTCGCCCTGCGCTACAGCCTGCTCTCCCTGAGCCTGGCCCGGCCCGTGGACATCAGGGTCCACGATCTGGCCGGCCGGCTGGTGCGCGTCCTCTACGCGGGCTCCGAGGCCAATGGGCGCTACGAGGACAAGACCTGGGACGGCCGCGACGGGCAGGGCCGGCTGGTGGCGCCGGGGATCTACCTCGTGCGCATCGAGGCCAGGGGAGATGCCACCACCGACACCCAGACCCGCACCATCTCACTCACTTACTGATCCGGGGTGCCCAGGCTGCTTTTCCTCGTCTCCCTCGGCACCTTATGCCTGGGGCAGATCCCTGCGGCCTTTGCCGGCGCCTGGACCCAGGATCGGAGCGGGTACTATCTCAAGATCGCGGCCCATCACCTGCGCGCCCAGAACCATTTCGACTCCAGCGGGATGCGGGTGCCCAAGCTGGGGATGGGCGAACTGACCGAGCTGGGCCTGCAGGCCTACGCCGAATACGGTCTCAGGGAGCGCCTGACCTTGGTGGCGGCCCTTCCCTACAAGCATCTCTCGGACCAGCGCAGGTTCGCCAGCGGCACGGGCAGGGAGGAGAGCCGGGGGTTCGGGGATCTGGAAATAGGGATTCGCTGGAAGCTGGGAGACCGCCCCCTGGTGAGTTCGCTGGCGGTGGGAGGGAAGGTCCCTCTGGGCTACAGGGTCGATGCAGGTACCCGCGTGCCCCTGGGGACGGGTGAGCCCAGCGGGGATATGCGCCTGTTGCTGGGGCGTTCTCTCCACCCGATTCCGGGGTACTTCACGGGCGAGGTGGGCTACCGGGTCCGGGGCGGGGCGTACAGCGACGAATTCTTCTATCTGCTGGAGGCCGGCTTCGCCCTGCGCCGCTGGGCGCTCAAGGGGTACGTCTCCGGGTTGCGCACCCGGGGCGCCTGCGGGGCGCTGGGGCAGGAGAGCCTGATCGGGGATCAGGACATCCTGCAGGTGTCGCCCGGATTGAGCTATCGCCTGGGCCGGCGCCTCGACCTGGAAGTGGATCTGATCCACACCGCCGCCGGGTGCAATACGACGGCGGGCAGCGCCCTGGCCGCCGGAGTGGTGCTCAGGCGCTGACTCCTGAGAGGAGCGCGCAATGGCGCGAAGAGCATGGCAGATCCCGGAAGGAGAAGCCACCCCGGAAGCGGTTTTTCTGAACCGGCGCAAGTTCCTGCGGGAACTGGGCCGCCTGGGGGCTGCCGGGCTGCTGGCCGGCTGCGGGCACGAGCAGATCTACACCCCCGATGAAGCTCCACCTGCTGCCTCTCCTCCTGCCTCTATCACCAAAGAACCCCAGACCTCTCCCGACCCGGAGCCCAGTCTCTATCCGGCCCGCCTGAATCCGGCATTCAGCCAGTTGGACCGCCCCCTGACCGAGGAATCAGTGGCGGCCCATCTCAACAATTTCTATGAGTTCAGCGAGGCCAAGGGAGAAGTGTGGAAGCTGGCCTGGATGTTGGACACCCGCCCCTGGCAGGTGGAGGTCGCCGGCCTGGTGCGCAGGCCGCAGCTCTTCGACGTCGACGCGCTGATCCGCAGGATGCCCCTGGAAGAGCGCCTCTACCGCTTCCGCTGCGTGGAAGCCTGGGCCATGGCAGTGCCCTGGACCGGGTTTCCGCTGAAGGCGCTCATCGATGCGGTGGAACCGCTCTCCTCGGCAAGGTACGTGAAGCTGCTCTCTTTCTTCGATCCGGAGAAGGCCCCGGGGCAGTGGGATAACCCTGGCTGGCCTTGGCCCTATGGCGAGGGGTTGACCATGGCCGAGGCGACCAATGAACTCACCTTGCTGGCCACCGGGGTGTACGGCCACGAATTGCCCGAGCAGCACGGCGCGCCCCTCCGGCTGGTCGTCCCCTGGAAGTACGGGTACAAGAGCATCAAATCCATCATCCGCATCGAGTTCGTCGAGGAAGAGCCCCCCACCTTCTGGGACACCCTGCAGCCGGGGGTGTACGATTTCTGGGCCAATGTCGATCCAGCGGTGCCTCATCCGGCCTGGTCGCAGGACACCGAAGAGCTGATCGGCACCGGCGAGCGGCGGCCCACCCTGCGCTACAACGGCTACGGCGAGTACGTGGCGCACTTGTACGCCGGCGGCTAGGCGCAGCGCGGAGGCTGAGCGGCATGTTTGTAGGTCATTTTGCCCTGGGCTTTGCGGGGAAGCGGGTGGCGCCGGCCCGGTCGCTGGGGGCCCTCTTCCTGGCGGCGCAGTTTTTGGATCTGCTCTGGCCCTCCTTCCTGCTGCTGGGCCTGGAAGAGGTGAAGGTCGCCCCGGGCATCACCGCGGTGACCCCGCTGGATTTTGTCTCCTATCCCTACAGCCACAGTCTGGCCGCTGCGATAGGGTGGGCCCTTCTAGTCCTAAAACAAGCGAATATCGGTTGCTGAGGCGCTAAAAAAAGCTCGAAATGCCTGCGGTTCAGAGGTAGATTTTATGTGGCGACATAAACCTCCTCTAAAGCCAGAAAGGCATTTCGAGTGAAAACCAAGAAACGAAAAAA
>JACPJE010000252.1 GCA_016187725.1 Candidatus Latescibacterota bacterium
CGCTGCTGAGGGCCAAGATGAGGGCCAGGGTGCGGGTGGAGGGGGTGGACAGCGTTCCAGCCTGGGGGAAGAGCAGAAAGGCGGCGCACAGGGCCCAGGTGGCGTGGGGGGACCACAGCAAGGTCAGGTAGGGAAAGAGCGTGGTGAAGGGGGTTCCCAGGGAGCCGAGGCGGAGCAGGAGCAGGGCGCCCGTCAGCAGTGAGAGTTGCCGCAGGCGCTGGCCCTCCCGATGGGTTTGTCCGGGGCTCAGGCCTCTCCGGCAGCGGACGTAGACCAGTACCAATCCTCCCACCCCCAGCAGCCAGGGCAGGACCGGCCATTGGGGCTGCCATTGGGGTGACTCGACCACCAGCCTGAGCACTTCGAGCGAGGTGCCGATCTGGACCTGGAAGCAGCCGCAGAGAAACCACAGGAAAAGAGCGGTGCCTGCCAGGCGCAACTCAAAATCGACAGCAAGGGGCCGGGAGAGCGCTAGTGGTCTGGGGGGGGCGATCGCTAACTCGCCCCCTTTGGTGCTTCTGCGGGATTTCAGCGGTCTTGTTCCTGGGAGATGCGGCTGCCGGTAGCCCGCTGCTGGAACTGGTATTTGCCCTGGTAGGGCCGGTCGGCCGTCTGGTCCATGCGCGCAAAGACCAGCTGGCAGATGCGGCGCCCCTCCTGCAGGCGGATGGGCAGCCGGTTGGCGTTGTACAGCTCCAGGGTGATGGTGCCCTCAAAGCCGGGATCGACCCAGCCGGCATTCTGGATGAAGAGGCCGATGCGGCCGATGGAACTGCGCCCTTCGACAAAGGCGGTCAGGTCATTGGGCAGGCGGATGTATTCCCGGGTGGTGGCCAGCAGAAAGGAGTGGGGGGGGATGACGATCGCGCTCTGGTTGAGTTCTTCGTACTGCAACTCGCTGTCGAGGCGGATGACTTCGAGGGTGTTCTCGTTGACCTTGAGGAAGTGGTCGCTCAGGCGCAGGTCGATGGAGGCCGGCTGGATCTGCTCGGGGGTGAGGGGTTCGACGAGCAACTCGCCGCTGTGGAGCATCTTTTTCAGGGTGGTGTCAGAGAGGATCATGGCCCTTCTCGGTCGCGGGAGTTGAATTCATAATCACTATTTTTATATGGTCATTGTCAAATCCATAAAGAAGTAACTGGAGACTATTTCTTCCAGGTGCGGGCCAGCTGGGTCAGGAGGCGCACCCCCAGGCCGGCGCAGCCCTTGGGGATATAGGGTTTGGCCTGGGTGTTCCAGGCCGTGCCGGCGATATCGAGGTGCACCCAGGGATAGTCCCCGGTGAATTCGGCGAGCAGGGCGGCGCCGGTGCTGGCGCCACCGGGCCGGCCGCCGGTGTTCTTCATGTCCGCGTAATCGCTCTTGATCTGCTCGCGGTACTCGTCCCACAGGGGCAGGGGCCAGACCCGCTCACTGGTGTACTCGCCGGCCTGGCGCACCCGTTCTGCTAGTCGCTCGTCGTTGCCGATCATGCCGCTGGCATGGTGCCCCAGGGCCACCACGCAGGCCCCGGTGAGGGTGGCCAGGTCCACCACCCCGGCAGGGTTGAAGCGGCGGGCGTACCCCAGGGCATCGGCCAGGATCAGCCGGCCCTCGGCGTCGGTGTTGACGATCTCGATGGTCTTGCCGCTGAGGGTCCTGAGGATGTCGCCCGGCTTGAAGGCGCGGCCATCGGGGAGGTTCTCGGTGGCGGCGACCAGTCCCACCACGTGGCGGGGCACCCCCAGGGCGGCGATGGCCTGCATGGCGCCCAGGACCGCGGCGGCGCCGGACATGTCGAACTTCATCTCCTCCATCTTGTCCCCCGGCTTGAGGGAGATGCCGCCGCTGTCGAAGGTGACGCCCTTGCCCACGAAGACCAGGGGTCGGCCTCCTGCCTTCTTGTGGTGTTCCAGCACGATGAAGCGCGGCGGCTGAACGCTGCCCCGGGCCACCCCCAAAAGCGCGCCCATACCCAGCCTCTTCATGGCCCGCTCGTCGAGGATCTGGCAGCGCAGGCCGTGCTGGCGGGCCAGCCGGCGGGCCACGCCCGCCAGGTAGGAGGGGGTGGCCACGTTGCCCGGGTGGTTGCCCAGGTCGCGGGCCAGGCAGGTGGCCCGGGCGATCTCGGCCCCGGCGCGCAGGCCGCGGCGGATGGGGTTGAGCTTGCCCGGTTCGAACTCCACCACGGTCAGGAGCTTCAGGACTTTGCGCTCCCGGTCGCCGCTGCGGTAGTGGTCGAAGCGGTAGCAGGCCAGCAGGCTGGCCTCGGCCAGGGCCTGGGCGGCCTCTTCAGGTTTCAGACTGCCGGCGCCGCTGCCGTGCAGCACCGTGGCGGCCTCCTCGACGCCCAAATCCTGAAGCCGTCTGGCGGCGGTGCCGGCGGCCTGGCGAGCGATCTCCAGATCGAAGTCGGCCTGTTTGCCCAGACCCACCACCAGTACCCGGCCAGCGGTGAAGCCCTTGGCCCTTCTGCCTGGGTACAGGAGCAGGAGTTCGTTCTTCTTGCCCCTGAAGTCCCCGCTGTCCAGGGCGGCGCTGATCAGCCCTCCCAGGGCCTGGTCCACCGCCTCAGCGGCTCCCCCGGGACGGGCGCCCTGAAAGAGGTTGACGATCAGGGCGGCGCTGCGCTGTTTTTGTATCTGTCCCTGGCGTACCCTAATATTCATAGCCTCTGACCTTTCCTTCCGAACTGGTAATTTTGAACGCGGCGCAAAGGTAGAACCCCCTCCCTCTAGTGTCAAG
>JACPJE010000253.1 GCA_016187725.1 Candidatus Latescibacterota bacterium
ATCCGCTGGCGCACGATCCTTCGGGCTTGTTCCACGAAATCGGCAGGAAAGTGGGGATGGTAGATCGGTGCTGGACAGCGCATGGCAAGTCTCCTGGTGAATAAATCGTCTCCGTGTTCATTCCACATTGCTACACAATTTACTCAGTAACCTGGGGAGAAAACCCCCATAGTTAATTGTGAGACGGAGCACTAAACATCCCACCGAACTTCTTGAGCAAAGGGCTGGTGGCGCTGGAGAAGAAGGACTGGCAGGTGGTGGAGATTCCAGTGGAAGAGTTTGGCCTTTCCGCACCTCTTCAGGCGATCACTTTTTCCGGGAATTTCGCCGGCACCTTCTACCTCGATGATCTCCGCCTGGTGGCCGCCACCCCTCCAGCGTTCACGGTGGCGGAAGAGGAGCGCACCACTCCCCTACCGCAATCCTTCACCCTCTCGCAGAACTACCCCGATCCCGTCAACAGCGACACCGTGATCCGCTTTGCCCTGCCGGCCAGCGCAGAGGTGGCACTTTCAGTCTACAACTTGGCCGGGCAAAGAGTGGCAGTATTGGCAGAGGGCGTGCGGGGAGCAGGCAGCTACACCGTGCGCTGGGACGGGCGGGATGAAAAGGGACACGAACTGGCCAGCGGGGTGTTTCTGTATCGGTTGCGGGCGGGAGAAAAGGTAGAAACCCGCAAGCTGGCGCTGGTGCACTGAGCCCCGGACTCTTACCTGGACAGCACCGCTACTTGAACAGCACTGCGAGGATGGTGGAGACCCAGGTCAGCAGGATGGTCCCCAGGGTCCAGTAGAACTTGGTGTCGATCTTGGCATCCAGTCTGGTATAGACTTGGTCGATCCGGGTATTCAGGTGGGTTCCAAGGCCATCCATTTTGAGGTCGAGCGCTGCGGCCCGCGCCTCCAGCTTGGCATCGAGGCTGCGCAGGCCTTGGCGCAAGTCTTGGGTGTTTTCGCGCAGGTCTTGGCGCAGATCCTGGATGTCCTCGCGCAGGTAGGAGATCCCCCAGGGGAGTTGTTCGGGCGGGGGGGTAGATTGAGGATTAGGGGGCTGAGTCATGGTCGTCTTCCTCTGGCTAGGGGAATATAAGGGAGATCGCCGGATGCGCCAACAGTAATCTAGCAAGAGGTGTGCCAGTGAGCGGTCTGAGAGGAATCAGTCTGAAAGGCAGATACGTGTAGGAAGGACGAACCAGTCCCGTAGCCTATTCGATCCAAGCAAACCCGCGCTTCAACCCGCCCTGCCTAGACGATCTTGCAGCCCTGCACTTCCTTGTTGCTCAGGCGGATGCCGCCGGCCTTCAGGCCGCGCACCGGGTACCGGGCGATGGCGAACTCCTCCTGCAGCACCCGCAGCCGGGGCCGGGGCTTGTAGTCGAGGGCGACCTTGCGCTCCGAGTCGGTGGTCAACCGCAGCACCTTGCAGCCCTCGGGGGTCAGCGCATAAGCCTTGTTGAGGATGAACTGGTCTATCTGGCAGCGCTTGAGGTAGGTGTTGTCCTCCTCGTCGCGGTAGATCACGTTGAAGACCATCTCCTTGTCCACCAGCCCGCAGTGCAGCATGCCCTTGTCCACAAAGAGCTTGTCGGGCGCGTCGATGACCGAGTAGGTGCCGTCCTTGCGGATGACCAGCACCCGGTCGTAGTGCGAGACCTCGCACAAGAGCTGCCCATCCACCTCGTAGCCCAGGTACCCGGTGTTCTTGTCGTAGCGCAACCTGAGGTTGCGCTGGGCCACCTCGCGCACGTCCACCCTGGCGAAAGAGACCACCTCGGTGCGCCGGGGAAAAACACCCCGGTATTTCCCGATCAAGCCGCGCAGGAAGTCGATGGCATAGGGGATGATGGCGTCCAGGTGCCCCTTGATCTGCCGCAGGCGCTGGCGGATCTCCTGCATCTCCTTGCGGGACCGCTCGATGTCGTAGAGGGAGATGCGGCGGATGGGGATCTTGAGCAGGGCCTCGACGTCCTCCTCGGTCACCTCGCGCTTGATCTGCTCCTGGTGCACGGCCAGCCCCTCGCGCACCGCCCGTGCCACCTGCTCGGCGGTCTTCATCTCCTCGATGGCCTGGTAGATGCGCTCCTCGATGAAGGTCTGCTCCAGGATCCTGGCGTGCAGCCGGTCGCGCAGCAGGCCCTCCTCCGACTTGAGTTCAGCCTTGAGCACGTCGACCAGGGAGTCGACGTTGCGCTCTAGCACCTCGGTGACGCTCATCACCCTGGGCCGGTCCACGTCGATGACCAGCAGGCTGATGGAGAGGGAGACCTCGCATTCGGTGAAGGCGTAGAGGGCGTCCACCACCTCCTGGGTGTACACCCCGCGCGCCAGCTTGATCTCGATCTCCACCTGCTCGGCGGTGTAGTCATGAATGCTGGAGATCTTCACCTTGTCCTTGCGGGCCGCGTCCTCGATGGAGGCGATCAGGCTCTCGGTGGTGGTGCCAAAGGGGATATCGCGGATGACGATGCGCTTGGGATCGGAGACGTCGAGCCGGGCCCGCACCCGCACCTTGCCGTTGCCCTCGTTGTACTCCGAGGCGTCCATCAGTCCGCAGGTGGGGAAATCGGGCAGGAGTTGGAAGGGCTGGTCCTGCATGTGGGCGATTTCCGCCTCCAAAAGTTCGATCAGGTTGTGGGGCAGGATGCGGGTGGTCATCCCCGGGGCGATGCCTTCGGCCCCCTGGGCCAGGAGCACCGGGATCTTGGCCGGAAAGACCACCGGTTCCTGGTTGCGGCCGTCGTAGGAGTCGGCGTACTGGGTCAGGCGAGGGTTGTGGAGCACCTCCCTGGCCAGCGGGGTGAGCCGGCACTCGATGTAGCGGGCCGCCGCCGCCGGGTCGCCGGTGTAGATGTTGCCGAAGTTGCCCTGCTTCTCGATGAGCAGGTCCTTGTTGGCCAGCACCACCAGCGAATCGGGGATGGACTGGTCGCCGTGCGGGTGGTACTTCATGCAGTGGCCCACCACGTTGGCCACCTTGTGGAACTTGCCGTCGTCCAGCTCGAAGAGGGAGTGGAGGATACGGCGCTGCACCGGCTTGAGGCCATCCTGCAGTTGGGGGATGGCGCGCTCCTTGACCACGTAGGAGGCGTACTCGATGAAGTTGTGCTCGTAGAGATTGTCGAGGTAGGCCATCAGACCAGGTGCTCCATGATGTAGTCGCGGCGTTCGGGGGTGTTCTTGCCCATGTAGAACTCGAGGGTCTTGGGCACCGTGGACATCGAGCGCACATTGACCTTGACCAGGCGCATCCCGGCGCCGATGAACTGGCCGAATTCCTTGGGCGAGATCTCCCCCAGGCCCTTGAAGCGGGTGATCTCGGGGCCGGCCAACTGCCTGATTGCCCGCTCGCGCTCGGCCTCGTTGTAACAGTAGCGCGTCTCCTTCTTGTTGCGCACCCGGAAGAGCGGGGTTTCGAGGATGTAGAGGTGGCCGGCCACCACCAGGTCCTCGAAATAGCTGAGGAAGAAGGTCATCAATAAGTTCCGGATGTGGAAGCCGTCCACGTCGGCGTCGGTGGCCAGCACCACCCGGTTGTAGCGCAGGGTGTCGATGCCCTCCTCGATGCCCAGGGCCATCATCAGGTCGTAGAGTTCCTCGTTCTTGTAGATCTCGGCCTTGCCCCGGCCAAAGACGTTCTGGGGCTTGCCGCGCAGGGTGAAGATGGCCTGGGTGTTGACGTCCCGGGCCGAGACGATGGAGCCGCCAGCCGACTGGCCCTCGGTGATGAAGAGGGTCGATTCCTCGCCGCGCTTGGGGTCCTGCAGGTGGTACTTGCAGTCGCGCAGGTTGGGGATCTTGATCTCGATGCGCCGGGCGGCCTCCTTGGCCTCTTTCTTCACGGCGTTGAGTTCCTTGCGCAGCTTCTCGTTGTAGGTGATCTTGGCCTTGACTTTCTGGGCGGCCTCGGGGTTCTTGTGGAGAAAGTCGACCACCCCGGCCTTGACCTCGCCCACCACCCAGCCGCGGATGTCGGTGTTGCCCAGCTTGTTCTTGGTCTGCGACTCGAAGACCGGGTCCTTGAGCTTGAGGGCCACCGCCCCGACGATCCCCTCGCGCACGTCCACCCCGTCGAAATCCTCGCGGAAGAACTCGTTGACCCCCTTGAGCAGCCCCTCGCGGAAGGCGCTCTGGTGGGTGCCCCCGTCGCTGGTGTACTGGCCGTTGACAAAGGAGCGGTAGTTCTCGCCGTAGCTCTCGGCGTGGGTGAAGGCGAACTCCAGTTGCCTGCCCCGGCAGTGGGCCGGCGGGTAGAGCACCTTCTCGCCCACCTCGCGCCGCAACAGGTCCAGCAGTCCGTCCTTGGACTCGAACTTCTGGCCGTTGAAGAAGAGCTTCAGGCCACTGTTGAGGCAGGCGTAGTTCCACAGCCGCTGCTCCACGTACTCGTGGCTGAACTTGTAGGTATTGAAGATCTGCTCGTCGGGGACGAACTCGACCAGGGTGCCGTCGGGCTGGTCGGTTTTGCTCTTCTTCTGGTGCTTGAGCACCCCCCGCTCGAAGCTGGCCTCCGCGCCCTGGCCTTCGCGGTAGGAGACCACCCGGAAGCTGGCGGAGAGGGCGTTGACCGCCTTGGTGCCCACCCCGTTGAGGCCGACGCTGAACTGGAACACGTCGTCGCTGTACTTGGCGCCGGTGTTGATCACCGAGACGCACTCCACCACCTTGCCCAGGGGGATGCCCCGCCCGTAATCGCGCACCTGCACCCGACTCTCCTCCAGGGAGATCTCGATCTTCTTGCCAAACCCCATGATGAACTCGTCCACCGCATTGTCGATGACTTCCTTGAGCAGGACGTAGATGCCGTCGTCCGGATCGGCCCCGGTGCCCAGCCGGCCGATGTACATGCCGGTGCGCAGGCGGATGTGCTCCAGGGAACTGAGGGTCTTGATCTTGCTTTCGTCGTACACCGCCAGCGTCTTGCCATTGGTGCGGGCGGCGCCATTGGAATGGATGGCGTTCTTCTCCATAGTCTCTGTAGGCAACAGGGTTTGGACTGCAAAAGCCGGGGCGATTGAGAGCGGCGGGAAGGGGGAGGGGGAGACCCGCAGCCCGGGAATCGTCTAAATAATAAGCTTCGGCGTTTTTTTCAAGATACTAAACATTTGTGCAGCTGTCAAGAGACAGGAGCCTTCCGTCTGGCCCCGCGCCTGCCGCCCCTGCCCCGGTCCCGCTGGCGCTGCCGGCCGCCCCGGGCACGGCGGGTGGAAGCCTGGCCCAGATCCGGGGCCTGGCCCCGCCACACCGGCTCGATGCGGTTGCCCTGCACCAGGCGGCTGAAGTTCTTGAGATCCCGGTCGGTCACCAGGGTCATGGCGATGCCGGTGCGGCCCATGCGGCCGGTGCGGCCGGTGCGGTGCAGGTAGATCTCGAGATTGAAGGGGAAGTCGTAGTTGATCACGTGGGTGACGTGGGTGAAATCCAGCCCCCTGCCGGCCACGTCGGTGGCCACCAGCAGCCGAATCTGCTTTTCGCGGAAGCGGTTGAAGATGGAGATGCGCCGGTCCTGCTCCAGGCCCCCGTGGATGAACTCGATGGAGGGGAACTTGCGCCGCAGTTCGCGGTAGAGGTTGCCGCCCTTGTCGCGCGAGTTGCAGAAGATGATGGCCTGCTCGATCTGCTCCTGTGACAGGTACTCCAGCAGCGATTCCAGCCGGTCGCCGCCGGCGTGCTGAAAGTGGTGCTGGAGGGACTGGGGCGCCCGCTGGTCCCGGTTCAGCTGGATGCGCACCGGGTCCTTGAGGTAGGCCTTGGTCAGCCTTTCGATCTCGGCGGGCATGGTGGCCGAGAAGAGCAGGGTCTGGTGCTCCTGCAGCATGCAGGACATGATGAAATCCACGTCCTCGATGAAACCCATCTTCAGCATCTCGTCGGCCTCGTCCAGCACCACGGTGCGCACCTGGCGCAGGTCGATGATGTCGGTGTTCCACAGAAAATCGATGAGCCGGCCTGGGGTGGCCACCAGGATGTGGACCTTGTGGCGCAGTTTGGCCCTCTGGATGCTCATGTCAAAGCCGCCGAAGATCGCGAAGGTGGCCACCCCGGCGTGCTCGGCCACCTTGCCCACCTCTTCCACGTACTGGAGGGCCAGTTCGCGGGTGGGGACCACGATCAGGACCTGGACCCGGTTGAGTTCGGGGTCGGCCAGGTGCACCAGGGGCACGCCGCAGGCGCTGGTCTTGCCCGAACCAGTCTCGGCCATGCCCAGCACGTCCCGACCGGTGAGAATATGGGGGATGGCCTCCTCCTGGATGGGGGTCATCTCCTGATAGCCCATCTCTTCGAGGGCCTTGAAGACTTCGGGTTTCAGTTCCAATTCGGTGAATTTCATCGCGCGGAAATATCTGCTCCTTTACACACCTGCAAGTACAACACTGCATCCAGGTACTGGCTCTTTGCCAGCACCGCGGCACTCGCCATGCAAACCGGGGGGAGAATCGAAGCGGAGGGAGGATACATCTCTCCTATAAGGTAGCAATAACTTCGGAATGTGCAAACCCCTCCTTTGAGGAAAGGGCCGGCGTTGCGCGATTCGCCTGCCGCTCTATCTTCTACTTTTTACCTGTTTCCGGAGAGGACCCCATGTCCGTGCGCGTGCGCATCGCCCCCTCGCCCACCGGCTCGCCCCACGTGGGCACCGCCTATATCGCCCTCTTCAACCTGGCCTTTGCCCGCCGGCACGCGGGCCAGCTCATCCTCCGCATCGAGGACACCGACCAGGCCCGTTCCCGCCCTGAGCACGAGGACCACCTGATCCGGGCCCTGCGCTGGCTGGAGCTGAACTGGGACGAAGGCCCCGACGTGGGCGGCCCCTGCGGGCCCTACCGCCAGAGCGAGCGGCTGCCCCTGTACCAACAGCACGCCAGGCAGCTGGTGGAGGCCGGCCACGCTTACTACTGCTTCTGCACCCCCCAGCGGCTGGATTCTCTGCGCGCCGAGCAGCGCCGGCTCAAGTTGTCCCTGGGCTACGACCGCCACTGCCGCGACCTGCCCCTGGCCGAGGCCGACCAGCGGCGGGGAGAGCCCCACGTGGTGCGCCTCAAGATGCCCCTGGAAGGCAAGAGCGTGCTCCAGGACACCCTGCGGGGGGCCATCGAGTTCGAGTACGGCCTGCTCGACGACCAGGTGCTGCTCAAGTCGGACGGCTTCCCCACCTACCACCTGGCGGCGGTGGTGGACGACCACCTGATGGGCATCACCCACGTGATCCGCGGGGAGGAATGGATCAACTCCAGCTCCAAGCACCTGCTGCTCTACGAGCGCTTCGGCTGGACCCCGCCCGTCCACACCCATCTGCCCCTGCTGCTCAACCCGGACGGCTCCAAGATGTCCAAGCGCCGCAATCCCACCTCCATCGACTACTACCGGAGAGCGGGGTACCTGGGGCCGGCCCTGCGCAACTACCTGGGCCTGATGAGCTACCCGCCCCCCGGCGAGGACGAGAAATTCACCCTGGAGCAGTGGGTGGCCAGCTTCGACCTGGCCCGGATCAGCCTGGGCGGGTCGGTCTTCGACCTGGACAAGCTGCTCTGGCTCAACGGCCGCTACCTGCGCGAGGATCTGAGCTCTGCGGCCCTGCTGGGCGAACTGAAGAACTGGCTGTTCAACGACGAGCACCTGGGCCAGTTGGTCCCCCTGATGCACGAGCGCATGGAGACCTTGGGGGACTTTTTGCCCAAGTGCGCCTTCTTCTTCGCCCGCCGGGTGGAGTGCAATCCAGAAGACCTGGTGCCCAAAAAACGCGAGGCCCAGGAGGCAATCCAGGTGCTGCAGACCGCGCTGTGGGCCCTGGAGGGGGCCCTGCCCCTCAACCGGGACAGGGTGGAGGAGGCTATCCGCAAGGTCAGCGAGTTCTGGGCCTGGCCCATCCGCGAGGTGACCGGGCCACTCTTCGCCGCCATCATGGGCCAGAAGGTGGGCCCGCCCCTCTTCGAGTCCATCGCCCTCCTGGGCCTGGACCTGAGCCGCGCCCGCCTCCTGGAGGCCATGAACGTGTTGGGAGGGCTCTCCAAGAAAAAAGCCGCCGAGTTGGAGGAGCGCTGGAAAAATAAATTGTAAGGGCGCAGCGCGCTGCGCCCCTGCCTGCCCTACCCCTGCGCCCCCCGTTCGATCTTGGCCCAGGTGTCGCGCAGGGACACCGAGCGGTTGAAGACCAGCTTGCCCGCCGAGGTATCTGGGTCAGTACAGAAGTACCCCTGCCGCTCGAACTGGTAGATGCTGCCGGCCGCTGAGCCGGCCAGCGAAGGCTCGACCAGACAATCCGTCAGTCTTTCGAGCGACTGCGGATTCAGGTAGGCCTTGAAATCATCACCACTGGGATCTTCCACAGTGAAGAGCCGGTCGTAGAGCCGCACCTCGGCCGGCAGGGCCTGGGCCGCCGAAACCCAGTGGATGGTGCCCTGCACCTTGCGCCCGTCCGGGGACCAGCCCCCGCGCGTGGCCGGGTCGTGGGTGCAGCGCAATTCCACCATCTCCCCGGTCTTCTCGTCCTTGACCACCCCCGTGCACTTGAGGTAGTAGCCGTAGCGCAGCCGCACCTCGCGGCCGGGCGCCAGGCGGAAGTACTTCTTGGGCGGGTCCTCGCGGAAGTCGTCTTTTTCGATGTAGATCTCGCGCGCAAAGGGCACCTGGCGGGTGCCGGCTGAGGGGTCCTCGGGGTTGTTCACCGCCTCCAGCTCCTCGACCTGGCCTTCCGGGTAGTTCTCGATGACCACCTTCAGCGGATTGAGCACCGCCATGACCCGGGCGGCCCGCTTGTTGAGGTCCTCGCGCAGATGGTGTTCCAAGAGGGCGATGTCCACCAGATTCTCGCGCTTGGCCACCCCCACCTCCCCGATGAAGCGCCGGATGGCCGCCGGCGTGTACCCGCGCCGGCGCAACCCCGACAAGGTGGGCATGCGCGGATCATCCCAGCCGGACACGTGTCCCTCCTCCACCAGCGGCCGCAGGTAGCGCTTGCTCATCAGCATGTTGCTCAGGTTGAACCTGGCGAACTCCGTCTGGCGCGAGGGAAAGATGCCGAGTTTCTCGATGAACCAGTCGTAGAGCGGCCGGTGGTTCTCGAACTCCAGCGAACACAGCGAATGGGTGACCCCCTCGATGGAGTCGCTCTGGCCGTGGGTCCAGTCGTAGGTGGGGTAGATGCACCATTTGGTCCCCTGCCGGTAATGGGTGGCGTAGAGGATGCGGTACATCACCGGATCGCGCAGGCCGATATTGGGCGAGGCCATGTCGATCTTGGCGCGCAGGGTGCGGCTCCCCTCTGGAAACTCGCCGGCCCGCATGCGCCGGAACAGGTCCAGGTTCTCCTCGACCGACCGGTTGCGGTACGGGCTATCCTTTCCCGGCTCGGTGAGGGTGCCCCGGTACTCCCTGACCTGGTCGGCGCTCAGGTCGCAGACATAGGCCAGCCCCTTCTCGATGAGGAGGATGGCCCATTCGTAGAGCTGCTCGAAGTAGTCGGAGGCGAAGTAGAGGCGCTCGCCCCAGTCCCAGCCCAGCCAGCGGATGTCCCTCTTGATGGCCTCGACGTAGTGCTCCTCTTCCTTGGTGGGATCAGTGTCGTCGAAACGCAGGTTGCAGTGGCCGCCGAACTCCTGGGCCACGCCGAAATTCAGACCGATCGCCTTGGCGTGGCCGATGTGCAGATAGCCATTGGGCTCGGGTGGAAAACGGGTGACCACCTGACCGCCGTTCTTGCCGGCTTTCACGTCGGCGGCGATGATGGTCCGGATGAAATCCAGGGTCGGCGCCGTATTTGCAGCAGTCATGGTTGACCTCGTCGGAACTGCGATCGATGCAGGGCGAAAGATGAGTATAACACCCGTGTCCGGGACTGTCAACGAAGGCTGGATTTGCGGGAGAGAATGGAATATATTTTTCATTCTTTGCACAACTCAAGGAAAAGGAGTCCGGCTATGTACGTCGCCACCAAGATGTTTTTGACCAAGGGCATCGGCCAACACCGCGAAAAGCTGGTCAGCTTCGAGTTGGCCCTGCGAGATGCCAGCCTCGCCCCCTACAACCTGGTGCGGGTCTCCAGCATCTTTCCCCCCCATTGCGAGATCATTTCCATAGATGAGGGAGTCGTGGAACTGAAACCCGGGCAGATTGTGCACTCGGTCATCTCCGAGTGTTCCAGCGACGAGAACCACCGCCTGATCGCCGCCTCGGTCGGGGTGGCCATCCCCCGGGACCGCGACCAGTTCGGGTACCTGTCCGAACACCACGCCTATGGGCAGGACCAGAAGGTGGCCGGCGACTACGCCGAGGACCTGGCGGCCCAGATGCTGGCCACCATCCTGGGCATCAAGTTCGACGCGGACCAGAGCTACGACGAGCGCCTTGATCTGTGGAAATTGAGCGAGAAGATCGTCCGCACCCAGAACATCACCCAGACCGGGGTGGGGCAGAACGGCCTGTGGACCACGGTGCTGGCCGCCGCCGTGCTGCTGCAATGAGCAATTTTCTGCAAGGCCGCTCCATCCGGCCCCAGCCCATCACCCCAGAGACCACCCTCACCGGGCTGGTGGACGAGACCTTCCTGGCGTACAACGCCGCCCGCCTGCGGGAGGCCTGCTGGCTCTACACCCGCAAGATGCTGGAGCCCGAGGTGACCGTGGGTCTGAGCATCACTGGGGCCCTGACCCCGGCGGGACTGGGGATGTCGGCCTTCATCCCCCTCATCCAGCACGGCTTTGTGGACTGGATCGTCAGCACCGGGGCCAACCTCTACCACGACGCCCACTTCGCCCTGGGTCTCCAGATGCACGTGGGTTCGCCCACCCTCGACGACCGCCAGCTGCGCGAGGAGGGGGTGGTGCGCATCTACGACGTCCTCTTCGACTATCAGGTGCTGCTCTCCACTGACGCCTTCTTCCGCCAGGTGCTGCAAGCCGAGGAGTTCCAGCGGGAGATGTCCACCGCCGAGTTCCACCACCGCATCGGCAAATACCTGCGCGAACGGGAAAAGGCCCTGGGCGCCCAGCGCCTGAGCCTGCTCTCGGCGGCCTGCGAGGCCGGAGTGCCGGTGTACACCTCCTCGCCGGGGGACAGTTCCATCGGCATGAACGTCGCCCGCCTGGCCCTGGACGGCAGCCGGCTGCGCCTGGACGTGGCCCGGGACGTGAACGAAACCGCAGCTATCGTGCTGGGGGCCAAGCGCAAGGGCAAGAGCGCAGTGTGGATCCTGGGCGGGGGCTCGCCCAAGAACTTCGTGCTCCAGACCGAGCCGCAGCTCCAGGAGGTGCTGGGCATCGCCGAGAAGGGGCACGACTATTTCTTGCAGATCACCGACGCCCGCCCCGACACCGGCGGACTCTCCGGGGCCACCCCGGCCGAGGCCGTGACCTGGGGCAAGGTGGACCCCGACCAGCTGCCCGACACGGTGATCTGTTACACCGACTCGACCATCGCCCTGCCCATCCTCACGGCCTACGCCCTGGCCAACCACGCTCCCCGGCCCCTGTCGCGGCTCTACGACCGCCGCGAGGCGCTCTACGAGCAGTTGTGCCGGGAGTATTTCCGCGCCAGGGACAGGCAGCAATGAGGCAGGTCCTCTGCGGCTTTCCGCTTGACAGCGGCTGCCCTCCGGAGGTATAAGCTGAGACCCTCTTCGCCAAAGGCAAAGGGCGCGAGAGCGCCTGGCCAAGAAGCACCGGATCGAGGAGTAGACTATCCCCGTGTCCACCCCTGACCGCAATGGTCAGATTTAATCTCAGTGGACGGATTTGACCGTACGTTTCGGTCAGATTCGTCCATTTGTTTTGTCGGCCCTGCTTGCCGGTTTTTCCCCTCTCGGCTGCTGCCCCACCTAACTTCCAGTCCACACAAATAGATACGGGAACCTGGCCCTGCCTCTCCCGGATGCCTCTTGCCCGGCATTCCTTTTGCAATAGATGTCCCGCGAAATAGTTCTGGACGGTGGCATGGGAGTTACGTAGACTCATTTCCTGCGGTGCTTGGGTATTTTTCTGAGCATACCCGCCACAAGAAGCCCAAAGGGGGGGAATTGACCCCCGAACAGCGGGACGAGAATCGCCGGTGGGCGCAGCAGCGGATTTATGTGGAACATGGCATCCGGCGGATCAGAGGTTGGCGCATCCTGCCTGCCTGTCGGCAGACAGGCGCGACGAGTACCGGCTGGCGCTGGGGCTGTTCGCTACCGTGGCGCAGGCCGTCGTGGGCTTGGTGCAACTGGGGCGGCTCCTCGACTAAACCCTGCCCCGGCTAGAAAAGACCAGCTCAATTCTTGTTCGTCGGAATATTTAATATGAATCCCGTGGCTTCGACACAGAAAAGCGGCAGGAGTGGGAAAATGCACAGGCAGAAGCTCCCAGCCGACCTGAGCAAAGAGGTTGCCCGGGTCAATGCTCTGCTCGAGGAAAAGGACCGCCTGCTGGCGGCTTTCCACCGCATTGGTCAGATCATCCTGGCCTCTCTGGACCTGGAGCAGGTGCTGGACAATCTGGCCAAGCAGGTTGTGGAGGCCGGCATTTTCCGCAGCCTCATGGTGGCGCTGGTGGACGAAGAAACCCAGAGCGTGGAGGTGGTGCGCAGCTTTGTCTGCATGACGGCGGAGGGAGTGCTGGTACCCGGCCGGTCTATCCGGTCGGTATCCCTGACCCAAAATACGGAGGGCCTGCGCTACGCCCTGGACGACGAGAATATCACAGCCGTGACCGCGCGCACCGGGAAGATGCAGATCATCAAGGACTGGAATGAGCAGTTTGGCCAGAGGGTCGACCGGAGTGCGGAGAACTGCACCACCAAGGCAGCCTACTTCATTCCGGTGAAGCGGGGCGAGCGGGTGCTGGCCGTGCTGGCCACGGGCAGCACCCCTCAGCAACTAGAGGAGACCTTGCACCGCATCGAGGTCATGCAGCCGCTGCTGGACCAGATAGCCATTGCCCTGGAACATGCCAGGCTATACAAGGAACTGCAGAACAGCGAGGCGCACTACCGCCTGCTGGCCGAGCACGTGACCGACGTGATCTGGACGATGGACCTGGAGCTGCATTTCACCTACGTCAGTCCCTCGGTCAGGCGCATGCGCGGGTACACGGCCGCGGAAGCCCAGGCCCAGATCCTGGAGGAGGCGCTCACGCCAGACTCCTGCGCGAAGATCCGCCAGGCCCTGCTGGAGGGGAAGGAGTGGTCGGAAAAGTTCGTCCTGGAACTGGAGTACAGATGCAAGGACGGTTCCGCGGTGTGGACGGAAACGGCGCTGACCTTCATGAGGCAGGATGGGAAGGGGGCCATCCTGGGGAGCAGCCGCGACATCAGCGAGCGGAAGCGAGCCGAGCGCGAGTTGGAGCAGCAGCGCCTGCTGGTCATGCGCTCGGACCGGCTGCGCTCTCTGGGCGAGAGGGCCGCCGGCATCGCCCACGAACTCAACCAGCCGCTGGTGGGCGTGCGCGGCCTGGCCGAGCATCTGCTCCTGGGGCAACAGCGGCACTGGAACCTGGGGGAGAAGCGGATGCGGGAGAAGGTTGTCCGCATCATCGAACAGGCGGACAGGATGTCCCACATCATCGAGCACGTGCGCATGTTCGCATGCGAGGCGGGCAGACGCGAGCTGCACCCCGTGGACCTCAACGAAGTGGTCTGCGCGGGGACCGGGCTGCTGGAAGCCCAGTTGCGCTCCCGGAAATTGCGGCTGGTGTACGATCTGGGAAAGGAGCTGCCCACCGTGCTGGCCAACCCCTTCTCTCTGGAAGAGGTGATCCTCAATCTGCTGACCAATGCGCGCGATGCCGTGGAGGAGAGACTGCAGCAGGAGGGCAGGGGAGATCGCCACGTGATGGTGAGGACGCGGGCAGATGGGGAAGGCGGCGTGAGCCTGGAGGTGGTGGACAGAGGATGCGGCATATCGCCGGAAGTGCTCGCCAGGATCTTCGATCCCTTTTTCACTACCAAAGAACCAGAGAAAGGAACTGGGCTGGGGCTGTCCATCTCCCGGTCCATTGTGGAGGAATTGGGAGGGACCATGGGGATCGAGTCCAGACCCGGAGAAGGGACCACGGCGAGGGTTTGGCTGCCCGCTGTCCGGCCGGGCAGCCGGGAACATGGAGATGGCGGAAAACAAGCTGAGAATCCTGCTGGCTGACGACGAGGAGATCGTCCACCAGACCATCGCCGACTACCTGCGCGACGCCGGCTGCCAGGTCGATGGCGTGTGGGAGGGAGGCGCCGCGGTGCAGGCGCTGAAAGCAGAGGACTACGATCTGGCGCTGATCGACATGCGCATGCCGGAGTTGGACGGGCTGGAAGTACTGGCCTGGTGCCAGGAGATGAAACCCGAACTGTCGGTGGTGATCATCACCGGCCACGGGAATATGGAAGTGGCGGTCAGGCCCTGCGCCTGGGGGCGGCCGATTTTCTGTGCAAGCCCATCCGCCTGCTAGAACTGGACGGGGTTTTGGCGAAGGCAGCGCGCCTTCACCGGCTGCGCCGCGACCACCGGCGCCTGCGCGGGGCGATCCGCAGCATGCAGGCCGCCGAACACCTGCGCGATCAACCCCTCTTTGTGGGTCAGAGCCGGGCCTTGCG
>JACPJE010000011.1 GCA_016187725.1 Candidatus Latescibacterota bacterium
CCCCCGATGGCCGCCAGGATCGCCCCCACCCCGCGCAGGATGCCCCCGTCGTAGTCCCCCTCGCGGAAGCGGGGCACGATCTCGTTGCGGATGATGCGGCCGCAGGTGATGTCGGGCAGCACCCCCTCCAGGCCGCCGCCCACCTCGATGCGCACCTGCCGGTCATCGCGGGCCACCAAGAGCAGCACCCCGTTGTCCTTCTTGGCCTGCCCCAGCTTCCACTGCTCGGCGACCCGCATCGAGAACCCCTCCAGATCCTCTCCCTCCAGCGAGGGGATGGTGAGCAGGGCCACCTGGTTCGAGGTGGAGTCCTCGTGGGCCTTGAGCAGGGATTCGAGCAGGGCCGCGCTGCCCGGCGAGAGCAGGCCGGCCCGGTCGTTGACCCGGCCCTTCAGGGGTGGGACCTCCAAAGCAGGGGCGGCCAGGGGCAACAGGCACAGGGCCAGCACCAGCAGCGTTTTCATGCCCCCTCCTCCCCCCCGGTGCGCGGGGCATTGCCCAATTCGTCCGTGTCGTCGGCCCGGCGCTGCACCCCGCAGCGCTCCAGCAGCGCCCCGCACTGGGCGATGGCCTCGACCAGGCCCTGGGCGGGCCGGCCCTGGCGCATGCCCTCGACCAGGCGCCGCACCACCTCCTCCCACTCCTCTGGGGCCACCCGGGCGTTGATGCCCGCATCCCCCAGCACCCGCACCTCGTGCTCCAGCAGGCTGAGAAAGATCAGGATACCGGTGCGCTCGCGGGTGGCGAAGACCTCCTCCTCGACAAAAGCCTGCACCGCCCGCTGGGTCACGCGGCGGTCCATCAATTCCTCGCCGGCCAGGAGCCGCCTGAGGGCCGGCACCCACTGGACCAGCACCATGCCCGCCCCACCGGCCAGGGCCACCCCCGCCCCCATCGCCCCCAGGCCCAGGGGCAGCCAGGCGGTGGTGAAGGCGCGCAGGCAGAAAAAAGCGGCAAAAGCGAGGAAGGCGGCAATGGCTCCCCCCCGCCACACTGCCTCCTCGTACTCGTCGCACCGGGCGACGATGCAGGGCACGATCTCCCCGGCGGTGTGCTGCTCGGCTGCCTTGACCGCCGCGGCGATGCGCTCCCGCTCCTCGGCGGTGAACAGGTGCTCGACCTTTTTCGCCATGGCCGCTTTCCTCTGCTTTGAGCCTATCCGGAAACCTGCTTTGTCGACGAGCCCGAGCGAAAGGGCCGTGGCCGGCATTGCCCAAATGGGGTTTTCGAACAGGCTCTTTGTCAGCCGGCGCCAAAGATGGCCCCCTGCGCGATTGACAGGGCCCCTGGCGGCGGCGTATTAATTGGGGCCATGAACTGCTGCTGGGCCCTTCCTCTTTTCAGTCTGCTGCCAGCCGGCTGCGGCCTTTTCAACCCGGCTTCGCCCGAGTACGGGCTGATGCCCCTGGCCCCTTTCCGCTACGCCGTCCAGGAGGACGGGCAGCCCCTCTTTGAGCTGGAGGCGCTCAAATGGCCTGGGGGCCGCCGCGCCGCGGTCTCCATCACCTACGACGCGCCCTTCGGCACCCATCCAGATCACCACCTGGCCACCGACGCGGTGCTCTCCCGGGGCCTGACCATGGACATCGAGATGGTGACCTCCACCTTTCAGCAGCCCAAGAACCACCACCTGCTGGAGAATATCCAGAACCAGCTGCTCCCCCGCGGCATTCACTTTTACGGCCACGGCCACCGGCACATCGACCACGATTCGCTCAGCTACGAAGAGGCCCTGGCCGACTTCAGGCTCTGCTACGACCTGATGACCGAATGGGGACTGCGGCCCCGGGCCTATGCCTATCCGGGCAGCGCCGGCCGCCTGGCCCGCACCCAGTTGGCCAACCGGCAGGCCGGTTTCCTCTGCGCCCGGGGCATGTCGCTGGACCCGGCCGAATTCTGCATCTGCCCGGACAGCACCACCGCGCCGGCCAACTGGTACTACCTGCCTTCGGTGGTCCTGGCCCAGGGCGAGTCGGTCAACTACGTCAACAGCTACGAGGAACTGGAGCCCATCCTGGCCGACGCCCTCGCGCGCCGGGCCTGGGTGATCCTGATGCACCACGCCGTGGGCATCCCGGAGGGCTGGGGGTACTTTCCGCTGGCCGATTTCGAACGGGGACTCGACTACCTGGCCGGCCACGACTTCTGGATTGGCAATATGGACATGACCGCCCTGTACATCAAGGAGCGCAACGCCTTTGCCCCGCAGCTGGGGCGCGTCGCAAAGAAAAAGGGCCGGCACAGTTTTGCCCTGGTCCTGGCGGATGGCCTGGACAACAGTGTCTTTGACCAACCCCTCACCCTGGAATTCCGCTTCAGCCCCCAGCTGCAGGGGCAGACCCTGCAACTGGAGCCGGCCATAGAGGGCCAGACCGATTTCCCGGTGGTGGACCACACCCTCCGCCTCCACGTGATTCCGGACGAACAATCCTACCTGCTGAGCCTGCGCTGAGGCGCGGCTCCCCGACCCCATGCCCGGACGCCTGCTGGCCTGTCTGCTGCTCCTGACCGCTCTGGGTTGCGGCGAAGACCCCCCCAGTTCGCCGGCCCTCCCCTTGCCCTACGCTCTCGAAGAATCAGCCAGCGGCGTGACCTGCTCCTTCCCCGACTACCGCATCGGCCTGCAGTACGGGGAGCCCTTCGGCATCGTCTCCCTCCAACTCAAGGACCAGCCCTGGGATTTTGTCCACCCCCAGCTGCCGGTCGGAGACTGGGAGTGGTTCTGGTTTCAGGAGGAAGGCCGGGCCGACACCCTCAAGGCCAAGCTCATCCAGCCCGCCTGGGATCCCCCCCAGATCCAGACCAGCCCCGCAGAGGTGGTCCTGCGCTTCCGCCGCGCCGAGGTGCTCAAGCCAGGCATCCTCCTGCAGGTCGAGTACCGCCTGCGCGCTGCCGAGCCGGCCTTCACCATCGAATATTCCATCGACAACGGCTCAACCCTCACCCTGAAAAACCCCTATGTGATGGTGGGTTTCCCCGGGTTCACCGATCACGCCTGGATCAACAGCGTGGCCAATGCCCGCAGCCTGCGCCAGCCTCTCAGACCCCACGCCAATTTCCTCGAAGAGGCCAGAGATCAGGGCCTGGCCGAGTACCCCCTGCTGCGCGACGACACCGCCCTGGCCGAGGACCGCCCGCTCAAGGGCATCGTCGGCATCTCCCTCCTGGGGGTCACCTATCTGCTCGAAACCACCTATGCCCCCGGCCCGGGCCTGCGGCGGATCTTCTCTGCCCACGTCAACAAACCCGGGTACCTGACCAGCCACCTCTACGTCTCCATGGAGGACCTGGCCCCCGGCGCCGGCCAGTCCCTCGCCCTGCGCTACGAGCTGACCAGGCTCTGAACTCACTCTGGGTCCCTTATCTTGTACCTGTCCACATACAGATACCCCCACTGGTCGGGCAGGCTGATCTGCACGAACCCGGCGAAGCGCCCCCTCTTGCTGCCCAGGTCCAGCAGCAATCTCCACCGCCGCCCGTCCCCTACCCACAGCGAAGGCCGGTGCGTCTGATCGGCGTACTTCATCATGGGGACGTAGATCAACCCGCTGCGGCCCCTGGCCATGTCGTACACGCTCCCGCCGTAGTTTCCTTCCAGGTTGGCGCTCAGGGTTTTTTCATAGATGCCGGCCTGGCGGTCATAGCGGGTCACCGCTCCTTCGTAGGTGTCTTCCCCCCAGATGATGGCCTCCGGGGTGAAGACCACGCTGGTGGCCTGGGAGAAGCGCTGCCAAAACCAGCGCTGCCCTCCGTCCCTGGACACATAGATCGCCTCGTGGGGGCCGTCGCCGTTGGTCACCCATATATCGCCGGTGTACGGGTCCACGGCCACCCGGTGGACGTGGGCGCCGTCCACGTCCGGGATCTGGAGCACCACCTTCCAGGTCCGACCCAGGTCAGCGGACTTCCACACCTTCTTGGAGAGCCCCCGGTCCCGCGGCCCGTACTCGCCCAGGTAGAGATTGTTCTGGCTGTCCGAGGCAAAGGACCACCACAGGGCGCAACTGGCCCTCAGGGTCCTGACCCGCTCGAAGCTGAGGCCCTGATCAGTGGAGCGGTAGATCCTGCAGGGCTTGTCCGGATTCCAGCGGTCCTGGTCAATGGAGACAAAGAGGTACCCGTTGGGAAGGAAATGCAGGCCCTGGATCGGGTCGGCAAAGCTGTGGACCGCCTCGATGCGGTCGCCCTGGTCCACGATCCGGTACAGGGTATTGTCCGCCGCACCAAAGGCCTGACCCGCGGGACTGACCGCGAAGAACCCCAGGCTGTACTTCACCCTGCGGATCTCCACCTCGGGCAGCGGGCGGGTGGAGTCCAGGGCCAGCTTGGCAGCCGGCCCTGCCGGGGCCAGCAGCCGCTCCGGGCGGTCACAACCGGCGTTCCAGGCCAGCAGCAGGAAGGGCAGATACTTCCAGCAGGCCAGGAGCTTTGCGCGCTGAACAGCTAGGGAAATCACAGGCCCTCATGCGGCGGATGGGCGGACAGGACCAGGGCGAAGCGAGGGCCATTTTACGTCATTTTTTGTGGACTTGTCAAGCAAAATAGTCTTGACAGCACGGCTGGGCAGGGTATTTTTATTCAAAAAACCGAATAAATATTCAAGGAGTGTGCATGACCAAACCCCGGATCTACATCGACGGCCAGCAGGGCACCACCGGCCTGCGCATCCACCAGATGCTCGAGAATCGCCAGGACCTCGAACTGCTCCTCATCCCCCCCGAGGAGCGCAAGAACCCCCAGGTGCGCGCCGAGTTTCTCGCCAGAGCCGACCTGGCCATCCTCTGCCTGCCCGACGAGGCGGCGGCCGAAGCCCTCGAACTGGCGCGGCCCTCCCGCGCCCGGATCATCGACACCAGCACGGCCCGCCGGGTCCACCCCGACTGGGTCTACGGCCTGCCCGAGATCAGCCCCCAGCACAAAGAGGCCATCCGCGACGCGTCCAGAGTGGCCAACTGCGGCTGTTACCCGGTCAGCTTCATCCTGGCGCTGCGCCCCCTGGTCCAGGCCGGGCTCGTCGATCCGCAGGCCCCGTACACCATCAACGCGGTCTCGGGTTATTCGGGGGGCGGGCGCAGGATGGTCGAGGCCTACGAGCAGGCCCCCCGTCCCCAGCGCAGCGCCGACGCGGCCCTGCCCTTCTGCCTGTACAATCTGGAGGGAGCCCACAAGCACCTCCCCGAGATCCATCGATTCAGCCTGGTGGCCCGTCCGCCTCTCTTCGTCCCCTCGGTGGCGCCCACCTATTGCGGGATGCTGGTCAGCATGCCCCTGCCGGCCAGGCACTTCACCCGGGCCGGCACCACCGCCCGGCAGGTATGGGAGGTGTGGGAGGAGTACTACCGCGACTGCCCCTTTGTGCGCCCGGTGCCCCCTGACCAGAACACCGCCCATATGCGCGAGGGCCGCTTCCTCGATCTGGAGGGCTGCAATTTCACCAACAGCGTGGAACTCTTCGCCTTCGGCAGACCCGACCAGGGCCTGGTGCTGGTGGGCCGGCTCGACAACCTGGGCAAAGGCGCCTCGGGCAACGCCGTGCAATGCCTCAATCTGATGCTGGGCTTCGAGGAGAGCACTGGCCTGACGATATAGCCGAGCGGGCCGGGGGAGTGCCCCGGAAGTGTCTCTGGGGGAGCGGCCGGGGGAAAGGACTGCAGGGCTGGGCAGGGGGAAGCGTAGTTTAAGGAGCGAGGGGGAAAGTCCGGGACTGCAGAGACACTGGAGCGGGCACCCCACGGCCCGCGACAAAGTACATCATATGCTCATCGACACCCACTGCCACCTCGACCAGCTTCCAAACCCCGCCACCGCCCTGGCCGAGGCCGCCACTCAGGGCGTGAGCCAGGTGGTGGCCCTCAGCGAGAGCGTTGCCTCCATGCGCGCGGTGCTCGCCCTCAAAGAGGCCCACCCCGCCGCCGTGGTAGCCGGCCTGGGCCTGCACCCGGCCTGGATCAGCCAGCAGACCCCCAAAGCCGTGGAGGCCGGGCTCCAGTTTCTGGCCGCCCACCTGCCCCTCGCCCAGGTGTTAGGGGAGGTAGGCCTGGACCACCAATGGGCGACCACCCCCCAAGAGCGCGCCTTTCAGGAGGAGATTCTCGTGAGACAATTGGATTTGGCCGCCGCCGCCGCCAAACCCGCCAACTTCCACTCCCGCCGCTGCCCGCGCCAGGTCATGGAGCGGGCCATCGCCTTTGCCAGGCAGACCGGCCTCAATGCCCAGCTCCACTGGTTCACCCACTCGCGCAAACTGATCCGCCAGTGCAACGAGGCGGGGATCTACGTCTCAGTGGGGCCCATGGTGGTGGACGACCCGCAGACCCAGGAGGTGGCCCTGGCCATCGCCGACGACTTTCTGCTGATCGAGACCGACGCCCCCGTGGCCA
>JACPJE010000023.1 GCA_016187725.1 Candidatus Latescibacterota bacterium
CCCATCCGTTTCTGCAAAGTGCGGATGTCCACTCCGCTCCGTAGAGCCATGGTCGCGTAGGTATGACGCATGGAGTAAACCGTAATCGCCGGGTCCATTTTTTCGGCGCGGATCAACTTCACAAAAGCCTTTTGGGGCGCTTCGGGAGATAGGGGCCTCTTGCGATACTGCGGATGCTTGCTGTTGCCCCCCGGCAGCACAAAAGGCCCCAGGATACCTTCTGCCTCTTGTCGCTTTCGCTCCTCCTCCAGGAAAGCAGTGCATGCCCCCTTCACATCCAGCCGGCGCATCTCGTAGTCCTTGGGAATCCACACCTCGCCGGTCTCCTCGCATTTTGCTTCCCGGATACTGATGATCCGGTTCTCCCAGTCGATGGCCTCCCACCGCAACCAGCACATCTCCTCGTCGCGCAGGCCGGCATACAGCCCCAACCGCACCACCGCCGGCAGACAGCCACTGATCGGACTCCGGTATTTGAGCGAGGTCTCAAGCAGGAAAGTGATTTCCCCCTCCTTGAGAATGCGCCGTTCCTGGGTCTTCTTGGGCTGCTTGAAGCCCACCTGACGGGCCGGATTCTCCAGAATCATGTTCCGGTTCAGGGCCTGATCCAGCAACAGGCGCAGCTTCACCAAGTACTGATGAACAGTCCACTCTGAGTACTTCCCCTGCAACGCCGCGACATGGCCCTGGATAATCTGGGGCGTCAGCTCCTTCAGGTTGGGATGCTCCTTTTCCAGCCAACCGGCCACCTGGCGGGCCATACTCATGTGGTTGCGGTGGCTACGGCGGAAGGGGCTGCCGCTCTTGCTGGTGCGCAGGGCATATTCCTCGTAGTCCTTGAGCAGCACCTCAAAGTCAGCCTGCTGAAGCTGCTGCCGGCGCTTCCGGCTCGAAGTCTCGGCATAACCCATGAAGATCAGGTCCGCCTCATCCTCCTTGACCCATCCCTTCTCGATCCACCCGCCGATCTCCTGGTCCTTGGCGATGCGCGTCCGGGTAGCCTGCTCCAAATGCTCCAGCTCGCGCTTGAGGAGACGGGCACTGTCCCGGTGCTGAGTGTATTTGGATCGGTGGACTTCTCCCTGGGGAAGCTTCAAAACATAGGCGAGGCGCCACGAGTTACGTGTAGCATACCAGGTCATGCTGGCCATAGTCTTTGTACCCTCGGAGAATGTAGCATAGAATGTAGCATAGATATACAGGCTTTTTTGCGTTTCTACCGTCCTTTATCGGCCCTTATCGACTCCCCAAATTTAATGCACTTCAGAGAACAACGTCAATGGATTTTTGCATTGAGGCAGGATGTTGTCAATGAATTTAATAATTAATAAACAGCAATTTATGACGTAATGTTCAATAAAAACAAGAGGCCCCGAAGAAATCAACCGCTCTTCTCCAGGGCCTCTTTTATCTGGCGTGCCCAACAGGACTCGAACCTGTGACCCCCTGCTTAGAAGGCAGGTGCTCTATCCGGCTGAGCTATGGGCACCCACAAAACACTACCTATAATTAACTACCCAGGAGGGGACTCAGGCAATACCCCTTAGCCGGCAGCGGGCGAATTGGTTAGTTTTAACATTTTAGGCCGGCATATCGCCCGGCTCTTCTCTTCGGGATCTCACCAGCGCGAGGATATTCATGGCAGCCAGCGATGCGGAGGCAGTGGCGCAACTCAAGGACCTCAAGGAGCAGCTCTACCGGGAAGTGGGCAAGGTGATCATCGGCCAGCACCAGATCGTCGAACAGATGCTGGTGGCCCTGCTGGCCGGCGGCCACTGCCTGCTTTTGGGCGTCCCTGGCCTGGCCAAGACCACTCTCATCCACACCCTGGCCCAGACCCTGGACCTGTCCTTCAGCCGCATCCAGTTCACCCCGGACCTGATGCCCTCCGACATCACCGGCACCGAGGTGCTGGAGGAAGACGCCCAGACCGGCCGCAAGGCCTTCCGTTTCATCAAGGGGCCCCTCTTCGCCCACATCGTCCTGGCCGACGAGATCAACCGCACTCCGCCCAAGACCCAGGCCGCCCTGCTGCAGGCCATGCAGGAGCACGCCGTCACCGCCGCCGGCCAGACCATGAAACTGGGCGAACCCTTCTTCGTGCTGGCCACCCAGAACCCCATCGAGCAGGAAGGCACCTATCCCCTGCCCGAAGCCCAGCTGGACCGCTTCCTCTTCAATCTGTGGATCGACTACCCGGCCCTGCAGGAGGAGGAGGAGATCGTCCGCCTCACCACCAGCGCCCACCAGGCCCAGGCCGCCCGGGTGCTGGGGACCGAAGAGCTGCTCTCCCTGCAGCGGCTGGTGCGCCAGGTGCCGGTGGCCGACCACCTGATCAACTACGCGGTGCGCCTGGTGCGCAGTTCGCGGCCCGGCGATCCCCTGGCCCCGGCCTATGTGCGGGAACTGGTCAACTGGGGCGCCGGCCCGCGCGCCTCCCAGTACCTGGTGCTGGCCGGCAAGGCCCGGGCCATCCTCGACGGCCGGCCCTGCGTGGCGGTCGAGGACCTGCGCGCTGTGGCCCTGCCGGTAATGCGCCACCGCATCGTGCTCAACTTCCACGCCGAGGCCCAGAACCTCAACGCCGCCGGCCTGGTGGAGCGCCTGCTGGCCGACGTGGCCTACGACCAGGGCGCGTGAACACCGCCCCCGCCCTCTCCTCGTACCTGGACCCGGAGACCCTCTCGCGGCTCACCCGGCTGGACCTGATCGCCCGCCTGGTGGTGGAGGGTTTCATCACCGGCCTGCACCGCAGCCCGTACCACGGCTTCTCGGTGGAGTTCTCCGAGCACCGCCCCTACCTGCCCGGCGACCCGCTGCGCGACCTGGACTGGAAGGCCTACGCCAAGACCGACCGCCTCTACATCAAGCAGTACGAGGAGGAGACCAACCTCAAGGCCTATCTATTGCTCGACATCAGCGGCTCCATGGCCTTCAAGTCCGGCGCGTCGATGAGCAAGTTCCGCTACGCCTGCTGCCTGGGGGCGGCCCTGGCCTACCTGATGCTGCGCCAGCGCGACGCGGTGGGGCTGATGCTCTTCGACAAGCGCATCCACTCCTATGTCCCGCCCCGCAGAGCCATTTACAGGTATTGCTCAGGGAGATGGGCCAGGTGCAACCTAAGGCCGACACCCACATGGCCCCGGCTTTCCACGACCTGGCCGAGCGCCTCTCCCGCCGCGGGCTGGTGGTGGTGCTCTCCGATCTGCTCGACGATCCGGAAGAGGTGCTCAGCGGCCTGCGCCACTTCCGCTACCGCGGCCACGAAGTGGTGGTCTTCCACCTCTTGGACCCGCGTGAGCGCGACCTCGATTTCCGCCGCCAGGAGACCCGCTTCTTCAGCCTGGAAAACCCCGAGCACACCCTCACCACCCAGCCCTGGCACATCCAGCAGGATTACCGCCAACTGATGGACGAACTGATCCACACCTACCGCGCCCGCTGCGCCGATGCCGGCGTCGACTACGCCCTGATCGACACCACCATGCCCTTCGACCAGGCCCTCTCGCGTTATCTGGTGCAGCGCAAGAAACTGGGGTGACTAGACCCGGAACAGCGGCCTGATCCCCTCCAGAATGGCATCCAGCTCGCGGTGGTCCTCCGCGTCCAGGCCCAGGGTGCCCGGCGTGCGCAGGGCCGCGCTCTTGAACACCCCGCGCCGCACCAGCACCTCCTTGCACACCGGCAGGCCCATGATCAGAATCAGGTTGATCAGCGGCAGCAGTTGATTGAAGACCTGCCGGGCCCGGGTCTGGTCGCCCGCCTGCCAGGCCTCCCACACCTGCACGTGGACATCCACCGCCTCCACCGCCGGCATGAAGCCAGTGGCCCCGCGCCGCAGTTCGGAGAGCATCCAGCGGTCGTGTGCCCCGCCGAACACCCCCCAGCAGGCCTCACCCGCGCCCTGCACCACCGCGCTGATCTGGTGGGCGCTGGGGTGCATCTCCTCCTTGATGTAGCGGATGTGCTCCACCTCGCTGAGCAGCTCGGCCAGCAGGGAGGCGTCCATGCCGGCCTGGGAGTGCTGGATAAAGACCGGGATGCCGGCGGCTTTGGCCACGGCCTCGTAGTACTGGCGGATCTCGGCCCGCGTCCCCCCCGACAAATAGGGGGGCAGGGCGATCACCGCGTCGGCCCCGGCACCCGCGGCGTGGCGGGCGTGTTCGGCGGCCACCTGCCACACCGTGCCGGCCGCCCCGGCCACCACCGGGATGCGCCCCGCCGCCTGTTTGATCACCACCTCCACTAGCTGGCGCCGCTCGGTGTCGGTCAAAAACTGGAACTCGCTGCCCAGCACCGGAAAGACCAGGCCGTGCGCGCCGGCCTGCACGCAAAAATCCACCTCCCGCCTCAGACTGTCCACCTCGATCTCGCCGCCCGGGCCCACGGGGGTCTGCAGCACCGGAAAGAGGCCCTGGAATCGCTCTGCCATCACTTCACCTTGTTCTCCTCGATATTGAGTCCTGATCGGATACAATCTCCGCTTTTGGGCCCCGGGCGGCAAAACCCAATCTTGACTTTTTTGTCAAGATTCCTATCTTTTACCTCTGCGCACCAGCTGTACCTGTTTTTTTGACGACAATCTTGCCTTTTTTATCAAGATAAGGACAGCCAAGATGAGCCAATCCGTTGCCCCCGAAATTGCCGAACTGGCCACCCGCGAGTACCAGCACGGGTTTGTCACTGATATCGAGGCCGATTCGGCCCCCCCGGGCCTGAACGAAGACATCATCCGCCTGATCTCCGCCAAGAAAAAGGAACCGGCCTTCATGCTGGAATGGCGGCTCAAGGCCTACCGCCACTGGCTGCAGATGGAGGACCCCACCCGCCGCCCGCCCAGCCAGCGCTGGGCCAAGGTCAGCTACCCGGAGATCGACTACCAGAGCCTCATCTACTATTCGGCCCCCAAACAGAAAAAGCTGGGCAGCCTAGACGAGGTGGACCCCAAGCTGCTGGCCACCTACGAGAAGCTGGGCATCCCCCTCAACGAGCAGAAGCTGCTCAGCGGCGTGGCCGTGGACGCGGTCTTCGACAGTGTCTCGGTGGCCACCACCTTCAAGGGTAAGCTGGCCGAACTGGGCATCCTCTTCTGCTCCTTCTCCGAGGCAGTGCTCAACCATCCCGAGCTGGTGCAGCAGTACCTGGGCTCGGTGGTGCCCTACACCGACAACTTCTTCGCCACCCTCAACTCGGCGGTGTTCAGCGACGGGTCGTTCGTGTACATCCCCAAGGGGGTGCGCTGCCCCATGGAACTGTCCACCTACTTCCGCATCAACGCCGCCAACACCGGCCAGTTCGAACGCACCCTGATCATCGCGGATGAAGGGGCGTATGTGAGCTATCTCGAAGGCTGCCTTCCAGCCGGCGAACAGGTCTCCACCCCTACCGGCTGGGCCAACATCGAAAGCCTGAAACCAGGTGACTTGGTATACGATCACCTGGGGGTTCCCCGAAAGGTGCGGGCCACCATGACCCGACACCACCGGGGCGAAATGATCACCATACGCCCGGTCTCGCGCTACAATGAATTCCGCCTGACATCGGAGCACCCCGTACTCGCCATCAAACGCTCCGCTGTCCTCAAAAAACGCAAGCCGCGCCAGGGATGGTTGCCCGAACCCGATACCCAGAAGCTGCTTCAGACCCCAGCTGAATGGGTTCCCGCAGGAGAACTGCAAAAAGGGGACTTCGTCCTCGTGCCTAAGCTGAAGCCCCGAGAGGCGTCTGCCTTCAACGACCAGGAAACCGAGTTGCTGGGTTACTATCTCGCCGAAGGCAGTTCCTATTTCAACAAGGCGAACAAGCAGCACACGAACCAGTTCTCCTTTGGCCTCCACGAGCAAGAACTGATCGCCAGGACGCGCACCTTGATAGAAGAGGTGACCAGCAGGCCCTCGTATCTGACGGAACAGCCAGACCGCAACGGCGCGGGGGTTTCCTTCTTTTCAGCGAAATACGCCGACTGGTTCATCGCGCATTGCGGCAAAGGCGCCTGCTCCAAGATGCTCAGTGAAGGCTTGATGAGCCTGCCCACGCGCCAGGCCAAGATCCTCCTCGACGCTTACCTCGAAGGAGATGGCAACATCCACGACCGCGGCAACTCCCGCATGGTGCGCTTCTGCACCGGTTCTGAAACCCTTGCCCAGCAGGTGCAGATGCTGCTGAACCGCCTGGGCATCTACGCCTGGATAACCGTCCGCAAGGGAGGGGAAGTCAGGTTTTCCAACAACTCTGAACAGATCATCAACCGCCAGCCACTCTACCAGGTCGGTTATACCGAGGGCAAGAGGTGGGATATGGTTCGGGAGACCGATACCCACTTCATCATCCCGATCCGGGAAGTATCCCGGGAGCCGTACGACGACCTGGTTTTTAATATCGACGTCGACCAGACGCACAGCTATCTGGTCCGTAGCACGGCAGTACACAACTGCACCGCGCCCATGCGCGACGAGAACCAGTTGCACGCCGCGGTGGTGGAACTGATCGCCCTGGAGAATGCGCAGATCAAGTATTCCACGGTGCAGAACTGGTACCCCGGCGACGAGGACGGGCGGGGCGGGATCTACAACTTCGTCACCAAGCGGGGCGCCTGCCGGGGCCACCGCTCCAAGATCTCCTGGACCCAGGTGGAGACCGGCTCGGCCATCACCTGGAAATATCCTAGTTGCATCCTTCAGGGGGACGAATCGGTGGGCGAGTTCTACTCGGTGGCCCTCACCACCAACCGCCAGCAGGCCGACACCGGCACCAAGATGATCCACCTGGGCAAAAACACCCGCAGTAATATTGTCTCCAAGGGGATCTCTGCGGGCCGCGGCCAGAACACCTACCGCGGCCAGGTCAAGATCCTCAAGAACGCCCACGGGGCGCGCAACTACACCCAGTGCGACTCCATGCTCATCGGCGACCAGTGCGGAGCCCACACCTTCCCTTACATCGAGGTGCGCAACGCCTCGGCCAAGGTGGAGCACGAAGCCTCCACCTCCAAGATCGGCGAGGACCAGATCTTCTACTGCAATCAGCGCGGCATCTCCACCGAAGACGCCGTCTCCCTGATCGTCAACGGTTTCTGCAAACAGGTCATGGAAATGCTGCCCATGGAATTCGCCGTCGAAGCCCGCAAGCTCCTGGGCATCAGCCTGGAGGGAAGCGTGGGATGAATCCCCTGTAGGGGCGCATGGCCATGCGCCCCTGCGCAAAACCATTTGTGAGGACACCAAATGCTCGAAATTAACAACCTCCACGCCAGCGTCGACAGCACCCCCATCCTGCAGGGCATCTCCCTGAAGGTGAACCCCGGCGAGATCCACGCCATCATGGGCCCCAATGGCTCGGGCAAGAGCACCCTGGCCCAGGTGCTGGCCGGCCATCCCGCCTACCAAGTCACCCAGGGCCAGGTCCTCTTTGAGGGCAAGGATCTGCTGGAGCTGAAACCAGAGGAACGGGCCCGCGAGGGGATCTTCCTGGCCTTCCAGTACCCGGTGGAGATCCCCGGGGTCAACACGGGTTACTTCCTGCGCGCCGGCCTCAATGCGTTGCGCCGGCATCGCGGCCAGGAAGAGATGGACGCCATAGATTTCCTCTCGCTGATCAAGGAAAAGATGCAGTTGGTCGAGATGGATCAGGGCTTTCTCAAGCGCTCGGTCAACGAGGGTTTTTCCGGGGGCGAGAAGAAGCGCCACGAGATTCTGCAACTGGCCGTGATGGAACCCCGGCTGGCCATCCTCGACGAAACCGATTCGGGCCTGGATATCGATGCCCTCAGGATTGTGGCCAATGGTGTGAACAAACTCCGCGCCCCGGACAAGAGCGTTATCGTCGTCACCCACTACCAGCGCCTGCTCGACTATATTGTCCCCGACCACGTGCACGTGCTGGCCAGGGGCCGCATCGTCCGCTCGGGCGGCAAGGAACTGGCCCTGGAATTAGAAGCCAAGGGCTACGACTGGATCAAGGAAGAGGAGGCCGCGAGCGCCTAGAGATGAGACAGACCAGAGATACCAGCGAGAGAGAGCGATACCTCTCCAGCTTCAGAACCTTTGAGCAGAGCCTCAACGGCAAGGCGGATACCCCCTTGCACCAGCTGCGCCGCCAGGCCATCGCGCAGTTCGCCGCCCAGGGCTTCCCCACGGTCCAGGATGAGGAGTGGCGCTACACCAATCTGGCCCCTCTGCTGCATCACCCTTTCCAGCCGGCCCTCAAGAGCGCTTCGCTGGCCGAGGCGGACCTGCAGCCCTGGCTCTTCGCCGGCCCGCAGAGCCCCCGGCTGGTCCTGGTGGACGGCCGCTATGCCCCTGAACTCTCGGCCCCCGGCAGCCTGCCCCAGGGCGCGAAACTGCTCAACCTGGAGACCGCCCTGCAGCAGTCGCCCGACCTGGTACTCTCCTGCCTCAACCACCAGATCGACGGCGAGCACCACGCCCTGGCCGCCCTCAACACCGCCTTTCTCCAGGACGGGGCCTTTCTCCACCTGCCCGAAGGCGCCCAGGTCGAACACCCCATCCACCTGCTCTTCCTCTCCACTGCGCCGGCGCTGCCGGCCTTTTCCTCGCCGCGTCTGCTGGTCATCGCCGAGGCCCGCAGCCGGGCCACCCTGGTCGAGACCTGCGCCGGCCCCCAGGGTCGGGTCTACCTGACCAATGCCCTGGCCGAGGTGGTGGTGGGCGAGGATGCCAGCATCGAGTACTGCAAGATCCAGCAGGAGGGCGACGCCGCTTTCCACCTGGCCCACACCCGGGTCCGCGAGAGCTGCAGGAGCCGCTTCACGGCCCATACCCTCTCCCTGGGCGCCCGGCTCAGCCGCAACCAGCTGGATACCCTGCTCGATGGGGAAGGCGTGGACTCCACCCTGAATGGGCTCTATCTGGCAGGCGGAGAACAACACGTGGACCATCACACCCTGATCGAACACGCCCAGCCCCGCTGCTCCAGCCACGAGTTGTACAAGGGCATCCTGGGGGGCCGGGCCACCGGGGTCTTTCGCGGCCGTATCCACGTGCGGCCCCAGGCCCAGAAGACCGACGCGTACCAGGCCAACCGAAATCTATTGCTCTCCCCGGAGGCCCAGATCGACACCAAGCCCCAGCTGGAGATCTACGCCGACGACGTCAAGTGCAGCCACGGCGCCACCGTGGGCCAGCTGGATGAGGAGGCCCTCTTCTATCTGCGGACCCGCGGCCTGGATGCGGCCCAGGCTATGGGCCTGCTCACCCGGGCCTTTGCCGGCCAGCTCCTCGAGCGCCTGAGCGACGAGGCGCTGCGCGAGCACCTCGAACAGCTGGTAGCCGACAAATTGGCCATCCTGGGAGGAGGCCGGCCATGAGCACCCTCTCCGTCGCCCAGTCACCCACCGCCCTGGACGTGGAGCGCCTGCGGGGCGACTTCCCCATCCTCAGCCAGCGGGTGCGCAACAAGCCCCTGGTGTACCTAGACAACGGCGCCACCGCCCAGAAACCCCAGTCGGTGATCGACGCGCTGGCGGACTACTACGCCACCGAGAACGCCAACATCCACCGCGGGGTGCACTACCTCAGCCAGCAGGCCACCTTTGCCTACGAGCGCACCCGGGGGCGCATCCGCCGCTTTCTCAATGCCGCCGACAACAGCGAGATCATCTTTGTGCGCGGCACCACCGAGGGCATCAACCTGGTGGCCCAGTCCTTTGCCCGGCCGCGCCTGCGCGAAGGGGACGAGATCCTCATCTCGCACATGGAGCACCACTCCAACATCGTGCCCTGGCAGATGGTATGCGCCGAGCGCGGCGCGCAGCTGCGGGTGATCCCGGTGGACGAGGCCGGCGAATTGATCCTGGAGGAGTACGAGAAACTGCTCACCCCCCGCACCCGGTTGGTGGCCATCACCCACGCCTCCAATGTGCTGGGCACCATCAATCCCGTGGCCCGCATCGCGGCCCTGGCTCATCAGCAGGGTGTGCCGGTGCTGGTGGACGGGGCCCAGGGCATCCCCCATCTGCCGGTGGACCTACGCGAACTGGGCTGCGATTTCTACGTGTTCTCGGGCCACAAACTCTTCGGCCCCACCGGCGTGGGGGTGCTCTACGGCTGCCGGGAATTGCTCGAATCCATGCCACCCTGGCAGGGCGGGGGCTCGATGATCCAGAAGGTCTCCTTCGAGGGGACCACCTACGCCGATTTGCCGAATCGCTTTGAAGCCGGCACCCCGCACATCGCCGGGGCCATCGGCCTGGAGGCGGCCATCGACTACCTCAACGAGGCCGGCCGCGAACGCCTGGCCGCGTACGAGACCGAACTGCTCGACTACGCCACCCAGGCCCTCTCCCAGGTCAAGGGCCTGCGCCTGTTCGGCACTGCTGGCGAGAAGGTGGGCGTGCTCTCCTTTGCCATGGAGGCGGCCCACCCCCACGATATCGGCACGGTGCTCGACAGCGAGGGGATCGCCATCCGCGCCGGCCACCACTGCGCCCAGCCCCTGATGCAGCGCTACGGCGTGCCGGCCATGGCCCGGGCTTCCCTGGCCTTCTACAACACCCGCGAGGAGATCGACGCCCTGGCCGCCGCTCTCTGCAAGGTCAACGAGGTATTCGCCTGATGTCGGAATTGCGCGAACTCTACCAGCAGGTCATCCTCGACCACAACAAGAATCCCCGCCATTTCGGCAAGCTAGAGGGGGCCAACCGCTGCCAGGAGGGCTTCAATCCCCTGTGCGGCGACCATCTGCACGTGTACCTCCAGGTCGTCGGGGACCGCATCGAGGACATCCGCTTCGAAGGCTCGGGCTGTGCCATCTCCAAGGCCTCGGCCTCGCTGATGAGCACCCTGGTCAAAGGCAAGAGCAAGGAGGAGGTGCTGGAGTTGTTCGAGCACTTTCACGAACTGGTCACCGCCCCGGCCGACGCGCCGGTGGACGGGGCTGGGCTGGGCAAGCTGGTGGTCTTCTCCGGGGTCCGCGAATTCCCCATGCGCGTCAAATGCGCCACCCTGGCCTGGCACACCATGAAAGCCGCGCTGGCCGGCCAGGACCAGCCCATTTCGACGGAGTAGGGGCGCATCGCGATGTGCCCCACAGCGCCCCTAACCAGACCTGCCCAGAACGAGGATAGGACGATGACCGAACTGGAATTTCCCCCCGACAGCATCGAGGCCAAGGTGGTCGAGATGATCAAGACCTGCTACGACCCTGAGATCCCGGTGAACATCTACGAACTGGGGTTGATCTACGGGGTGCAGGTGGCACGGGAGGAGGAGCGAGCTGCGGTCCACATCACCATGACCCTCACCTCGCCAGCCTGCCCGGTGGCCGGCTCCCTGCCTCCCGAGGTGGAACAGAAGATCCGCGCCGTCCCCGGCATCACCGAGGCCAGGGTGGAAGTGGTCTGGGAGCCGCCCTGGAACCTGTCCATGATGTCCGAGGCCGCCAAGCTCCAGCTCGGCATCTTCTGAGAGGGGGCCATGAAACTCAGCGCTCAAGAGGAATACGGCCTGCGCTGCCTGCTGCACCTGGGCCGCCATCCCCACTCCAGCCTCACCATCCTGGAGATCAGCCAGGCCGAGGGCCTCTCCCCGCCCAACGTGGCCAAGCTGCTGCGCCTGTTGCGCCAGGGAGGATTTGTGGAGAGTGTGCGCGGCCAGCACGGCGGGTACACCCTCTCCCGTCCCCCTGAACACATCAGGGTGGGCGAGGTGCTGACCGTGCTGGGCGGCCGGCTCTACGAGCCCTCTTTCTGCGATCATTTTTCCGGCGCCGAAGACGCCTGCCAGCGCTCCTCCATCGACTGCTCGGTGCGCGCCCTGTGGTCCAGGCTGCAGGAAGCCGTGGACCAGGTGCTGGGCCAGACCACCCTCCAGGACTTGCTCGCCAGCGGCCAGGAACTGCTCTCCCAGGAGAGCGGCCTGCTCGAAATCTCGACGCCCTCATAAGCAGCGGAAAACTCGCCGGCGCCCTTCACCTCTGGTTGTCTATGCAGCGCTGCATCCGGTCCAGTAACTGCATGGTGGGCAGGCAGGCCAGGCAACTGGTCAGGGGTTGGCGCCCCTGGGCGATGGAGTCGAAAAACTCGCGGTCCTGCAACTCGGTCCCATCCCCCGCCACCGGAATCTCCCGCCCCTCGTGGTCCAGCAGCTTCCCCTTCTCGATGCGCAGGCTCGCCTCCTCGCCGATGAAGCGGTAGGAGATGTCGAGCGGGCCGTGGTTGTTGAAGGAGTAGGTCAGACTGGCGATGCTGCCCGAAGGTGAACGCATGCCCACGCTCAGGTCCATGGGGACCCCAAGCCGCGCATGGGGCGGGCCGGCCTGGGCCCATACCTCGATCTCCTTCCCCCCCCAGAGCCACGAGACAAAATCCACCATGTGACAGGCCTGGTGCCAGAGCAGGTCGTCGGTCCAGGTGCGCCTCTTGCCAAAGCGGTTGATGTTCTCCCGGCGGAAGAAGTAGACCAGGGAGATCAGGTGGTGCAGGTGCAGGTGACCTTCCTGCACCCGCCGGTACACCTCGCGGTGCGTTGGCGAATAGCGCAGGGAATGGCAGACCATACATGTCAGGCCGGTTTTTTCTTCCAGCGCGGCAATGCGCTCGGCTTCGGCCAGGTTCAGGCCCATGGGGATTTCGACCAGCACGTGTTTGCCCAGCTTCAGCGCCAATTCAGTCTGGGCGCAGTGCACCTGATTGGGGGTGGTCAGGACCACCGCTCCCACCCCCGGCTGCCGCAGGCATTCCTCCAGATTCAGCGACCAGTGGGGGATCTCCCACTTGCGGGCGAACTCCTCGGCATCCGCCCCGATGCCGCCGGCCAGGGTGGCTACCTCTATACCTTCGATCTTGCGCAGCGCCTCGATATGGGTAAAGCCCTGCGCCCCTTCTCCTGCCAGGCAGATTTTCATCGCCAATCCTCCGCTTTCAACACCTGGGTTTTCAGCTCTCCATACCGCCTGATCACATAACCCGGCGTCTGGGTCTCGCGCAGATCGAAGCCGAAGGCCCGCTTGCTCAGCACGATGATGGGCGGGGCCTGGATGCGTTTGAAGTAGCTGATCCGCAACTGCCGCTCCACCCACTCCAGGTCTTCCACCCAGGCAGCGGGGGTGGGGAAGTACTCCCGGAAACGCTCCTCGTCCCTCCAGCCCAGCCGCTCGAACAACACCCCGTCCAGGAACCACTGCAGCACATCCGCCGGATGGTGGCGGTACTCGATCAACTGGCGCAGCAGGGCGTCGTGGTATCCGTATTTGATAGGATCGCCCAATCCCTTGGTCACGTCCTGGGCCTCGGAGAGTTCGGCGCTGGGCACCGTGGCCCCGCTGAGGATGTTCTCGGGGATCACCTCAGCGCCAAAGACCTCTTCATTGAGGTAACGCGCCAGGGTAAAGACCTGCACCTTGTACAAATCGGCGATGGGCGCCACGGCCCCGGCCACGTCGCCGTACAGGGTGCAGTACCCCAAGGCCACCTCGGTCTTGTTGCCGTTATTGGTGAAGAGCAGCCCGTACTTGGCCGCCATGCCCGCCAGGATGTCGGAGAAGCGGATGCGGGCCTGGATGTTCTCGTCCACCAGGCGGGTGTAATCGCCCGGGCCGCGGGAAAACTCGGCGGCCTTGATCTGGGTGGCCACCTCTTCGTACAGGCCCTGGATGGGCAGGGACAGATAGTCGATGCCCAGCACCTGGCTGAGGTGGCGGGCATTGTCCTGGGTGACGGCCGCGTTGAAGCGGGTGGGCATATTGAGGGCAAAGACCCGCTCCGGACCAAAGGCCCGGACCAGCAGGCAGGCCACCACGCTCGAATCGATGCCGCCGCTGAGGGCCACCAGGAACTTGTTCTCGCCCCCGCGTATATGGTCCAGGTGGCGCAGCCCCGTGAGGATGGCCCCGTACACCGCCTCCACCTCGTCCTGGGCCGGCGCTGGCGCCTGGGGCCGGCGTGTCAGCAGCACCTGCTCCTCCCAGGGACGAGCCCGCTGCCGGATGCCCCCGTCCGGGGCATAGGCCGTGGTGTCGCCGTCGAAGACAATGATGTTCTTGCCGTTGTTCTGCGCCCCAATCTGGTTAATATAGAAGAAGGGCAGGGGCGAGCGGCTGAGGATCTCGCGCACCACCCGGTTGCGCTTGTCCCCCTTCTGCCAGGTCCAGGGCGAAGCCGAGAGGTTGAACACTGCCTGGGCGCCGCGCTGGTGATAGATCCTCAGGGTGTCGAGCACCTCCTGCCCGTAGCAGTAGTCCTGGCACCAGATGTCCTCGCACAACTGTACCCCGAAGCGGAACCGCCCCCCGTCGCGGGTGGGCACCTCGAAGGGCACCATCCAGTCGTACACCGGACGCCCCCGTGCCCCGGCCAGCTTGCGCAGCGAATAGAAATGGCGGTCGTCGTCGAAGAAGCGGTAGTTGGGATGGAGGGTCTTGGGCTGTATCCCCGCAGGCAGTCCTGCGGGCAGGCCGGGGCGGTCCACATAGCAGCCATCAGCGCACACGCAGACCGCGTTATACTTGCGCTGCCGTCCGTCCTCGCCGATGCGCGAGGGGTCCACCACCACGTTGCCGAAGAGCACGACCAACCCCTGGCTGGCCCGGCGGATCTCCTCGCTGTACCCGGCGTAATCCTCGACCAGGGCGTCCACCTCCCACAGATCCCCGATCAGGTACCCGCTCAGGCACAACTCCGAGAACACCACCACCTCGGCGCCGGCCTCCCTGGCCTGAGCGATGAGATCGAGCATACGGGCGGCGTTCAGGTCGGGCCGGCCGGGGCGGACCTCCATCTGAACCAGGGCGATGGCCGGCAGTGCGGACGAATTCATGGGGGGTAAATATACGAAATCAGCGGGCCCGGCTCCTTGTGCCGGCCTTTTTCAATGCGGACTTTAAAAGAAGCCCCCACCGGGTACTGGCCCTCGGACACCCGTAAAACCGACACCTTCAACGGTAGCCGCACCCCACTCCGGCGTTAGACATTCGCCAACACTCCGGTCCGCGCCTGGCGGATGCACTCGCCCAGCACTGGGATCCCCTCGCGGATATCCTCCAGGGAGCAGAAGCCGAAGGCCAGGCGCAGGAAGGGCACCTCCTCGTTGCGGATGTGGAAGGCCGAACCCCGCGCGTAGATCACGCCCCGCTCGGCGGCCAGGGCCGCCAGCCGGCGCTGGTCCAAGTCCTCGGGGAAACCCACCCAGAGGAACATCCCCCCCACCGGACGCGTCCAGGTGCAGATATCCCCCAGGCTCTCCTCCAGGGCCTCAAAGAGGGTGTCGCGCTTCTCCTTGAGGATGGCGTTGGTGTGGGCCACGTGCGCCCAGAGCCGCTCCCTGAAGAAGGTGGCGCAGATGGCCGCGGCCAGGGCGCTGTTGCCCCCGTCGTAGCGCCGGTCCAGCAGGCGCTGCAAGAGAGGCGGGCGGGTCAGGACATACCCCAGGCGCAGACCAGGGCCCAGGATCTTGGACAGCGAGCACAGATACACGCTCGCCAGCTCCGGGTCCAGCGCGTAGAGAGTAGGAGGCACTGGTCCTTCAAAGTGCACGTCCCCGTAGCAGTTGTCCTCCACCACGATGACCTGGTGCTTCTTTGCCACCTCGATCAGCTGCCGCCGGCGCGGGGTGGACATCACCGCGCCGGTAGGGTTCTGGTAGGTGGTGAGGGTGTAGACAAAGGCCGGCGGGGTGCCCTGCCGGTGGAGTTGTTCCAAGGTCTGGTCGAGGAGATCGATGCGCATGCCCTCCTCGTCCAGGGGCACCCCCACCAGGCGCGCCCCCAGCCCCTTGTACGCGCCGATGGTCCCCGAGTAGGTGAACTCCTCGGTGACGATCACGTCCCCCGGACCCCGCATCAGGGCCTCGGCCGCCAGGGTGACCCCCTGCATGGAGCCGTTGGTCAGCACGATATGCTCGGGGGAGACCGGTACCCCCTCGCGCTGCGCCTCCCGGGCGGCCATCACCTGCCGCAACCCCAGGTAGCCGAAATCCCCAGGGTACTTCACTAGCTCTGGTCCCAGTTCCAAGACCGCCTGACGAGCGGCCTCGGCCAACTCGGCGGTGGGAAAGGAGCCCGGGTCCGTGCGGCCGCTGCCAAAATCGTAGACGCGCATGGCGAAATCCTCGCGGTTGAAAGGTGGAATGCCTAGGGCCGCGCCGGCGAGCCGTCGGGCAGCCGGCACTGGGTCCACTTGATGATCTCGTCCTTGCAAGGGTAATTGGCGGCCAGCTTCTCGTCCACGTCGATGCCCAGACCAGGGCTGTCGTTGGGGTACATGTACCCCTTGCGCACCACCGGCAGACCGGGAAAGATCTCGTACACCTGCTCGGGGAAGCGGCACCACTCCTGGATGCCGAAATTGGGCGCCCACAGGTCCAGGTGCAGATTGGCCGCATGGCCCACCGGCGAGGTGTCGCCCGGGCCGTGCCAGGCCGTGCGGATGCCGTACATATTGGCAAAGGCCGCCACGTGGCGGGCCGGGGTGATCCCACCCATCTGACTGACGTGCATGCGGATGAAATCGATGAGTCTTCCCTCGATGAGAGGCTGCCACTCGCGCGGATGGTTGAACAGTTCGCCCATGGCGATGGGGGTGGCGCACTGCTGGCGGATGTTCTTGAACCACTCCAGATCCTCGGGGGCCAGGGGATCTTCGAGGAAGAAGAGCTTGAACTCCTCCAGGTCCTTGGCAAAACCCACGGCCTCGATGGGCTGCAGCCTTTCGTGGATGTCGTGGCACAATTCGATCTCGTCGCCCACCTCGGCGCGGGCCCGCTCGAAGAGCGCGAGCTGGACGCGCATGTAGTGCTTGCGGTCGAAGTAGTCGCCCTCCGGAGCCCCGTCGGGCTTGTACAGTTGGGCCGGCTTGCCCCCGTACCCGCCGCAACCCAGCCGCAGGTAGTGGTAGCCCTGCTCCATCAGGGCGCGCAGGCTGTCGATGGCCGCCTCGATGGAGTCGCCCCCGGCGTGGGAATAACAGGCCGCTGCCTCGCGGCACTTGCCGCCCAGCAGTTGGTATACCGGCATGTCAGCCCTCTTGCCCTTGATGTCCCACAGGGCCTGGTCCACCCCGGAGAGGGCGTTGTTGAGCACCGGCCCGTTGCGCCAGTACCCATTGACCATGATCATCTGCCAGGTCTCCTCGATGCGGTCCACGTCGCGGCCGATGAGGAAGGGTTTGAGGTGCTTCTCGATGGCCGTGTGCACGGCGTGGAAGCGCTGGGTGAAGGTGGCGCAGCCCACCCCGTACAACCCCGGCTCCGAGGTGATCAGTTTGACGACGATCAGCCGCGACCCCGCCGGCTGGGTGAGGATGGTCTTCACATCTTTGATCGTGATGGCTGCCATTTCGCTCTCCTTTTCAGGTGATGCCAGTAGGGTACTCCCCAGCCAAAGGGCTTGTCAAGAGAGACCCCCTGCCTTAGTTTTGCGCTCAACTCTGATGAATACCCTACAAGCGCTGGTCCTGGGTCTGGTCCAGGGACTCACCGAATTCATTCCCATCAGCAGCACCGCCCACCTGCGGATCGTGCCCCACTTCCTGGGCTGGGACGATCCGGGGGCGGCCTTCTCCGCCGTCATCCAGCTGGGCAGCCTGCTGGCCCTCTTCACCTATTTTGCCGCTGACATCTGGAAGCTGCTCCTGGCTGCCCTGGCCAGCCTCCGGCACCGCAACCTCGACCACAGCCCAGATTCGCGCCTGGCCTGGTCCATCGCCGTGGGCACCCTGCCCATCTCAGTGCTGGGGCTGGCCTTCAAGGATTTCATCGAGGGCGGGGCGCGCCAACTGACCCTCATCGCCCTGGCCCTCATCGCCCTGGCCCTGTTCCTGCTCCTGGCCGAGCGGCTGGGCCGGCGCACCCGCCTGATGCAGGAGTTGGGTTTCTGGCAGATTCAGTTCATCGGCCTGTGCCAGGCCCTGGCCCTGATCCCGGGCTGCTCGCGCTCGGGTTCCACCATCATGGGCGGGCTCTTTCTGGGACTGCGCCGCGAAGAAGCCGCCCGCTTCTCCTTTTTGCTGGGCCTGCCGGCCATCGGCGCCGGCGGGGTGTTGGAATTTCTCGAGCTGCTCAAGGGCGGCCTGGGCGGCGAAAGGCTCTTCAACCTGGAGGTGGGCGTGGTGGCTGCGGCGGTCAGCAGCTACCTGTCCATCGGCTTCCTGCTGCGCTTTTTGCAAAGCCACGGCACCCACTGGTTCGCCTGGTACCGCATCCTGCTGGGCGCCCTGATTCTCTTCACCCTTTCCTGAGAGCTTTCCATGTACCCCCATCCCCTCAAGCAGAAGCTGCAGCGCGGCGAGGTAGTCCTGGGCTCCGGCCTCTTGACCCCCTCGCCCCACCTGGCCGGGATGATCCTGGCCACCCATCCCGACTTTTTGTGGATCGACACCGAGCACCTGCCCTTTGGCAGCGAGGCCCTGGATTTCGTCCCCGTCCTGGCCCGCATGCGCGGGGTGGCCCCCCTGATCCGGGTGGCCAACAACGATCCGGGCCTCATCAAGAAAGCCTACGACGTGGGCGCGGTGGCGGTGATGGTCCCCCAGGTCAACACCCCCGAAGAAGCGGCCCGCGCCGTCGATTACGCCCGCTATCCGCCCCTGGGGCAGCGCGGCCTCTCCCCCATGTGGACCTTGGTTGCCGGCGAGGATTGGAACCAGGTGATCAAGACCGCCAACGAGGAGACCCTGCTCATCCTCCAGCTGGAGAGCCAACAGGCCTTCGATAACCTCGACCAGATCGTCAAAGTCCCCGGCTTCGACGTGCTGCTGGTGGGCCCCCTGGACCTGTCGGCCTCGGTGGGCCGCATCACCGAAACCGGCTCAAAGGAGGTGCAGGAGATCATGCGCGAGGTGCCCAAAAGGCTCAAGGGCACCGGCATTGCCCCCGGCACCACCCTCTCGGATGTGGCCGAACTCCAGGAGAAGATCCACTGGGGCTACCAGTTCCTCAACGTGGGCAATGCTGTCAGCTACGGCGTGCAGGTGTTGAGCAGCCACCTGAAGACCCTGCGCGCCAATCCAAGGGGAGATAAATAAGGTGTCCACCCTCGACATCCCCTGGGCGCCCCGGGTGATCCTGGCGGGACGCACCTTCCGCCTGCCCGTCCGGGCTGCCCAGGCTCCCCTCGCAGTCCAGGCCCCTGGCTTTGAACTGCTCGGCCAGCGCTGGTCCTCCCGCGACGGGGCCTACTACTATTACCTGCGCGCCCCTCAGACCAGCGGCGACTACACTCTGCGCGCCCTGCAGCAGGGACAAGTGGCCGAGGCGGCCATCCAGGTCCGCAGCCTGGACCAGCTTCGCCAGCCCTGTACCTTCAACGGGGCGGCCTGGCCCCGTCGCTGGCTCCTGGAGTTGGGCTGGGCGTCGACCAAGCACCGCCAGACCCTGCAGGACTTCCCCCGGCATCCGGCAGACCCACAGATCGTGAACTGGTGGCTGGCCCAGGACGACTACACCCTGTGGCGCCAGTTGCCCCCCCCCGAACTGCCCCGGGCCCATTTCGTCAACGTGCACCAGGGCTGCCCCA
>JACPJE010000248.1 GCA_016187725.1 Candidatus Latescibacterota bacterium
GCGGACGATGCGCCGGCCTGAGCTTCCTCCCTCGCAGCCGTACAACCCCCCCTCCCGGTCGAACATCAACCCATTGGCTTCGTCAGTGCCGGTGCGCCACACCGCGCAGGCCCCGCTCCGGGGGTCAAAACGCAGGATGCGGCTGCTGGGGATATCGGTGAAGAGCACCGCTTCCCCGTCCCAGGCCGGGCCCTCGGTGAGGAGGCTGAAGGGGCCGGCGACTTTTTCGAAATTCCAGCTCATAGGTTGTCCGGCTAGTGGGTGACCACAGGGGTTCTGTCGCGTCGGGGAGCGACCCACTTCGGCCTTTCCCCAGGCGCGTCCTTCTCCCTCGCTCGCTCTGGCTCCGCTACCCCACCACCCGGCCACGCGGACTTCCCTTCTCGACCACTCCCCGGGAAAGCCCTACGGGGCCGTCTCCCCGCCGCTCTGATCATCCAGCAGCCTCCTCCACTTCCTGTCCGCCGATGCGCACCGAGACCAGTTGCGAGACCCCTTCTTCGGGCATGGTGACCCCGTGCAGGGTATCGGCGGCGCCCATGGAGATCTTGTTGTGGGTCACCATGATGAACTGGGTGGTCTTGGCGAACTCCTTGAGCACGCGCACGAAGCGCTCCACGTTGGCGTCGTCCAAGGGGGCGTCCACCTCGTCGAGGATGCAGAAGGGGCTGGGCTTCACCTGGTAGATGGCGAAGAGCAGGGAGATGGCGGTCAGGGCCCGCTCGCCGCCCGAGAGCAGGCTGATGCTCTGCAGGCGCTTGCCGCGGGGCCGGGCAGTGATCTCGATGTCGGCCTCCAGGGGGTCCATCTCGGGGGCCAACTGCAGATTGGCCTCGCCGCCGGGGAAGAAACTGGCAAAGGTGGTCTTGAACTTCTCGTTGATCTGGGTGAAGGAGTCCAGGAAGATCTGGCGGGCGACCCGGTCGATGCGGTTGAGAGTTGTTTTTAGATCTTCGGCGGCGCTGAGCAGATCGTCGCGGTGCCGCACCAGAAAGTCGAGGCGCTCCTTCTGCTGGGCGTACTCGTCCAGCACACCCAGGTGCACGCTGCCCAGGCGCTGGACCGATTGCCGCAACTCCTCGACGCGGGCCTCGATGGCCGCCGCATCCAGGTCCTGCTCGGCGGGCCGGCCCATGGCTTCCACCTCGCAGTGCTGCTCTTCGCGCAGGCGCTCCTGGATATGGGTGGTGCGGCTGCGGAGTTCGGCGATCTTCAGTTCCAATTCGTGGCGCTGCTCGCGCTGGGTGTTCAGCTCGCGCTGCAGCCGGCTGATCAGCTCTTCGAGCTGGCGGGTCTGGGTCACGGCCTCCTGCCAGCGCTCCTGGCGCTGGTCGCGCTGGCGGGCCAGTTCGTCGCGGGTGTCGTGCAGTTCCCCGAGGCGGCGGGTGAGTTCGGCGGAAAGCTGGTCGAGATCCTGGCGGTTCTGGGCGGCCCGTTCGCTCTCCTGCCGGCTGCGCTCGATGTTCTGGCTCAGGTTCTGCTCGATGTGGCGCAGGCGCTGCTCGTCGCGCCTGAAGCTCTCGGCCTGCTCCATCAGGCGGGCCCGCTCCACCCGCAGGGTGGCCAGTTGTTCTGCCCGGTTGCGGCGGGCTTCCTCGGCCCGCTGCAGCTCTTCCTCGTGCTGGCTGATCCGGGCTTCTAGCTGGGTGCCCTGCTGGTCCAGCTCTTCCAGTTCGTGTTCCTGGGTCTGGGCGGACTGGCGCAGCTCACCCAGGCGTTCCTCCAGGCGGGTATGTTTGCGGTCTAACTGTTCGAGCTGGGTCCCCAGGCGCTGGACCTCGCCCTGGGCGCGCTGGCTGAGGTGGGCCTGCTCGCGCTCCTGATCCCTGAGCGACTCGCTCTGGCCGGCCAGGGACTGGGCGCGGCGAGTCAGCAGCGCGCTGCGCAGCTGGGTCCCCTGACATAGTTCTTCGCAGGCGTGCAGCTGGGCGCGGCAATGGGCGCAGCGGGCGCGCAGGCCGCGCAGTTCGCGGCGTCGGCCCAGGACACCGTGATCCTCGGCCTTGGCCTGGCCGCCGGCCACCCGCCCTCCCAGGTCGATGGCGTCGCCCTGGGGGGTGGCGAAACGCAGCTGCTGGTCCACGTAGCTGCCGGCCACGGCCAGGGCGGCGGCCAGATCCTCGACCAGAAAGGTGTTGCGCAGCAGGCGGCCCACCAGGGGGGCCAGGGCGTCGTCGGCCTGCACGAACTGCGAGAGGGGCCCGATCAGGCCGGGGAAGGGCGAAAGTTCGACTGAGGGCGGCGGCGGGGCAGCCTGCCACTCCAGCGGGAAGATCCCGGCCCGCCCTTGGGTGGAGGCCAGGTGGCGCAGGGCTTCCAGCACCCCGCCCACGCGGGGGGCGACCAGGGCCTGGAGGGCCTCGCCCAGGGCGGTTTCGACGGCCCGGTCGTAGCGGGGGTCCACCTCGATCAGGTCGCCCACCACCCCGGAGAACAGGTCTTTATAGGGAGAATCGAGGATCAGGGCGCGCACCCCGCTGGCATAGCCCTCGTAGCTGGAACGCACCCGCTCCAGGGCCTGCAGGCGGGCCAGTGCGCTCTCCAGGGCCCGGCGGGCCTCGTCGCGCTGAAGGCGGCGGCGGGCCAGTTCCCCGTCCACGGCGTCTCCCCGCTGGCGCAGGGCCTGCTGGTCTTGCTGGATCTGGCGCAGTTGCTCGCGGCGCCCGGCGAGCACTTCCTGGGCCTGGCGGTCCTGCTCCTGGGCCAGGCCCTGCTCCTGGGCCAGGCGGCTGATCTCCCCCTGCAGCTGGCGGTCGCGCTCGCCAAGCCCCTCGGCCTCGGTGTGCAGTCGCTCCAGGGTGCGGGAGGACTCCCCGCGGCGGCGCAGGAATTCGACCTGCTGCCGCTTGGCCCCGTCGAGCGCAGCGCGGCTGGCCTGGAAGGTGCGCTCGGCCTCAGTTGCTTCCCCCTCGCCCTGCTCCAGGCGCTGCCGGTCGGCCTCCAGCTGGGCCTGGGAGTTTTTCAGCTCTGCGGCCACCTGCATCAGCTGCTGCTGGGCGGCGTTCAACTGGCGGTGGTACTCCTCCCCCTCGGCGGTGGTCCGGGCGATGAGCGCCTCGCTGGCTTCGAGGTTGGCCCGGGCCGTGGCCAGCTGGCGGTCCTGGTCGTGGATCTGGTCGATGCAGTTGCTGAAGCGCTGGCCCACCTCCTGCAGATCCTTTTCGGCCTCGGTCACCGCCAAGCGGCCCTTCTCCAGTTCGGCCTCGCGGCTGGTGAACTGGGTGTACCCGGACTCGGCCAGGGCCCCCAGGCGTTCCAGCTCTTCGTCGAAGGGGCGCAACTGGTCCTGGATGGCGAAGAAACGGAGCCGACCCAGGAGGATTTCCTGGGCGTCCAACTGCTGCTTGAGTTCCTGGAAACGGCGGGCCCGGCCCACCTGGCGGCTGAGGTAGTCGACCTGGCGCTGGATCTCGGCGATGATGTCCTCGATGCGGGTCAGGTCCGCGGTGGTGGATTCGAGCTTGGCCCAGGTGGAGCGGCGGCGGACCTTGTACTTGGTGATCCCCGCTGCCTCTTCGAGAATGCGGCGGCGATTGTCGGTCTTCTCGCTGATGATCTCGTCCACCATGCCCTGCTCCATCACCGAATAGGCCCCCGGCCCCAGGCCGGTGTCCATGAGCAGGTTCTGGACGTCCAAGAGCCGGCAGGGGACCTTGTTGAGCAGGTAGTCGCTCTCGCCGGAGCGGAAGAGCCGCCGGGTGATGGTCACCTCGTTGAATTCGATGGGCAGGGAGCGGGCCGAGTTGTCGATGGTGATGGTCACGTCGGCCATGCCCAGCTGCTTGCGGTTGCGGGTGCCGGCGAAGATCACCTCCTCCATGCGGTGGCCGCGGAAGGCGCTGGCCCGCTGTTCTCCCATGCCCCAGCGGATGGCTTCGACCACGTTGGACTTGCCGCAGCCGTTGGGACCGACGATGGCGGTGATCCCCGGACCAAAGGGGATGGCGATTTTCTGGGCGAAGGACTTGAAGCCGTAGAGTTCGATGGCGGTGAGGAGCAAACTCTGGTTCCTTTGCAGTGAGCGTGAGGGCCTGGGCTCAGGGTGACAGCCGGCCGGCGAACTCCTCGGCGAACTTCTTGAGTTTGGGGGCGATGACCAGCCGGCAGTAAGTCTGGCCGGGGTTGAGGCGGTAGTAGTTGCGGTGGTAGTCCTCGGCCGGGTAGAAATGGCGGCAGGGCTCGATGGCGGTGACGATGGGATCGGCCCACAGTTGGGCCGCGGCGCGGCGGGAGTCTTCGGCGATGACCCGCTGCGCCGCGCTGTGGTAGAAGATCACCGAGCGATACTGGGTGCCCACGTCTGGCCCCTGGCGGTTGAGGGTGGTGGGATCGTGGGTGCGCCAGAAGACTTCGAGCAGCTCGGCAAAGGAGAGGCGCCGCGGGTCGAAGTCGATCTGGGCCACCTCAGCGTGCCCGGTAGCGCCGCTGCACACCTGCTGGTAGGTGGGGTGCTCCACGCTGCCCCCGGCGTACCCGGGCAGGGCGCGCAGCACGCCCTGCAACTGCTGGAAGACCGCCTCCACGCACCAGAAGCACCCGGCTCCCAGGGTGGCGGTTCCTCGCTCTGCGGACATAGTCCCCTTTTGGGACATCGTCCCCCTTTGGGACATCGTCCCTCCCGATGCGGGAAAATAAAAAAATGGTACACCATCCGGGATGCCTGGTCAAGGCATTTTATCCCATAGGGGGGGATTTCATGCCCCGGCTCCTTGACAGGTAAAAAGGACCCCGGCTAGATTCTCAGCCTAGGGAGGATCTGCGATGAACCTCAGGGATCTGCTGGCGGACGTGGCCGGCCGCCTGCCCGACGATCGGCGCCAGGCCGTGCAGGTGCTGGCCGACAAGTACGGAGCGGGAGAGAATCTGCGCTTCACCCTGGCGCTGGTGGCCACCGGCAGCAAGCGCGAGCGCCGGCTGGTGCGCCTGCTGCTCAACGAGTTGGAGGATCTGGATGAACGCCGCAAGTCGAGCGATGCCAAGCAGGACAGCTGAGGGTGGCCCTTCCTGAATGGAGGCACCTGCGCCGGATCGCCGATTACACCTTTGCCATCGAGGGGGACGATCCCCTGCTCGCGGAAGTGGCTGCCGAACTCTACAGCGGCGCGCCGGCCGAGGGGGGAAGACCACAGACCTGTTTCGCCTGTCAGCGGCTGGAGGGGGGATTTGCCCTGCGGCAGCGGGGCAGGCTCCTGGCCCGGGGACAGACCCTGGCCGGGTTTTTCCAGAAGGCCGAGTGGGCCCTCACCCACCAAGCCCTGCTGCGCCTGGGGCATTTCTTCCAGGTGCACGCCGGCAGTGCGGCCCGCCAGGGCCTGGCGCAGCTGCTGGTGGGCCCCCCCGAGTCGGGCAAGACCTCCCTGGTCCTGGCCCTGGCCCTGCGGGGCTGGTCCCTGTTGGGGGACGAGATCGCCCTGATCGAGGCCCCCTCCCTGCGGGTATGGGCCTGCCACCGCGACCTGATCCTGCGCCCCGGCACCCGGGCCCTGCTCCTGCCCGAAATGGCGCAAGTCCCTGATTTCAAATGGGTGGAAGGAGATTGCTACTTCTCCCCAAGGCTGGCGGGCCCCCCCCCGGAGGGGCCGGCGGAACTGGCCGGGCTGGTCTTTCCGGCCCTGCGGCCGGGCGCCCGGGTGGAATGGGCGCGGCTGGGGTGGGCCGAAGCGGCCAGGCGGCTATTGGAGCAGGCGATGAACCTGGGGGACTGGGCGGCTGAGGGGATGGAACTGGTGGGCCGGCTGGTCGAGCGCTGCCCGGCGGTGGAACTGGTCTTCGGCGACGCCCGGGAGGCCGCCGAGATCATCTCAGAAATCTAGCGTTGAATCGTCCGGCATCTCGAACTCCCCGGTCATGGCAAAAGCACATGACCGGAAGGGGTGGTGGGGTTGGGTTTAGAAGTCGAGCGTTGAATCGTCCGGCATCTCGAACTCCTCGTCTTTTCCCATGCAGATGATGTGCTCGGCGGTGAGTTCCTGGCGGCCCGGGTACCCCGCGCCGATCTCGTGCCAGCAGCGCACCTGGGACTCGCCCCGCTGCCAGCACAGGTAGACCCAGCGGCCCTCGAAGGTGGTGGGGAAGTCGATGAGGCCATGGCTCAGCCCGCCCTGGGGGAAGCGCAAGCCGCGGCCGCGTATCTCCTGGTGGACCAGCCCCTCGATCTCCCGGCTCAGCTGGGAGCGCATCCGCATGTGCCGGAGAAATTCCTGGTGGTCGGGGTTGCCGGCGGCCTCCACCAGCTCCCCCCACAGCACCTCGAGAAGCTGGAGCTGCTCACAGTGGTGCAGGAGCCGGCGCCGGTATTCGTCGAGCTGGTCCAGCAGCGCCTCCAGGTGAGGGATGAGGGCGTCGGCCTCGGCGACGGTGAAGGTCTTGTGGCGGGCCATGCCATTCCTCGCTTCAAAAGGAGAAGACAGGGGGATTATAGGGCATAAGGGCGCCGGCCACAAGAAGCTCTTGCGCGGGTTGGGAGCCTGTCGCATATTAGTCCAGAGCGGTGCCTCCTCGGTCCTCCAAATCCTCGTTATACCAAGCAGCATATGGCGGTCACCCTGGAAATCGTCAGGCAGGTGGCGGCTTTGGCCCGCCTGGAGTTTTCCCCCCAGGAGGAGGAGCGGCTGACCAGGGAACTCAACCGCATCCTGGAATACATGGAGAAGCTGGGCGAGCTGGACACCGCCCAGGTGGAGCCCACCGCCCAGGTCATTCCCCTGGCCAACGCCTTCAGACCGGACGAGGCGGAGATTTTTCCCTGGACCGCGGCGCTGCTGGCTCCGGCGGTCCAGGGGGAGGAGGGCTACTTCGAGGTGCCCAGAATCATCGACTGAGTGAAGCGGCGGCCCGCCGGGGTTGCCGCTTTTGTCGTATCAGCGCTCTTTGCCAAGGGGGAGGTAAAATGGCGGGCAAATACGCCGGTCCCAAATACGTGGTGGTGGCCGGGGGGGTCATGAGCGGGGTGGGCAAGGGGTTGACCACCGCCTCGATGGGCAAAATCCTGCGGGAGTACGGCTACACCACCACGGCGGTCAAGATCGATCCCTACATCAACTACGACGCCGGCACCCTGCGCCCCACCGAACACGGGGAGGTGTGGGTCACCGACGACGGGGGGGAGATCGACCAGGACCTGGGCAATTACGAGCGCTTTCTGGGGCTGGACCTGCCGCGCTGGAACAACCTGACCACCGGCCAGATCTACCACGCGGTGATCGAGCGGGAGCGGCGGGGCGAGTACCTGGGCCAGACCGTGCAGCCCATCCCCCACATCACCGAGGAGATCAAGCGCCGCATCCAGGAGGCCGCCGCCGGGTACGAGATCGCCCTGGTGGAGATCGGTGGCACGGTGGGCGACTACGAGAACGAGCCCTTCCTCTTCGCCGTGAAGGCCATGGAGCGCGAGATCGGCGAGGAGCATTTCCTCTTCGTGCTCATCACCTACCTGCCGGTGCCCCCCCACGTGGGCGAGATGAAGACCAAGCCCACCCAGCAGGCCATCCGCATGCTCAGCGAGAACGGCATCTTTCCCGACTTCATCGTCTGCCGCTCCCACCAGGACATCGACGAGGTGCGCAAGAAGAAGATCCAGGTGGGCGCCAACGTGCCCATCGAGCACATCATCTCCGCCCCGGACATGAAGACCATCTACGACATCCCCCTCACCCTGGAGGCCGAGGGCATGGGGGAGAAGATGCTGGCCAAGCTGGGGCTGGAGGTGCGCAAGAAGCCCGACTGGGGGCATTGGGAGCAGCTGGTGCGCCGCAGCAAGGATCCGGTCAACCACGTGCGGGTGGCGATGGTGGGCAAGTACGCGGAGAGCGGGGACTTCCAGTTCACCGACTCCTACATCTCGGTAAACCAGTCCCTCATCCACGCCGGGGTGGCCAACGACGCCAAGGTGGAGATCGTCTGGATCGACGGGCACAAATTCGAAGAGGGCGAGCTGGCGGTGGAGGTGCTCGACGACTACGACGGCATCGTGGTCCCCGGGGCCTTTGGGGCCGGCGGCGGCGAGGGGGTGATCATGGCCATCCGCCACGTCCGCGAGCGGGACATTCCCTTCCTGGGGCTGTGCTACGGGCTGCAGCTGGCGGTGGTGGAGTTCGCCCGCCACGTGGCCGGCATCAAGGAGGCCACCTCCGAGGAATTCAAGGACGATTCCCCCTACCAGGTGGTGTGCATCCAGGAGCACCAGAAGAAGGTCATGGAAGAGGGCCGCTACGGGGGCAGCATGCGGCTGGGGGCGTACGCGGCGGTGCTCAAGCGCAAGAGCCGGGTGCTGGAACTGTACGAGAAATCCGGCCGCCTGCAGGAAGACGCCAAGCGCATCCGCCAGCTGATGGACAACCCCGAGCAGGCCTTCCGCGTCGGCGAGATCATGCTGGGCCGCGACAAGGTGGTGCTGGAGCGGCACCGCCATCGCTACGAGATCTCTGCCCGCTTCGTGGAATTGCTGGAGGAGGAGGGCCTGATCTTCTCGGGATACCACCGGCGGATGGACGGCACCCGGCTGATGGAGTTCATCGAACTGTCCGGTCACCGCTTCTTCATGGCCACCCAGGCCCACCCCGAATTCAAGTCGCGCCTGGACAGCCCGGCGCCCCTCTTTGCCGGCTTTGTCAAGGCCGCCCTCGACTTCCGCCAGGAGCGGGGCAGCGCCTGAAACGGGGCCATCTGCAGGTGGTGGAGAATACCGGGCCGCGCTCGCTGGGGGGCGCGGCTGTTTTTTTGCTGGGGCTGTGGGCCTGCGGCGGGGGAGGGTCGGACCAGGAGGTGCTGCCCCCGGCCCCGCCGCCGGATGCCGACCGCGAACTGTGGGGGGTGCGGCTGGAACTCCACCAGCCGGGGATCGAGGCCAGGGTGGAGACCCCCTATCTGCGCGACGGCGAGGCCCGGCAGACCAGCTGGGCCGACAGCGGGGCCCAGGTGGCCTTCTACGATTCATCCGGCCGCCTCAATTCGCAGGTCAGCGCCGGCCTGCTGACCCTGGAGCGCAGCGCCGGCCTGTTGACCCTGGGCCGGGGGGTGGTGGCCACGGCCCCCGAAAGCCTGGAGGTGCGGGCCGACACCCTGGTCTGGGAGCAGGAGGTGGGAAGATTCTCCATCCCCGGGCGGGCGGTGCTCAGCGCCCCACAGGGCCGGGAGGAGGGGGAGGGGTTGCAGGCCGGATTGGATTTTGCCGAGTGGAGCATGCGCCAGGTGGAGGGGCAGTGGCAGGGAGAGGGGTACCAGGTGCACATCAGCGCCCGGGGCGAGACCGGCCACCGCCTGGACCGCACCTTCTCCGCCGACTACGACAGCGCCACCCTCTACTGGGAGGGCACCCGCGTCACCAGCGGCCGGGCCAGTTTTTCCAGCGGCCAGGGCCGGGCCTATTTCTCAGGGGGAGTGCAGGGGGCGGATTCGGCGCGCACCTTTGCCGCCGCCGAACTGGAGTGCCGGCTGGCCGAGCAGGAGGTGGTGGCGCGGGGCGAGGTGCGCCTGGAGGAACCCGAGTTGCGCCTGTGGGCCGACGAATTGCGCCAGCAGCGCCGGGCCCGCACCTGGCAGGCCTGGGGTCAGCCGGCCAGCATCGAGCGGGGCGAGCGCTCCATCCAGGCCAGGCAGTTCTCCTACCAGGAGGAGGGCGACCAGGTCGAGGCTGCCGGCGAGGTGGTCTTCCGCGAGGGGGAAAGGCGGCTGCAGGCGGGACAGCTCCGCTATGGGCACGCCGCCGGGCAATTGGAGGCTGGCGCGGAGGTGACCCTGGAGGACCCCGCCTTTGAAGGGGTGGCCGCCGGCAGCGCGCTCAGCTACGACCTCAACACCCAGCAGGTCCGCCTGCGCGGCAATCCCCGCCTGCAGCGGCGCACCGGGGAGGAGTTGCGCCTCAGCGCCGGCGAACTCGATTTTGCCCTGGATCAAAAGGAACTCAGCGGCCGCGAGGATTTTGAGGTGCAGGGCCGCACCGCCCTTTTGCGCAGCCAGGAGGGGCGCTACCGCAGCGACCTGGAGGAACTGAGCCTGAGGGGCCAGGCCCAGCTGCGCCACGCACAGGGGGAGCTGCGCACCTTGCTGCGGGCCGATTCGCTGCTGGTCAAGCTGGAAGCGGGGCGCCTGGCCCAGGTCCGCGCCCTCGCGGCCCTGCAGGGCACCTTCCAGGTGCTTCCGGATCAGGCGGGTTGGTTGGAGGCCGGCCAGGGGGTAGCTTTCCTGGAGGGGGGCGAGCTGGTGCGCCTGGAGCTGGGCGGCGGGGCAGAGGTGCTCAGGCAGCAGGGGGGGGAGGCCAGCCGCTTCCGGGGCCGACAGGTGGTGCTCCATTTTGCCCAGGGCCGGCTGCAGCGGGTGGCCATCGAGGGCGAGGCCGAATTGTGGGCCCGGCTCAGGGAGCAGGACCGGCCGGCCGCCCTCAACCACGTAAAAGGAGAAAAGCTCGAGGTGCTGGTGGCCGAGGACAATACCTTTGAGATGAGCAACTCGGAGGGCACCTATTACCCGCCCCCGGAGGAGTGAAGTGGCCCTGCGCACGGAGCAGTTGTGCAAGAACTACGGCCGGCGACGGGTGGTGGACGGGGTGAGCCTGCGGGTGGAGCCAGGGGAGATCGTCGGCCTGCTGGGGCCCAACGGGGCGGGCAAGACCACCACCTTCTACAGCATCGTCGGTTTTGTGCAGCCGGACCAGGGGCACATCTTCCTCGACGACCTGGAGGTCACCCGGCTGCCCATGTACCAGCGGGCCAGGCAGGGCATCGGCTATCTGTCCCAGGAGAAGTCCATCTTCCGCGGGCTGAGCGTGGCCCAAAACATCCGCGCGGTGCTGGAGACCCGGGCCCTGACCCCGGCCCAGTTGGAGGAGCGCCTGCACACCCTGTTGGGCGAGCTGGACCTGGAGGGGCGGGCCCAGCAGCGGGCCGACACCCTGTCTGGAGGGGAGACGCGGCGGGTGGAGGTGGCCCGGGCCCTGGCCATGGAACCGCGCTACATGCTGCTGGATGAGCCCTTTGTCGGCATCGATCCGCGCACCGTGGAAGACATCCAGGCCATCATCGCCGGCCTGCGGCAGCGGGGCCTGGGAATCCTGATCACCGACCACAACGTGCGCGAGACCCTGGAGATCACCGACCGGGCCTACATCATGGTCGACGGCCGCATCCTGACGGCCGGGACCGCTTCGCAGTTGACCGCCGATCCCCAGGTGCGCCGGCTCTATCTGGGCGAGAAGTTCCAGATGGACTGAGGTGCTTGACATCGGGTATGGGCCGATCTAATTTAGGTGCGAACTTTTCCCTTCTACTATTATTATATATAGCAAAACTCATGCTCCGCATCTCACAAAACCTCAGCCTGCAGCAGAAGATGGCGCCCCAGCTCATCCAGTCGCTGCAGCTGTTGCAGATGTCCACGCTCGAACTGGAGCTGGAGATCAAGCAACAGATGGAACTCAATCCACTCCTGGAAGAGGGGTTGGAGCAGAAGGAGGAGGAGGAAGGGGAAGAGGCGGAGGAAGAGGAAATCCCCTCAGTAGTCGAGGCGCTCAAGGAAGAGGCCGAGGTGCCCCAGAACATGGAGCAGGTCAACTGGGACGCCCTGCTGGAGGATCAGTTCGATCGCAATTCCTACAACAACGAATCTGCTGAGTACGATCCCAACTGGGAGGTGGACCGCGAATCCCAGGAAAACCGCATCACCACCATCCCCCCCCTGATCGATCAGCTGCAGGACCAGCTGATCCTGACCGACCTGGGGGAGGAGGAGCGCCAGATCGCCGAGTTCATCATCGGCAACATCGACGAGCGCGGGTACCTGACCTGTTCCACCGCGGAGATCGCCACCGCGCTGGAGGTGCCGGTGGAGCAGGTGGACGCGGTGCTGGGGGTGATCCAGGGCTTCGAGCCGCCGGGGATCGGGGCGCGCGATCTGGGCGAGTGCCTGACGATCCAGTTGCGGCAGCGCGAGGAGCCGGAGCGCGAACTGGCCCTGCAGGTAGTGGGCGGGTTCATGGAAGACCTCACCAAGCGGCGCCTCACCCGCATCACCCGCGCCCTGGGGATCAGCAACGAGCAGCTCAAGGGGGCCCTGGACCTGATCGAAAAGCTGCAGCCCTACCCCGGGGTGGCCAGCACCAGCAACTACAACGGCCTGCTCACCCTGGACACCGAGGTCTCCTACATCACCCCGGACCTGATCGTCGAGAAGGTGGGCGAGGAGTGGGTGGTCAGCCTCACCGAGGGCAACCTGCCCTCCCTGCGCATCAATCCCTCCTATGCCAAGCTGATGAAGGTAGGCCGGCGCAACGGCCAGGACGAGGTCCACACCTATCTGTCCAAGAAGCTCAACGACGCCCGCTGGCTGATCAACGCCATCCACCAGCGCCGCACCACCATGCTCAAGGTGGCCAACTATCTGGTGCGGGCGCAGATGGATTATTTCGAGAAGGGCCCCGGTTTTCTGCGGCCCATGGTGCTGCAGGACGTGGCCGACGCGGTGGGCATGCACGTGTCCACCATCAGCCGGGTGAGCAACGGCAAGTACATGCAGACCCCGCACGGGGTGAAGGAACTGAAGTACTTCTTCGACAGCCGGGTGGGCAGGGAGGACGGGGGGGAGGACGTGTCGGCCCGCAGCGTGAAGGAGAAGATCACTACCCTCATCGGCGCCGAAGACCCGGGCAATCCGCTCAGCGATCAGGAGATCGCCGACCGCCTCAGCAAGGAAGAGGGGCTGCGCATCGCCCGGCGCACGGTAGCCAAGTACCGCGATCAACTGGGCATCAACGCGCAGCGGTACCGGAAGAAGGCGTTCTAGTGATCCATCGCGGCGGGGCGCAACCCACTACAGCTTTTCCCCAGGCGCGTCCTGCCCCCTCGCTCGCTTCGCTCCGCTACCCGGCCCCTCCACCGCGCGGACTTCCCATCCCAACCGCTCCCCGGGAAAAGCTTTCGGGGTTCGCTCCCCGCCGCTCGCTGTTCCGTTGCCATCTCCCCGCCGCTTGCGGCTAGATCAGTCTCCCGTCCTCGCCAAAGGCCATCGGCTCCAGCGGTCCGACCTGTTCTATTTGGGGGTGGTTCTTGAACTCGTTGTACAGGGATTCGGAGAGCTGGATCTGGGCCAGGTCCAGGGTGTTGCGGATGCGGGCGATGCGGGCCTGGGCGGGGTTGGCGAGGCGCTGCACCTCGAGGGCGGCCTCGATGGCCTGGCGGTCGGTCTCCATGATCACCGGCACGTAGGCCCGGTTGAGGAAGGTGGAGGTGAAGGCATTGGCGTAGGTGGCCTTGAAATCGACGGCGGCGAAGAGCCGGCGGGTGACGATGTCGGCCAGGCCCATGCCGTTGGCATTGCCGTGGGTGCGCTCGCTGAGGGCCAGGGTGACGATGCGGGCCACGCCGGGCTCGTCTGGTTCCTTGATACCGGGCAGCATCATGCGGCCCAGCACATTGGTGTCCATGCCGGTGCCGCTGATGTCTTTGCCCATCTCCTCGACGATGAGCAGGTCGATGCCCTGTACCAGCAGGCGGGGCATGTTTTCGCGGGCCTGGACCAGCAACTGGGGCTCGCGGCTGGCGAATTGCTCGGGGCGCAGGACCTCGATCAGGGCGGTATGCTCGTAGGGGTCTTCGACCAGGGCCACCCCCAGGAGCACCGGCGCCTTTTTCAGGATCACCTCGCCCCAGGCCGGGATGAGCCGGGCCAGGCCCTGGGCGCCCTGCGAGTGGGCCAGGGTGGCGCCCTTGTGCGAGCCCAGGCCGATGGTGAGCATCTTCATCAGCCCGCTCTCGAAGGGGCCGCGGAAGGAGGTGTGCGGCTTGACGCGGTTGATCAGCACGATGCCCTCCGACTCCAGGGCCAGCTTGTTGATCATCACCGGGGTGTGGTCCTCCAACTGCCCCACCTGCACCACCTCCATGGTCGACTCCACCGGCACCCCCATGCTTTCCGGGGTGATCCCGTAGCTGGCCAATACCCCGATCTGTCCCTGGGCCGTGGCCCCGCCGTGGCTGCCCATGGCCGGCAGCACAAAGGGCCGGGCGCCGGCTTCCTTGAGCTGGTCCACCACCGCGCGGGTGAAGGTGGCGATATGGGCGATACCGCGGCTGCCGGCGGCCACGGCGATGCGGGCCCCGGGCGCCGGCCGGAGGGCGGCCTGCTGCAATTGCTGGCGCAGGGTCTGGAGGGGATCTTTGAGGGCCGCGCTGGGGAAGAGTTGGCGGACCGCTGTCATCAGGGGCAGTTGCATGGGGATCTCCTTATGGAGCCGCTGAACGAGACTTTTAGCCGACGAGGGCCTGGCGCAGGTGGCGCCCCCTTTCGCGGATGGACAGGGGGAGCTTGGGCACGGGCTCGCTGCCCCGGGCGATTTTCCAGACCAGGACCACGGGACCCGGGCCGCTGAAGTGCAGGGGTAATAAGGCGTCGAACCGGGCTTCGGTTTCGATGGTGTGGACCTCTTTGATGCCGGCGCCCCGGGCGATGGCGGCGTAGTCGATGGTCCCGGCCCCGGGCACGGGCTGGTTGCCGGTCACCTCATAGGTGCCGTTCTCGGTGATCACCAGGGTGAGGTTGGGGGTGGGCCGCTGGGCGATGGTCACCAGGCTGCCCAGGCACATGAGCATGCTGCCGTCGCCGTTGAGGGCGATGACGCGGCGTCGGGGCTGGCCCAGGGCCAGACCATAGGCAAGGGCGGCGGCATGGCCCATGGCGCTGTCGATGGCAGCGAAGTCGAGGGGGCCACCTGAGAGCCGGGACCAGGGGACGGACACGCTCATGGTGGTGACCACGATCTCGTCCCGGCGGCGGGCGGCCAGCTTTTGCAGGCAGGCGTACTTGTCCAGCATCTCAGGTGGTCTCCTCCACCAGCACCACGGCAGCGGGCATCGAGCTTTCCCCTGCCTTGGCAAAGGCCGCGGGGATCTGCGGGACGTCCTGGTCGTCGAAGAGCAAGGTGTAGGGGACGTCCCAGGCCTTGAGGGTGGGCTCGAAGAAGGCGGCGGCGGTGTCCACGCGCGGGGCGCCGGGCTGGAGGGTCTTGTAGCCCCGGTAGCCGATGAGCATGACCAGGGGGATTGCCATGTTGTAGACGGTGCCGCGAAAGGCGTCGCCGGCCTCCAGAAACCCGGTGTTCTGGATGAGGACCACCGGGTGCGCCCCGCCCAACCACAGGCCCGCGGCCACGCCGAAGGCCTCGCCTTCGCGGCTGACCAGGATCAGTTCGATTTCGGGATCGGCGAAGAGTTGCTCGAAGAGGGCGCGCGAGCCGTTGTCGGGCACCCCCACCACGTGGGTGACGCGCTGCTTCTTGAGTTCATCGAGGATCAGTTTGGCCTGTACCAAGGGCGCTCCTATACCGCATACGGTCACAGCGCGCAGTAGGAGCGGATGGCCATCCACCCCTACATGAAGATACCTTAAACTAGAGGGGGCCGGTCAGATCGTCAAGCGGCTCCACCTGGTCCAGGTGCTGCACGTCCCCGGCGCGGATGAGGCGCTGGCCGCCGCCTTCCTCCTCCAACTGCAGGGCCCCGTCCGCTTCCAGGCCGCAGGCCAGGCCCCGCAGGGTTTCGCCCTCCAGTTGCACCTCCACCTGCCGTCCCAGGGTGGAGAGCAGGGCGGTGGCCGCGGCGATGAGTTGGGCCGGACCCCGGGCGCAGGCGTCGAGGTAGAGCCGCTCGGCCTCCTCCAGCACGGCCCGCAGCAGGAGGGCTCGGTCAGTGGGCCGGCCGCGCTGCAAGAGGATGGAGGTGGCAGCGGGCAGTTCGGGCGGGAATTCTTCCTGGTTGACGTCAACCCCGAAGCCGGCCACCAGGCCGCCCGGACCGGCTTCGCAGAGAACGCCCGCCACCTTGAGGCCGGCGATCAGCACGTCGTTGGGCCACTTGAGGAAGGCGGGAACACCGCAACAAGCCCGAATGCCCCTGGCGATGGCAATGCCCAGCAGCAGGGGCACCAGCGAAGGGACGAGGGAGGCGGGGGGGCGCAGCAGCAGCGAACACCACAAACCCGTGTCGGGAGGTGAATGCCAGACCCGGCCCCGGCGGCCCCGGCCGGCGGTCTGGCGCTCGGCGATCACCAGGGTCCCTTCCTCGGCGCCCGCGTCAGCCAGGCGGCGGAGTTCGTCGTTGGTGGAGCCCACTTCGGCAAAAGAAAAGACCCGCTGCCCGAAGCAGCGGGTCTGCAAGCCCTGCAAGGCCACCTGGGTCAGCGGCCCTGCGCTCATGCGAAGATGGCGCGGTTGGCGATGCCGAAGGGGTACTTGGACTGCTGGATGCCGCCGATGAACTGGGCGGTACGGCCCGAGGGCGCCCAGCCCTGGTAGTAGGCGCTGAAGGTGGCGTTGAAGCGCTTGAGGGCCTCGCGGTTGGCCGCCGAATCGGCGCCGGCCACCACGTAGGCGTTGTTGAAGACCCCGTCCACCTTGAGGCCCCGGCCACCGGCCTGCTTCACGCGCCCGTCGATGACCCCCAGAATCTGGTCCGCCTCGCCGCCACCCACGGCACTTACCATCACCTCGGTGATGCCGCCGTAGCGCAAGGCGGTCCAGGTGCTGAACCCTTCTGCCAGTTCGCCGGAGCGGACGATCTCGACCTGGCCCGAGACCACGCGGGGCTGGGGCTCGACGATGCCGTCGAGGTTGGGGATGCGGGAGACCGGGTAGAGGAGGCCGGCGGGGCGATGCTCGCCGAAGTACTGCTCGCAGACCTGGCGGACGATCTCGATGCGCGCCCAGGTCTTCTCAGGGGCGTCGTCCACGGCCACCAGCAGTTCCAGCCACACCGTCTGCTTGCGGAAGTCGATGCCCTGGGTGGCAAAGGGCTTGGCGTAGTGCTCGTCGAGCACGAACTCGGTCTCTTTGGCCAGGTCCGGGCCCAGGGTGTGGATCCATTCCTCGCCCTTTTTGTGCGAGACCGAGGCGCCGCTGGGCTGGTGGTCGATCCAGTACCCGTAATCCACCTTGCCCTCGCCCACCTTGACCGTGGGTCCCAGGGCGGCGCGGATCTGCACCTCGAAGAGGGCTTTGGGATCGGGGAATCCCTCGCGGTGGGTGAAGCGGGCCATGCGGTTGGAGCGCAGGGGGCCGCCGGTGCAGCGGTTGATCATGGCCCCGTACACCGCGTTGAACTCGTCGCGGCGCTGCTGGCAGTCCTCGCGTTTGGCCGAGGGGGTGGTCCACAAGACGTCGGTCTTGTACACGTCTGACCAGTGGGCCTTGCCCAGGGCCAGGCCGGCGCTGAGGTTTTCGATGGTGCCGAACCATTCGGAGCCGACCCCGCCCGGGTACTGGGTGCCCACGTTGCCGCTGGGTTCCACCAGGCGGGAGACGTCGTGCTGGTCGTCGATGAGGATGACCTCGGCGGTGCCGCAGAAGACCGCGCCGGGTTTGTGGCGGAGGATATGGACTTTGGCCATGGCTTTGCAGTCGGGGTTGGATGGTGGAAGGAGAGGTTATATATTCAGCAGCAATGCCAAAAATAAGCCCTGCCGCCCCTTGAGACAACAGCATGTCCAGCTGCGCCATCCTCTTCGCCAAAGCACCGCGGCCCGGCAAGGTCAAGACCCGGCTGCTGGGCTGCTGCACCCCGGAAGAGGCGGCGGCCCTGTACCGGGGCTTCCTGTTGGACAGCGCCGCCCTGCTGCGGGCCTCGGCGGCAGAGCTGAAGGTGGTGGCCTGCGAACCGCCCGCCGCCCAGGGGGAACTGGCCGCTCTGCTGGGCGGGGAGGATCTGGTCTTTGTCCCCCAGCCGCAGACTGACCTGGGCAGCCGCCTGGACCAGCTTTTCGGCTGGGCCTTTGACCAAGGGATGCAGCGGGTGCTGGCCCTGGGCTCGGACAGCCCCAGCCTGCCTGCCACCTGTATCGACGAGGCGCTGCAACTGCTGACCCAGCGCGAGGTGGTCATCGGCCCCAGTACCGACGGGGGGTACTATTTGATCGGTCTGCGCCAGCGGACGGCGGCGCTCTTCACCGGCATTGCCTGGAGCACCGGCCGGGTGCTGGCCCAGACCCTCGAAGGGTTGGGCGACCGCTCGCTGGGCCTGCTGCCGCCCTGGTACGACGTGGACACCCCCCAGGACGCCGGGCTGCTCAAGGTCCACCTGGAGGCCCTGGCCCGGGCGGGCAGCGCGGACGGGGCGCACACCCGGCGGGTGCTGCGGGAACTCAAGATTCCTTTGCCCTCGTGAGCGCGAGGGGGATCTTCATCTCGACCTATCTGCGGTCTTTGGACACTCCCTGCCGCTGTCTGCGGGGCAACTTCAACTGAGGAAATAGGAGGTCTACATGGTGCTTCCCAACATGAGCCTGGAAGGCAAGGTGGCCCTGGTCACCGGCGCTGGTTCGGGCATCGGCAAGGCCACGGCCATTGCCCTGGCCGAGGCCGGGGCCGACTGCGCAGTCAGCGAACTGCCCGAGCGCATGGCCAATCTGGAGCCGGTGTGCCAGGCCATCGAAAAGCTGGGACGCCGCGCTGCCCCCCTGCCCTTGCGCCTGCCCGAACTGGCGAGCATCGACGCCTTTGTGGCCTGGGCGGTGCGGGAGCTGGGCCGCATCGATATCCTGGTCAACAACGCCGGGATCAACACCCCCAAGCCGGCCCTGGAGGTGAGCGAGGAGGAGTGGGACCGCATCCTGGGGGTCAATCTCAAGGGGGTGTTCTTCACGGCCCAGCGGGCGGCCCGCGAGATGATCCGCACCGGGGGCGGCAAGATCGTCAACATCGCCTCGATGAACGGGGTGGTGGGTTATTACAAGCGCGCGGCGTACTGCGCCAGCAAGGCCGGGGTGGTGAACCTGACCCGGGTGCTGGCCATCGAGTGGGCCGAGCACCAGATCAACGTCAATGCGGTGGGGCCCACCTTCATCCTGACCCCGCTGACCCAGTCCACCTTCGACGATCCCAAGATGAGGGCCGACCTGCTCAGCCGCATCCCGCTGGGCCGGGTGGGCCAGCCCGAGGACGTGGCCAGCGCGGTGGTCTTCCTGGCCGGTCCGGGGTCGTCGATGGTCACGGGGCATACCCTGCTGGTGGATGGGGGATGGACGGCGCTGTGACCGAACTCAGCGAGGGTGAAGGCCCGCTCTTCAGCGATCCAGATCCGGAGAAGGCCCGCGCCTTCTTCCGGCACAAGTCGCGCGCCCTGGAGGACAAGGTGATGCCGGTGCGCGAGGCCGTGGTCCGCTTTGTACACGACGGGGATTATCTGGGCTCCGGGGGCTTTGGCACCAACCGCATCGCTGCGGCGGCCCTGCACGAGGTGCTGCGCCAGCAAAAGCGCAACCTCAGTTTTGCCGGCCTCACTGCCACCCACGACTTCCAGATCCTGGCGGCCGGCAATATGGGGGGCGAGAAGCTGCTGGCCAGGGTGGATCTGGCCTACGTGATAGGCCTGGAGGCCCGGGGCCTGTCGCCCCACAGCCGGCGGGTGGTGGAGGGCGGCCAGTTGGAGATCTGCGAATGGACCAATTACGCCCTGGCCTGTAGGCTGCACGCGGCGGCCATGGGGGTGCCGTACATGCTCTCGCGCAATATGCTGGGCACCGAGACCTTCACCCACAGCGCGGCCAGGCAACTGCGCTGTCCCTTCACCGGGCGCAAGGTGGTGGCCCTGCCGGCCCTGTACCCGGACGTGGCCCTGATCCACGTGCACGAGAGCGACTGTTACGGCAACTGCCGCATCTACGGGGTCACGGTGGCAGACCTGGACCTGGCCCGGGCCGCCAAGCGGCTGATCGTCACCTGCGAGCGGGTGGTCAGCAACGAGGAGATCCGCCGCGCCCCCCACACCACGGTGATCCCCTCGCTCTGCGTGGACGCGGTGTGCGAGGTGCCCGGCGGGTGTTATCCGGGGAACATGCCGGGGGAGTACTTCTCCGATGAGGATCACCTGCGCCAATGGCTGGAGGTGGAAAAGGACGAGGGGGAATTCGCCCGCTTTCTGGAGGAGTACATCTACGGGGTGCCGGACTTTGCCGGGTACCTGGAAAAGTGCGGCGGGGCCGCGCGTCTGGCCCAGCTGCGCGACCTGGAACGGGGGAGGGGTTGAGCATGGCTGAGTACAACGCCATGGAGCTGATGATCTGCGCCGCGGCCCGGTTGCTCGAAGACGGGGCCACGGTGGGGGTGGGCACTGGGGCGCCCTGCGCCGCGGCCATGCTGGCCCAGAAGACCAGCGCCTCGCATCTGTTCATCATCTTCGAGGCCGGCGGCCTGGCCCCCCGGCTGCCCACCATGCCCATCTCAGTGGGCGATTCGCGCACCTTCTACCAGGGGCTGATGGCCACCAGCATGAACGACGTGCTGGAGTTCTGCCAGCGGGGGATGGTGGACTACACCTTTCTGGGCGGGGCGCAGATGGACGCCTACGGCAATCTCAATTCCACGGTGATCGGACCCTACGACCGCCCCCAGGTGCGCCTGCCCGGCAGCGGCGGGGCCAACGATTTTGCCAGCTTCTGTTGGCGCACCCTGGTGATGACCAGGCACGACCGGCGGCGTTTCGTCGGGAAGCTCGACTTCCTCACCACCCCCGGGTACCTCAGCGGGCCGGGGGCGCGCGAGGCGGCCGGGCTGCCCGAGGGCACCGGTCCCTACAAGGTGATCACCGACCTGGCGATCATGGGCTACGATCCGGAGTCGAAGCGCATGCAGGTGGAAAGTCTGCATCCGGGTATCACTTCTGAGCAGGTGCAGGAAAACACCGGCTTTGAATTGCTGAAGGCGCCCCGCATCGAGGAGACCCCTCCCCCGGACCCGCAAGTCTTGCGCATCCTGCGCGAGGAAGTGGACCCGCGGCGGCTCATCATCGGGAGATAGCCCATGCAGATCTACGCCACCGCCAAAAGTCTCCCAACCCCGGGCACGCAGCCGGCAGCGCCGGCCTCCCGTCCCTCCCTGGCCAGGGAGGCGCTGAAGAGCAGTGTCTTCTATTTGCTCTGCACCGGGCTGCTGAGTGTGTACGGCACGGAGGTCTGCCCCTTCCTCGAATCCCTGGCGCCCGGGCAGCTGGTCTCCATCCTGGCCGTGGCCCTGACCCTGGGTTTTGCCCTGCGCTGGCTGTTGATCTGTCGGCTGCGCCTGCAGGAGGCGGCCCGGCCCGAGGAGGTGGAGCTGGGCCGGCCCTGGCACTACCTGCGGGTCGATTTTTGCACCTGGCTGGCCATCGGCCTGCTGGTGACCCTCTGGAACGCCCTCAACTACGACTTCCCCCTGGGCAGCGGCCTCAAGGTGGTGCTGGCCTGCGCCACCCTGGGGATGTTCACCGCCACCAGCCTGGCCCTGGACGTGGAGCGGGGAATCATCCATTGCCTGTCAGCTGACACCGGCATGAACGTCCTCAAGCGCGGCCGCTTTCTCTCCATCTCGACCAAGTTCCTCGGCTTCATCGCCCTGTGCGTGGGCCTGATCGCCGTGGTGCTGCTGCTGCTGATCTACAAGGACTTCCAGTTCGTCATCGAGCGCTACGCCAGCGGGGTGCCTTTCAAGTTCATCTGGATCGTCCAGGAGATCCTTTTTGTATTTGCCACCTTGCTCGCCGGCACCCTGATCGTCATGCGCAAGTACAGCCGCAATCTGCAGCTGATGTTCGACCTGCAGCTGGGGGCGCTGGGCAGCGTCCGGGAAGGCGATTACAACGCCTTTGTACCAGTGGTCAGCAACGACGAGTTCAGCCTGATCGCCGAGCGGACCAACGAGATGATCGCCGGCCTCAAGGAGCGGGAGCGGATCAAGACCATCTTCGGCAAGTACGTCAACAGCACGGTGGCCAGCCAGATCCTCGGCCAGGCTGGGGGCGCTGACCTGGGGGGAAAAGAGATTGAAGTGGCGATTCTCTTCACCGACCTGCGCAACTTCACCCCGCTGTCCGAGCGCTGCACCCCCCACCAGGTGGTGGAGATCCTCAACCAGTACTTTTCCCTGGTCGTCCAGGAGATCCACCGGCACGGCGGGGAGGTGGACAAGTTCATCGGCGACGCGGCCATGGCAATCTTCGGCTTGGGGGGCAAGGGCAATCCCTGCCAGGAGGCCCTCGGCGCGGCCCTGGCCATCCGCCGCATCCTGAGCGTCATCAACCAGGACCTGGCCGCCCGCCAGCTGCCGGGGGTGGACAATGGCATCGGCCTCCACTATGGCCAGGTGATCGCCGGCAATATCGGTTCCCCCGAGCGCCTGGAATACACGGTGATCGGCGACGCGGTCAACGTGGCCGCGCGCCTGGAGCAACTGACCCGCAGCCTGCCCTCTCCCCTGGCCATTTCGGAGGAGGTGTACATCAGGATTGGGGAGGAGGCCCGTGCCGGACTGGGCCACCTGGGCGAGCACACCCTCAAGGGCAAGGTCGCCCCGCTGCCGGTCTACGGCCTGGCCCCGGTGAAGTGAAAGGGTTTGTCGGAGGGTGGACATGGAGATGATCGACCAACTCAATGAGCGCTGCCGCGCCCGCTGGGGACAGCCGCCCGCCCTGTTGGCCTGCGCCCCAGGGCGGGTCAATCTGCTGGGCGAACACATCGACTACAACGAGGGTTTCGTGCTGCCGGTGGCCATCGACCGGGCCACCTGCGTGGCAGTGGTGCCGGCTGATGAGCCGACCCTGACCCTCGACGCCCTGGACCTGGGGGAGGAGGCGACCCTGGAGCTGGCCGACCTGGAGCGCCGGCCCGACCAGACCTGGGCGCGGTACCCGGGTGGGGTGGCCTGGGCCCTGCGGGAGCGCGGCCTGGAGGTGCGGGGCCTGCGCGCCGTGTACGCCTCCACGGTGCCGCGCGCCGCCGGGCTGAGTTCCTCGGCCTCGGTGGAGATGGCCTTTGCCATGGCCTTCCAGCAGCTGGGTGGCTGGTCGCTGCCGCCCATGGAACTGGCCCTGATCTGCCAGCGGGCCGAAAACCAGTACGTAGGGGTCAATTGTGGGATTATGGACCAGTTCGCCTCGGCCTGCGGCCAGGCCGGTCAGGCGCTGCTTTTGGACTGCCGGTCGCTGGCCTGGGAAAAGGTGCCGCTGCCGGAGGGCACGGCCATCGTCATCGCCAACACCTGCGTGCGCCGCGAATTGGGCAGCAGCGCGTACAACGAGCGCCGGGCCCAGTGCGAGGAGGCGGTGCGCATACTGGCGACCCGCCTGCCCGGCATCCGCGCCCTGCGCGACGTGGCAGTGGCCGATTTCGAGCGCCACGCCGGGCTGCTGCCGGCAAAGGTCGCCCAGCGCGCCAGGCACGTGGTGGAGGAGTGCGAGCGGACCCGGGTCGGCGCGGCGCGCCTGAAGAAAGGGGATGCAGTTGGTTTTGGGAAGCTGATGGACGAGTGCCACGCCAGCCTGCGCGACCTGTACGAGGTATCCTGCCCGGAGTTGGACGCCATGGTCGCGGCGGCCCAGGACCTGCCCGGCTGCTATGGGGCGCGCCTGACCGGGGCCGGCTTCGGCGGCTGCACCGTCAACCTGGTCGAGGCCGGGGCCACCGTGGCCTTCAGCGAGGCCCTGGCCGCCCGCTACACCGAGGCCACCGGCCTGCAGGGGGAAATCTACGTCTGCCAGGCCTCGGCAGGGGCGCGTATCCTATAAGAAGCCGTCTCAAAACTCCATTCGGGCTTCGCGCGGCTGCAATCGGCGTGGTCGGCGTTGCCCTCAATCGGCATATTTAGAGGTCAATATGCCTCATTCGGGCGCCTTGCCCACACCGATTTCGCTCGCGCTCGGGCCACAAAGCGAATTTCGAGACGGCTTCTGATGAAACTCTACACCCAGCCCCACCGGCGCTTCAATCCGCTCACCGGAGAATGGGTGCTGGTCTCGCCCCACCGGGCAGCGCGCCCCTGGCAGGGGCAGGTGGAGCCCGATTTCGCCGCCGTGCCCCCTGCCTACGACCCGGACTGCTATCTGTGCCCGGGCAATGCGCGGGCCGGGGGAGCGCGCAACCCGGACTACACCTCGACCTTGGTCTTCGACAACGACTTCGCCGCCCTGCTGCCCTCGGCGGAGGAAGGGCCGCCCCCCGCCGAGGGCAGCGCCTCTCCGCTCTTCCGGGCCGAGGCCACGGCGGGATTGTGCCGGGTGGTGTGTTTCTCGCCGCGCCACGATTTGACCCTGCCCGAGCTGCCGCTGCCGGCCGTGGAGGCCGTGATCCACACCTGGGCCGAGCAGACCCTAGACCTGGGCCGGCGCCCTTTTATCAACTACGTGCAGGTCTTCGAGAACAAGGGCGCGGTGATGGGCTGCTCCAACCCCCATCCCCACAGCCAGATCTGGGCCGGGGAACACCTGCCTGATGAGCCGGCCAAGGAATTGGCGGCCCAGCACGCCTACCGTCGGGCGCAGGGCAGCTGCCTCTTGTGCGACTATCTGGCCGCCGAGGAGCAGGAGGGTGCGCGGGTGGTGGCGGCCAATGAGCACTTTGTGGCGGTGGTGCCCTTCTGGGCGATCTGGCCCTTCGAGATCCTGCTGGCCGGCCGGCGGCACCTGGCCTCCCTGGCCGACCTGACCCCAGAGGAAATCTCCGGCCTGGCCGAGCTGTTGCGCCGGGTCTTGACCCACTACGACAACCTGTTCTCCACCTCCTTTCCCTATTCGCTGGGTTTCCACCAGGCGCCCACCGACGGGGAAGACCATTCGGCCTGGCATCTGCACCTGCACGCCTATCCCCCCCTGCTGCGTTCGGCGACCATCAGGAAATTCATGGTGGGCTACGAACTCTTGGCCATGCCCCAGCGCGACCTGACGCCCGAACTGGCCGCCGAGCGGCTGCGGGCTGCGGGCGACCGGCACTATCGCGCCTAGAGCGAGGGAGTAGATGCAAGTACCCGCGCAGTTGCTGAGGGCCATTGAAGGGGAGTGCGCCAGGCACGCCCCGCATTCGCTGGGCCAGGTCACCTGATGCTAAAGTTCCCGGACCGCCCGGCCGAAATGCTCCCAGTGCGCCTCGCTCATGGCGCTGGCCGAGAAGAGCGAAACGCCCTGGGCGCCACCTTCGATTGAGCCCCGGACGGCGCGGGCGAGTTCCTCAGGGCTGAGGGCTGGCACAAAGAGGCCGCTGTACAGCTGCGTGTTCCCTTCCAGCGATCTGATCCCCTGCGCGCACTGTTCCCTGATCTATCCCAGATCTTCCTTCGGCCAGTCATCCCAGATCCATCATTCGGGAGGGTAACCCAGCTCGGCCCATACCTGGCGGGCCAGGGCCTGGCCTTTGGGGCTGGGCTGGACAAAGCCCAGGATGCTGGGGGGTGGCTGGCCGGGGCCGGCGTGTTCGGGCCAGGGGGACCAGTGGTCGTGCTCAAAGGGCCGGCGGCTGGCCTCGTCCCTGAAGTCGGGGACCGCGAAGGCACGGCCATCTTCCAGGGCGCTCTTCCAGGCGAGGATGCCCACCGAGGACATGGCCACCCCGCGGTACACGTCGAGGAAGGGCGGCTGGCCGGTGCGGATGGCCTCGGCGAAGTGGAAGCAGGTCCAGAAATCCCCGCCGCCGTGGCCGGCCTGGCGGGCCAGGTCCCCGTGCTCGGGCCAGTCCGGGGTGTAGACCTTCTCCTTTTCCTGGCCGGGTTTCAGGTTCCATTCCTCGTGCCAGATGCGGATCTGGCCAGGGCCGAAGTACCCGGGGCCGCGCACCAGTTCCATGGCGCCGCCTTCGCCGTGCAGCCGGTACCAGTTGCTGTGTCCGGGCAGGAGCAGGCCAAAGATGCGGAAGACCGCCCCGTTGTCCATGCGACAGAGGATAACCGAGCCGGGGTCCGCCACCCGCACGGTCTGCTCGTCGAGGGCAGGGCAGGCGATGGAGAGGGCGTTGACCTGTCTCGGCCAGGTGTCGGTGATGTAGACCAGGGGGGCCAGGGCGTGGGTGCAGTAGTAGGTGGAGGGCAGCCAGGCGCGCCAGTGCTTCATCCCCGGAGAGAGGCGCAGGCGATCAGCCGGGGCCATGGGGTGGTTGTATTCGCCCTCGGCGTAGAGCACCTGGCCGATCTCGCCGGCCCGGTACAGGCGGCGGAACTCCTGGTTGAAGGCGGTGTAGGGGTAGTTCTCGGCCAGCATGTAGGTTTTGCCGCTCTGCTCCACGGCCCGGCACAGGGCCGCGCCCTCGGCCAGGGTGGTGTTGGACGCTGTTTCGCTCATCACGTGCTTGCCGGCTTCGAGGGCGCGGATGGCGAAGGGGGCGTGCTGGTGGAAGTAGTTGGCCAGCACCACGGCGTCCATATCGTGTTCGAGGAAGCGCTCGTACTCGGTGTAGGTGGCCACCCCAAAGCGCTGGCCCACCTCGCGCAATTTCTCCTCCCACAGGTCGCACAGGGCCACCAGTTCCATGCCCACTGTGGCGCTGGCTCCCTGGGCAAAACTCTGGCCGCGGCCCACGCCTACTACTCCAACCCGGATCTTGTCTGTCATGGCCTGGTAGTCCCTCATGGTGTTTCTCAGGTGGCGTCGGGGAGCGACCCACTCCGGCCTTTCCCCAGGCGCGTCCTTCTCCCTCGCTCGCTAACGCTCGACTGCCCACCACCCAACCCCCGCAACGCCCCATACGTTGGGGCGTTGCGCCTCGCTCGCTCTGGCTCCGCTACCCCACCCCCAGCCACGCGGACTTCCCTTCTCAACCACTCCCCGGGAAAGGCCTCGGGGTCATCTCCCCGCCGCAGTGTCGCCCCCGTCGCTTACAGCGTGATAGAGCACTATCCCCGCGAAGGCTCCTTCATCGTCACTTTGGCTTTGCGCACTTCCTCCGCGAGGTGTCCCTGGTTGTCGAGGGTCTGGCGCAGGTGGACCAGGCGGCCGGGGCTGGCGGTGCGGGTCATGGCCGGGCCGTACACGGATTCGGTCCAGAAGCGGGCGAAGGCGCTGATCTCGTGGCGCAGATAGGGCAGGTCGGCCTCGCTGTACCGGGCAGTGCAGTTGATGGTGAACATCCGCCGCCGCGCATTGCCGCCCCAGGCGCTGTGTTTGGTGTTCTGGTTGAAGACCACTACGTCGCCAGGCACGCTGTCCAGGGCCACGGCCGGCACCTGGGCGCCGTTGATGCTCCAGTCGTCCTGGGCAGTGCGCAGGTGTTGTTGCAGGGTTTCGGCGTAGCGGTCGCCGTAGTGCTGGCTGCCGGGGATCACCCGCAGGGCGCCGGTGTCGCGGGTGATGGGATCGAGGTACAGGGCCATCTTGTAGAAGACGCGGGGCGGCTTGCCGCGCATCCTGCCGCTCCAGTCGGTGTCGGAATGCCAGTTGGTATCGCCCACGTAGAAGTTGCCGTCGCTGCCGATGTAGTTGAAGTCCTCGCCCAGCAGGCTGGCGAAGATGCCCTCGACGCGCTCGTCGTCGATGAGGGCGGAGAGGTACTCGTTCTGGTCGATGAAGGGCACGATGCAGGAGCGGGCCGTGCCGTCGTGCGGCTTGCCGTCGTGGCCCCCGCCATAGGTGGCGAAGACGGTCTCGAACTCGGCGATGATCCGGTCGATTTTGTCCTTGAGAAGTCCTGGAAAGGCCAGAAAGCCGAAGGTGTCCATGAAGGATAGCTGCTGGGGAGTCAGGCGCATGGGATCCTCCGTTCAGCCGAAGAGGAGGGGTTGGAAGGAAGCCGGCACGTGGAAGTTGGGCCGTGGGGTGTCCACCGGCGCCCAGGATCCCCAGTGGGGATGGGAGGTGTGGTCGGCGCACTTGTAGAAGTTGGCCCGCCAGGTGGTGCCCTGCCGGGGGAAGGAAACCCCGAAGTACTTCTCAAATAACGCGAAGGGCAGGTGGTATTCGATGGTCCAGGTGGTGGGCTCGGCGATTTCGGGATCGACCTTCTTGGGCAGGGAGTGGGCCACTGGCATGAGGGCCTCGTCCTCGGCGGTGAGCACGATCTGCTCCTTACCGGCCTGGCGCTCCTCTGGTGAGGGGCAGCGGAAGACCAGCATGGTGCCGCCGCAGTTGACCTCGAAGTTGAAATAGGCCGTGGAGCCGGGCACCGGGGCGACGAAGAACTCCACACAGCTGTCGGTGCAGACGCTGTCCTGGAACTTCTCGGCCACGGCGCGCACGTAGCGATCCTCCACCCGGAAGATCAGGCCCAGGGCGGCATCGTCGTAGAGGATTCGGGCCTGCACCTTGGGGCGGTGACCCGAATCCTTCCAGGGGAAGTGGGTGACTTCGAGAATCTGGGCCGCGGCCCAGGCCGGGCGGTCCCAGCGGGCATCGGGGGGAGCGAGACTATCGGTGCGGGCGACGGTGTACTGCATGGCGGGGCTCCTGGGAAAGGGTAGATGGGGTACAAATTAGGACGGCCAGGCTGGACTGTAAAGGCGGGGCAGCTTGACGCCCCCGGTGGGCGGGCGGTATAGTTGGGGCCAACCCGAAATCTGGTGAGACAGCCCATGAGCAACGCAGCCCCCCCTCCGGATCCGGCGGCCCTGCGCGCCCTCAGCCGGCTCTTCCCCACCCTGGACGCGGCCCTGGCCGAACTGGCCCGGCTCTCGGCGGAACTGACCTACCAGAAGGGCACGGTCCACGTCATCAGCGATATCCACGGCGAGCACGCTAAGCTCAGGCACGTCATCAACAACGCCTCGGGCACCCTGCGGCCGCTGGTGGAAGCGCTTTTCAGGGACGAACTCGCCCCCGACCAGCTCCGGCTCTTCCTCACCCTGCTCTTCTATCCGGCGGAGACCCTGGCCAGCCTGCAGTGGGAGAACACCGAGGCACCGCAGGCCTTTTGCCGACGCGCCCTGCGCCAGGTCTTCCGCCTCATCCAGGTGCTGGCGCGCAACTATTCCTTCGCCAGAGCGGTCAGCCGCTTTCCCGAGGAATACCTCGTCCTTTTCCAGGAGCTTTTTTTCAGA
>JACPJE010000024.1 GCA_016187725.1 Candidatus Latescibacterota bacterium
CGGGACCCACCTCAGCGGTCTGGCCCGCGCCGGCCGGCGCTCGGGAGAGGTCAAAGGAACAACGAAGCCGCCCATCCGGCTCAGCATTCCCAAACACCCTGCCCAGTTCCTGTCGCACCGCCTGCCAGGCCGGGTCCCGGTACAGCGTCCGGGCCCTGACCTCCACCGCGTCCGGCTGCTGCACCTCGAAGAGCCGGCTGAACACCCCCTCGACGGTGGCCCGCCCGGGCTCGGCGGCTTCCTCCAGGTCGTGCGCTCTCAGCAGGGGCGCGATCCGGCGCTCGTAGGCCGCCTCGAATTCGGCCAGACGCTCCGGCGGCGCCCAGCAGCACAACCTGGCCAGCGTGTTCATGCTCCCCTCCTCTCCTGCAAAGGGTATTTGGTTAATATCTAAAAGTGGGGGGCGGAGAGGGTAGGGCAGCGCGGAGAGGCCGGTTGAACGAGAGGGAGGGCTTGAGGATATTACCCCTCAGATCTTGTCGATTTGACGGGTGTGATCATGCGGCGGGGAGATGACCCTGGAGGACTTTCCCGGGGAGTGGTTGGGAAGGGAAGTCCGCGTGGTCGGGCAGTGGGGTAGCGGAGCCAGAGCGAGCGAGGGAGCAGGACGCGCCTGGGGAAAGGCCGGAGCGGGTCACTCCCCGACGACACCTCAACATCAATGTGAAAGACTACTAGAGGAACCCCACGGGGATGAGTGATCCGCGGTACGAGAGTTATATGGGGCTCGCCCCGCAGCGCATCGCGCATTGGGAGCATTGGTCGAACCCAGACGCCGAGACCTACCTCACCGGCATCGACTACTACGAGCACCCCCGCCTCTGTCGCCTGAAGCTGCAGGAACTCTACCCCCAACTCGGTCTCGGTGTTCCACCGACCGACGATCCAAAGCCGAGACCGGAGGAGCAACCCGACCTCGGCAAGGGGCGGTGGGGCGACAGCAATCGCGACCACTGGCAGCAGGAGGTGGCGGGGCAGCGCTTCCAGAACGACGAAGAGAGGCTGCGCTTCAGCCCCCTGGAGCAGGGGGACTTCACGGGCTGGCGCATCGTCGAGGACGGCGACTTCCGGAGCGAGGAGGTCATCTACGAACGCTACCGTCGGCACTACCCGGCCGAGTGGGGAGACCGCGCGCCGGCGGGTTCTTCCGCCGCAGTGGGCTTCTACAATACGATGTTCATGTGGCCGCTGCTGGTGTTCGGATACGAACAATTCCTGTCGATCTGCCTCGAACCCGGTTTCGCGCGCATCATGGACGAGTTTGCCCAGATCAACCGGCGCGTCTTCCAGGCCTTTGCCCGGCTGCCGGTCAACTTCATCGTCTGCCACGACGACATCGTCCTGAGCAGAGGCCCGGTCTGCAGTCCGGCCTGGATGCACCGCTATATCTTCCCCCGCTACGAGGAGTTCTGGAGCATCCTGCGCCAGGCGGGCAAGGAGGTCCTGTTCATGGCCGACGGGTGCATGGACGCCTTCGCCGACGAGGTCATGGCCTGCGGGGCGCGCGGCATCATCAGCGAACCCTTCACCGACTACAAGGCCATCGCCCGGCGCTACCAGGACTGCTTCATCGCCGGCGAAGGCGACAACCGGGTGCTGATGCGCAACGACCCAGATGAGATCCGGCGCATGGTCGAAGCCATGGTCGAGACCGGCAGGATGTCCGGAGGCTACATGATGTGCATCGGCAACCACATCCCCTTCAATGTGCCCGGCCAGGCGGTTGAGCGGTACCTCGATCTCTCCGCCGAACTGGCGCACCGGTAGCGGCGCGCCGCATGGAACCATTCGCCATTCGCACCGATGGGCTGGTGCGTGATTTCGGCACCGCCTCGAATTCTACGGGCAGATCTGGCGCCTGTCCCGGGGCGAGCGACAGGCCCGCATCAAAGAACTCCTGAGCCATTTTGGCCTGTGGGAGAGCTCAGGAGTTAATTTGATGAAATATCTTGTAAAATGATGATTATATCACTATTTTGCAGGATATGTATCGAGATCGATTCCTGACAGAACGGCTCGAAAAGCTCGCTGGCTCCTTCCCCGCGGTCGTGGTTGCGGGCGCGCGGCAGGTGGGCAAGAGCACCCTGCTGCAGCATATCTACGGCGGCCGGGCCGAGATCGTGGTCTTTGATCCAGTCGTGGATGTCGAAAACGCGCGCCAGGACCCCGACCTATTCCTCGCCAATCACCGCACCCCCCTGGTGCTCGACGAAATCCAGTACGCCCCTGAACTCGTCGCCAGCATCAAGCGGCGCATCGACCAGGATCGCCGTCCCGGCCAGTACCTCATAACTGGCTCCCAGCAGTGGAGTGTCTTGTCCTCCATCGCCGAAAGCCTGGCCGGACGCGCCGTTTTTCTGGACCTCGAAGGATTCTGCCTGGCAGAGGTGGCCGGATCTACTGCTTCTTGGTTGGCAGCCTGGTTGCAAGATCCCCAGGCCTTTCTGGATTCACCACCCCGGCGCCTCCCGCTGGAACGAAACCTGTACGAACAACTCTGGCGCGGCTGGCTGCCAGAGGCAGCGACGCTGGACCTGGAGGTGATCCCCGAGTTCTACGCCGCCTATCAGCGCACCTACATCGAGCGCGACGTGCGCCTGCTGGCCGAGGTCTCCGACTGGCAGCTCTTCGGGCGCTTCCTGCAGTTGGCAGCCGCCTTGACCGCCCAGGAGATCAACCACAGCCAGCTCGGCCGGGAACTGGGCCTCACCCCCCAGACCGCCCGGCGGTGGCTGGCCCTGCTCCAGGCGACCTTCCAATGGTTTGAGGTGCCGGCGTACACCGCCAACACCATCAAACGCCTCAGCGGCAAACCCAAGGGCTACCTCGCCGACACCGGTCTGGCCTGTCGCGCCCAGGCCCTGTCGACCCCTGACACCATCGCCGGCCACCCACTGCGCGGGGCCCTGTTCGAGACCGCGGTGATGGCCGAGATCCGCAAACACTGCGCGGCCCTGGCGACCCGGCCCAATCTCTATCACTGGCGGACCAGCGGCGGGGCAGAGGTGGACCTGCTCCTGGAGCGCGACGGGGTGTTCTACCCCATAGAGATAAAGTCGAAGAGCAACCCCAGCCGGCGCGACACCACCGGCCTCTCTGCCTTCCGCAAGACCTACCCCGGACTGAGGATCGAAAAAGGCCTGGTGATCGCCCCGGTCCCAGCCATCCTGCAGCTCTCGGAAGACGACTACGCCATCCCCTGGGACCTGGACGGCAAGGGTTCGTAGCGCCCGACCAACAGACCTGAGGAAGCAGACGATCGCACTCGCTGTGCCAGGGTCCGCTCTGCGCAGAAACCGGCTCCAGCCCAGAGGCAGTGCTACCGGATCACCTCGCCGCTCCACAGGGCTGCCAGGAAGCGCCGCCAGGGCATGAGCCGGATCTTTCCCACGACGCGCTCTTCCCTTTCGCAGCAGACCAGGTAGGCCTGGCGCGGGCGGTGCTCATCGGCAAAGGTCCGCAGGGAACGCAGTTCCCGGTTGTCCACCAGGGTGGCGCCTTTGACCTCCACGGCGACTTCGCCCTTGCCCAGGACGAAGTCCACCTCCAAGCCGGATTTGGTTCTCCAGAACTCGATGGCGTAGCCCAACTCCGAATAGGAGGTATGAGCGGCTAACTCGGTGAGGACAAAGTGCTCGAGGGCCCTGCCGAACACCTCGCCCTTCTCGGCCTCGAGGTGACGGCCCCTTATCTCGCCGGCGACGCCGACATCGAAGAGGTAGAACTTGGGGGCGCGGGAGATGACCTGCCGGTCCTGCCGGCGCTTGAAAGGCGGCACGAAGCGCCCGAGCAAGGTGTCGACCAGGATCTGGTAGTACTCCCGGACGGTCTTCGAGTCGACCCCGCATTCGCGGGCGATGTTGGAACAGTTGGTGAGTTCGCCGTGGGAAAAGCCCATCGCCTCGAAGAAGCGGGAGAAGGCGGGGACGTTGCGCGTCAGGCCTTCGTCGAAAACTTCCTCCTTGAGGTAATCCTGCACGTACGCCCTGAGTGACCGGCGGGGGGCTGGACTGAGGTAGTGGGAAGGGATGCCCCCCCGGTTCAGGAGGTGGAGGAGTTCGAGGTCGGGGATCTCGGCTGAAACCAGTGGGAACAGCTCAAACCGCCAGGCGCGCCCCCCTAACAGATTAGCGCCTCCTCTTCTGAGCTTCCGGGCACTGGAACCGCACAGGATGAAGCTCAGGCCGCGGTTCTCGATGAGCCAGTGCACCTCGTCCAGGATCTGGGGCACCTTCTGGACTTCGTCGAGGATCACTGGACGGGAAAGCGCCTCCGCACTCCTCGCCGCCAATTGCTCCCGCAGCAGCGAGGGCCTCCTGGTGAAGTCCAGCACGAGTTCGGTGCTCAGGAAGTCGTAGACGATACTTCCCTGAAACCGGTTCTTGAGGTACGTGGACTTCCCGGTTTTCCTGGGGCCCCAGAGAAAGGCCGACTGGCCCTTTGGCAGCTCGATCTCCAGCTTTCTCGGAATGGGCGGCATCTGTCTTTCCTCGGATTATTATTCCGAAATAGTTCGACTAAATCGGAATATAATCCGAAACAGTCAGATTATCAAGGAAGGGGATATCTCCTTTGCGCCATCCCCTGGGACCTGGGTGGCAAGGGTGCGTAAAATCTGTTCACTGGCCCCCCACCTTCACCTGCCCCCACGACAGAACCCTGACTGCTGAAGGAGCCACCAGGCCCGGCAGGGGCGACCAGGACGGGAACGTCTGATTGGGGCCGATTTTCGACGTCTGGCTTACCAGGACCGGGGCGCTCCCATCTGGATTGACCATCCAGATATCGAAATGGAATCCCAAGCGGCGGTCTGACATGAAGACGATCTTGCTGCCGTCGGGCGACCAGGAGGGACTTTCGTTGTCGACCTTCTCGAGTCCGGGCACCGCGCTCACCCGCACCCGGTTTCCGCCGTCGAGGTCCACGACGTCGATCTCGCTGTGCCATCCAGGGCTCTTCTCGAGGGCCACATCGAAGGCGATCCGGCGCCCATCGGGGGACCACGCAATGGCGCCGCAGTCGCTGGTGGTCTCGTGGGTCACCTGGATGGGGTCGGCACCATCCGCGTCCATGATGAAGACATTATGGGACCCCTGCTTGTCCCGGGTGGACCTGAAGGCGATCTTGCCCCCGTCTGGTGACCAGACGGGCATCGTGTCGCTGCTCCCTCCGTCTGCCTGGCCCTCCATCAGATTGACCGGGTTGCTGCCGTCGGCGTTCATGACGTAGATATCATAGCCTGGTTTGCCTCGGGTCGAAGTGAAGGCGATGCGCCTGCCGTCCGGTGACCAGGCCGGGTATCTGTTAAATTCGTTCGGGCCGGCGTTGGTCAAGTTCACTGGCACCCCGCCCTCCACACCGACGGTGTAGATATCATTCCCTGACTGGTACGCCAATTGGGTGCCATCCGGCGACCAGGTGATGGTAAACAGGAACCAGTAGTTGTCAGAGGGCGTTCCCTGGGCCTGAGCTAGCTCGACAATGTTGCCCCCGTCCGGATCCATGACTGAGACTCTGCCGTTAAATCCTTTGAACTGGGCAAAAGCGATTGACAAGAACGCGATCTTTCCCCCTGGCAATTGGGCTTGGCCCGGACCGGACAACACCGCAACCGCAACCGCGGCGCACAGCAGCATCTTCTGGATCATGGCTCTCCCTCCTCGGGTGAGATGTGAATCCGTCAATGAAGGACAGGGGCCTGGGCCCGCCTAGGTCCCTTTTCTTGGGTATCACGGGCCTGACCCGCGCCCGTTCAGCAACATCCGCAGATAGACCGACCCACCCCGCAACTCCAACTGCTCCCCCGGCCAGCCGGCCAGCAAAGCGATCCCCGCCTCGTCGATGAACTCCACCCCCTCCAGGTCCAGGACCAGCCGCCCTCCCTGCTGCAGGCGCCGGCTGATCTCCATTGCCAGCAGGGCCACTTCCTCGCTGGCGATCCAGCCATCCACTCTCAGCTCGACCCGACTCTCGCTCTGGGTCACGACCTCGATGCGCAACATGGTCTTGAGTCAATGCAAAGGCTGTACCGCAAAAGCAAAGTCCCTCGGGCCACTGGCCCAAGGGACTGTTTTTCAACACCATTTCGCCGACCGAACCCGACGCTTTCGGGCCCTGTCAGTCACCCTGAGGGGACGAAATCTCGTCCCCTGTAATTCCTCTGCTCTTCCCCAACCTCAGATTCTCCAATAAGCTGTCTCTCGATCTCTCCCCGGGGCGGAATTCCACCCCGGGGTCGAACTTCATCCCTGTCTTTGCGGTGCATCCTCGGGTGCAGATTCCGGCCGGTGCAGACCGAGTCTTGCCAGCCGGCCCCGCAGCGTAGCCGGGGACAGGCCCAGTCGCGCCGCGGCCCCCTGCGGCCCCTTGATCTGCCAGCCGCACGCCACCAGCACTCCCTCCAGATACTGCCGCTCGTATTCCTCCGGCGTCAGTGCAAGCTGGTTCTTCGCCGGGACGGGTTTGATCTCCAACCCCAGGTCCTCGACCCGGATGACCTCCCCAGGGCACACCACCACTGCCCGACGGATCAGGTGCTCCAGCTCCCGCACATTCCCCGGCCACTCGGCCTGCTGCAGCACAGCCAGCGCCTCTTTTTCGATATGGCTGATCCGCTTGTGCAGGTGTGCGGCCATGCGCGCCGCAAAGAAACCCGCCAGTTCCGGGATATCTTCCCGCCGTTCCCGCAGGGGGGCAGCTCCACCTGGAACTCGTGCAGGCGGAAATACAGGTCCGACCGGAAGGTGCCCCCAGGCACCATGCCCCACAGATCCCGGTTGGTCGCCGCGATCACCCGCGCATCCACCGAAAGGGTCTGGCTCCCTCCGACCCTTGAATAGGTCTTCTCCTCCAGCAGTTGCAGTAGCTTGGCCTGCGCTTCGAGCGACAGGTCGCCGATCTCATCCAGGAACAGGGTGCCGCCTTCGGCCAGTTCCACCTTGCCCAGCTTGCGGGCCACTGCTCCGGTGAAGGCCCCCTTCTCGTGGCCGAACAACTCGCTCTCCACCAGCCCCTGGGGCTGAGTCCTGCGGCGGTCTCCACGGTCCGCAACACCTCCTGCCACCCTGGATCTTCCTGGAGGGCCTGCCGCTTTTGGACTATGGCCGCCGGCTGCTCCACCGCGAAGAGCCGGCTGAACACCCCGGCCGCTGTTGGCCGGCCGCGCTCGCCCGCTTCGACCAGGCCGTGGCCCCTCAACACCGGCACGAGTTTGGACTCGTATGCGGCGGCGAACCCTTCCAGGTGCTCCGCCGGCACCCAAAAGGACAGTCGGGCCAGGGTATCCATGCTCCCCTCCTCTGCTCCAGATGGTATCTGGTTAATATCCAAGAGTGGGGGGTGACGCGGGTAGTCGTGCGGCAAAGCGGGGCGGGCGCTGGGCTCAGGCTAGGTCCTGCCGCTGCGTGTTGGGACCGGTGTTGCCAAAGCCCAGTTCGATGGCGCGGGCCATCATGCGGGCACGGCGCGGACCGGCGGTGCGGATGAGCCGGTCGCTGTAAAACCGGCCCCACCCGCGCGTCTCCCCCTCCAGGAACTTCATCAGCCACGCGAAATGGACCGGGTTGCGCTCTGGAGTGGTGTTCTGGCTGCAGTTGATGTGGATGGCGCGGCGCCCCGGACGGTCGCTCAGCGCGGCGTGAAAGAGTTTGTGGTTCATGAAAAGCACGTCGCCCGGTTCGCTGACGATAGGATAACGTCCGGGGATATCTTCTGGTCGAGTGCCGAGATTCAGGATGCGCTCCTTGAGCGCGGCGTTGAACTCGGGGAAGTGGCTGCCCGGCAGCACGCTGAGGCAGCCGTCGTCGGGGCCGAGGGAATCGAGGTACATGGCCGCCCGCATGGTGAAGAATCCCTCCGGCGCCAGGGCGTCGTGGTGCCAGCGGGTGCCGCCCGCGTGGATGATGCCTTCGGACAGGGTGAGCAGGAAATCCTCGCCCAGGAGCGCGTCGAAAGCGTCGAGGATCCGCGCATCGTCGAGCAGGGGATAGAACACCTCGGGATCGTAATCGAAGAAAGGCACCACCTGCTGCCTTTTTACCGAGTACCCCTGCTCGTTCCGTTCGAGCACGGGCTCGTCGGCTCCGCCGCGCGCCGCGCGCATGGCCAGGTCGAACGCACTGGAAATGCGGCGCATCTCCGGCGGCGAAAACAACCCCCGGCAAACGACGAATCCCAAGGTCTCGAAATGCTGTATCTGTTCCGGCGTCAGCATAAAACCTCCTCTACCGAAGAGCTCCTCGGGCCCGGGGATGGTGTACCACCCGTTCCAGGGCCCAATCGTCGAGCAGGAGTTGCCAGTGCCCCATCGCTATCCCTGCCTCCGGTACCATTCCTCAAAGGTGTCCCTGGCCTTCCACCTGAGCAGCCGCTCGGCCTTGTCGGCGCGGAATTTGCCGTGGGGCAATTCGGCGCAGATGAAGAAGACCTCGTGGGGCGAGGGCATTTTGGGTGCGCGCAACCCGCAGAGGAAGGCTTCGCCGGTGTCCTCCCACGAAGTGGCAAAGGGATGGACCCCCCGGCCCCGGTCTTCGGGCTCGACCTTGCGGGGTAGGAAGCTGCAGAACAGATAGGTCAGCACCTCGAGGCCCCGTTCCCGCGCGAAACGGTCGGTGATGTGCAGGCCCAGGTACTTGGTCAGCGCGTACAGATCGTCCCCCGGGTGCAGGGGCACCTCGGCAGGGACCTGGAAATCGTTCCAGTAATCCGCCTCGTGGCCCATGTGGGTGTGGAAGGGCCCGGTGTGGATCAAGCGCTTCAAATCGCACTCGACCGCGGCCTTGGCCAGGTTGAAGGCGCCCACCATGCTGACGGTGAAGGCCAGCACCGGATGGGGCCGCACCACGGTCAGGTTGATGGCCGCCTGCATCCCCCTGCAGGCCTCCAACACCTGCGCGTATTTGGTGATATCCACCACCCGATTTTCGTGGGGGGCGCCCAGGAGTTCGGACACCGGAGCCCGCTGCCCCTGGTGCGAGGGGGCCGCCGCGATCTGGGCCATGGACTTGAGATCTGTCACCCGCAGGGTGTAGTGGTCCCTGAGGGCCTGGATGGCCGCGGCGCCCACCGGGCCGCCGGCGCCGAAGATCACCACCTTGCCTTTCTTCACCGCCGCCATCTCAGCTGCCCTCCTCACTGGCCGCAAAGCGACCTGCCGAGACCACGTGGTGCACTGACCAATGGTATCCTTTCTCCTGCCGCTCCTGGGTCAGGGCCAGTTCCACCGCCCTGAGCGCGTCCACCGCGCTGGTCCCCGCAGGGGCATCCAGCGCCCCCAGGCGCAGGCAGATCACCTCGATGCGGCCCAGGCGGCAGATCTCCCGGCAGGTCAGCTCGGCCAGGTAGGGGGCCAGGGCCAGCCCCTCGGCCCGGGGCCGGGGCTCCCATTCGGGGCCCACCGCGTATTCGGCCGGGTAAGCCTCCAGCAGCGAGAGCTGGCTGATGAGGATCATCCGCTTGATCCCGACCTGGCAGGCCGCCTGTATCAGGATATAGGTGCTGCGGGCCACCAGGTCCAGCACTTCGCCCTCGGCCTCGGGCCCCTCGCCCATCGGCGGATCGTAAGGCAGGGCGTGGACGAGAGCCTGCGTCCCCTGCAGCAGGACGGCCACCTGTTCGGGAGCGCGCAGGTCCACCCCGGCTCCCGCGGGCACCACCTCGCGCCCCTGGGCCAGGCCGCGGCACAAGAGCGCGCCCAGGGGTCGGTCAGCGCCGGTCACGACGAGTTTCATGGTCTGCGATGGGCTTTCTACCAAGAGAGCTTGGAGGAGAGGTTGTGGAAGAAGTAGTCCGAGTGGAAGTAGATCAGCCGGGCGCTCTGTTCGGATCGGCAGATGTGCACTTCCTGCCTGGGGGTGATGGGGCCCAGCTGCCGGCCATCCACTGTCAGGTACACGTACGGGTCGCGGGTCTGGGGGCTGATGTAGAGGCGGATGCGCGATTCGGGGGTCAGGATCAGGGAGCGGGAAGTGAAGTTGTACTCGTTGATGCCGTCGAGGATCATGCAGCGCACGTCCGGCATGACGATGGGCGCCCCGGCCGCCAGCAGAAAGGCGGTGCTGCCGGTGGGGGTGCCCACCACCACCCCGTCTCCCTGGATGGTGCGGATCTTGGTGTCGTCGACGTAGACCTCGGTGAAGATCAGGCGGTTGCTGGTGCGCACGATCACTTCGTTGATGGCCCGCGCCTCGCCCCCCGGGTAGCGGCAGTGGAGCACCAGCCGCTCGCTGATGAAGAAGCGCCCCTCCAGCAGGAAGGCGATGATCTGCTCCAGGTCGCGGCGGTCGCCGGCGGTGAGGAAGCCGATCGTGCCGAAGTTGATGGCCAGCACCGGGCAGCCCGGAAAGAGGTCCAGGGCCTTGAGCACGGTGCCGTCGCCGCCCATGGCCATCACCAGGTCCAGGTCGCCCGGTGGTTCGCTCCCGGTTTCGAGACGCAGCGCCTCGACCTGGCGCTGCCCAAAGAGTTCCTGCGCCTCCTGCACGGCGTGGGTCTGGACCTCGTCGCGGGGCAGGATGCCGATCTTGCGGAGATTCACCAGCGCGTTTCCCCTCAGCTCTTGCGGGCCTGCACGCCGGCCTGCAGCTCGTAGGCCTTGATCAGCGCCTGGGTGCCTTCCTCGGCGCCGCCGGCCCGCTCGACGATGTTGAAGTACTGGTGGGCCAGGCTCACCCCGGGCAGGGCCAGCTTGAGGTCGTTGGCCGCCCCCAGGACCAGCTTGAGGTCCTTCTGCTGCAGCCGCACCATGAAGCCGGGAGCGAAGTCGCCCTTGAGGATGCGCGGCCCCAGGTTGCTCAGCTGCCAGGAGCCGGCGGCCCCCCCGCTGATGGCGTTGAGCACCTTCTCCGCGTCCAGGCCCGAGCCGGCGGCCAGCATCAGGGCCTCGGCCATGGCCAGGTTGTTCACCGAGACGGCGATCTGGTTGCACAGCTTGGTGGTCTGGCCGGCCCCGTGCCCGCCGATGAGGGTGATCTTCTTGCCCATGGCCTCGAAAACCGGCAGGCACTGGTCGAAGACCGCTTGGTCGCCGCCCACCATGATGGACAGGGTGCCCTGCTGGGCGCCCACGTCCCCGCCGCTGACCGGGGCATCCAGCATGTCGATGCCTTTCTTCTCCAGCTCGGCGGCCACCTGCTGGGTGGCGCGGGGGGAGACGGTGCTCATGTCGATGACCACTGCCCCGCGCCCCGCCCCGTGCACCACGCCCTCCTCGCCCAGGATCACCGCCTCCATGTCGGGGGTGTCGGTGACCATGGTGATGGTGACGTCGCTGGCGGCGGCCACTTCCCGGGGCGATTTGCACAACACCCCGCCGGCCTGTGCCACCTGGCGGACCCGGGGGCGGTCGCTGCGGTTATAGGCCTTCAGTTGGTACCCCGCCTTGAGCAGGTTGAGGGCCATGGGCGCGCCCATGATCCCCAGGCCGATCAAGCCGATCCGCGTCTTGCCTGGCTGCGCTGGCATCTGCGCTTTCCTCCTCTCAGAAAGTGAAGCCGAAGTGATGGCGGTTGTCCTCGATCTGGGCCGAGGCGTAGAGCTGGTCGAACCAGATCTGCAGGGCCTCGTTCTGGCGCTGGCGCAGCAACTGGTCGGCCAGCTGCTTGGAGGTGGCCTGGAATCTGGTCTCGTCCGCCGGGATCTTCTCCACCAGCCGGAGCAGGTACGCCCCGCGCGGCAGGGTGACCACCTCGCTCAGCTCGCCCGGCTGCAGGCGGAAGGCCGCCCGCACAAAGGCATTGTTGCGGCCCACTCCGGGCACCTGGTCGGCCCGGGCGAAAGGCTCGGTGGTGTGGGCCTCCAGACCCAGGGCCGTGGCCGCCTGGCTCAGCCCGCCCGCCGCCGGGGGCCTCAATGTCATCAAGAGTTGGCCGACTCGCTCGGCCTTTTTCTGGTTGAGCACCGCCCGCTCCACCTGCTGGCGCACGTCGTCCAGGGAGGCGGTCCCCTCAGCGCGGCTGGCCTTGGACTGGGCCACCCAGTAGGCCTGCTCGTTGCCGCCCTGGGCCACCTCGCCGGCGGGGCGCTGCAGGAAGAGATTGACCAGCCAGGCCGACCCCTCGCCCAGCCCGGGCACCGGCATCCCCTTGCCCACGAAACCGCTGTCGCGCACCTCCAGTCCGGCCCCCTGGGCTGCGGCTTCCAGGCCCTGCTCCTGGGCCGCCGCCTTGAGGGTGTCGATCCGGGCGCGCAATTCGTCCTCGGTCTCGGCCGAGGCCGAGAACCTGAGCAGCAGGTGACGGGCGTGCACCTGCTCCTCGCCCTTGTCATCAGCCGAGTGCTCCTCGGTCTTGATCAGGTGCCAGCCGAACTGGGTGAGCACCGGCTCCGATACCTCGCCCGCCTTGAGGGCAAAGGCCGCGTCTGCGAAAGGCTTGACCATCTGCTCGCGGCCAAAGGTCCCCAGGTCGCCGCCGTTGCGCGCCGAGACCGGGTCTTCGGAAAGACTCTTGGCCAGTTCGGCAAAATCACCGCCCTGCAGGAGCTCCTGGCGCAGCTGGGCGATGTCCTGGGCCACCCGCAGCGAGTCGTGGGCGCTGGGCAGGCGGGGCAGGACCACGTAGGACAGGCGCGCCTGGTCCCCGTGCTGGTATTCGGTGAGGTGCTCCTGGTAGTAGGCGTCCAGGTCGGCGGGCGAGGCGCTCACCTCGCTGTCCTTGATCTTGTTGCCGGGGGCAAAGACATATTCGACCCGGACCTTTTCGTTGTGATCGGTGAAGAACTGGCGCAACTCGGCGGGACTGACCTGCACCGCTTCGGTGACCATGCGCTGCAACTTGTAGTTGAGCAGTTGGTTGTGGATGAGGTTCTCGACCTGCAGCACAAAGGATTTGTTGGCGGGTTCATCATAGGTTCTGGGGTCGTTGAGGAACTGGTTGTACTTGGCCGGATCGAACTTGCCCTCGGTCTGGAAGACGGTGATCGCCTGCACCTCCCTGGGCGGCTGGGTGCGGGTGTAGTAGGCCAGTTCCTTGTCGGTGACCTGGATGCCCAGCCGCTCGATCTCCTGGGAGGTCAGCAACTCCCTGACCAGCGAGTCCCAGACCTCGCCCACCAGCTGCTCGTCCTGGGCCTTGCGGCCCTGGCGCTGCTCCATGCGGGCGGCGTTGCGCAGCGCGTCGCGGAACTCCTCCAGCCCGATGATGCGGCCGTTGATCACCCCCACGTTCTCGGCGGCTCTTGTCTGTGAGGTGCGCGAAAAGTCGGCGCCCCATTCGACGACAATGAGGGCAACGAAGGCAAAAATCACGAGCCACAGGATTATGGCCGTGTTCTGCCGCAAGTACGTCATCATAGCGTTCTATTCTCCTGGCCGTATAGAATTATCGCTGTCTTGCCCGTCCCCCTCCGCAAGACCCAGCCGGCGTTTGACCTCAGCCGGATAGCGCAGCAGACAGGCCACCTGGTGACCGCTCTCCAGTTCCTCCAGGGAAGGGACCTGGCGGCTGCAGATATCCCGGCGCTCGGGACAGCGGGGATGGAAGGGACAGCCCGGCGGGATGGCCGCCGGGTTGGGCACGTCTCCCTGCAGGATCTGGCGCTGGCGCCGCGCTCCAGGGGTGGGCGAAGGCACTGCCGAGAGCAGGGCGCGGGTGTAGGGATGGGCGGGGGAGGCGTAGAGCCGGTCGCGGTCGGCCAGTTCGACGATGCGCCCCAGGTACATCACCGCCACCCGGTCACAGATGTGCCGCACCACGCTCAAGTCGTGGGCGATGAACATATAGGTCAGCCCCAGATCGCGCTGCAGGTCCTGTAACAGGTTGACGATCTGGGCCTGCACCGACACGTCCAGGGCCGAGACCGGCTCGTCGGCCACGATGAAACGGGGCTCCACTGCCAGGGCGCGGGCGATGCCGATGCGCTGGCGCTGGCCGCCGCTGAACTCGTGCGGATAGCGCCGCGCCGCGCCCGCAGGCAGCCCCACCATGTCCAGCAGCTGCCCCACCCGGCGCTCCAGTTCCGCGCCTCGGGCCAGCCGGTGGATCTTCAGCCCCTCGCCGATGATGCCGCCCACGGTCAGCCGCGGATTGAGGGAGCTGTAGGGATCCTGAAAGATGATCTGCAACTGCCGGCGGTGCGCCCGCATCTGAGCCGGCGGCAGCCGCAGCAGATCGGCGCCCTCGAAAAGGACCTCGCCGGCGGTGGCCTCGACCAGCCGCAGGATGAGCCGACCCAGGGTGGTCTTGCCGCAGCCGCTCTCGCCCACCACGCCCAGGGTCTCTCCGGGCCACAAATGCAGGGACACTCCGTCCACCGCCTTGACCCAGCCGCGCACCCCGCCCCACACCCCCCGGCGCACCGGAAAATGCTTCTTGAGATTCCGCATTTCCAGGAGAGGTTTGGTTTCGCTCATAATTCCTCTGAGGGCGAATCGAGATTCGCCTCTACAAGAGCCCTGTCTTTCACTGAGATCCTGTACCTGCCTTCCAGCAGCTCACCTGGTGCCCCGGCTCCAGGGCCTCCAGTGCCGGAGCCTGCTGCCGGCAGCGCTCCTCGGCCAGGGGGCAGCGGGGGGCAAAGCGGCACCCTGGCGCAAAGTGCCGCGCATCCGGCACCATGCCCGGGATGATGGCCAGCCGCTCCCGCCGCTGGTCCAGGCGCGGGATGGACTGCAGCAGCCCCCGGGTATAGGGGTGCAGAGGGCGGGCGAAGATCGCCGCCGGGCTGGCCTGCTCGACGATCTGCCCGGCGTACATCACCGCCACCTGGTCGGCCACCTCGGCCACCACCCCCAGGTCGTGGGTGATCAGCAACACGGCCATGCGCAGCTCTTCGCGCAGGCGCGCCAGCAGTTCGAGGATCTGCGCCTGGATGGTCACGTCCAGGGCGGTGGTGGGCTCGTCGGCGATCAGCACCGCCGGATTGCAGGACAGGGCCATGGCGATCATCACCCGCTGGCGCATGCCGCCGCTGAGCTGGTGGGGGTATTCGTCGACCCGCTGTTGTGGGGCCGGAATGCCCACCCGCCTGAGCATCTCGATGGCCCGCACTCGCGCCTCCTCCCTGGAGACCTGCTGGTGGAGCATCACCGCCTCGGCGATCTGATATCCACAAGTGAGCACCGGGTTGAGGCTGGTCATGGGCTCCTGAAAGATCATCGCCAGGTCGGCGCCCCGCACCTGGCACATCTGGTCCTCGGGCAGCTGCAAGAGATCCCTCCCCTCCAGCAGCACCTCGCCCGACTCGATGCGCCCGGGGGGCGAGGGCACCAGGCGCATGAGGGAAAGGGCGGTCACGCTCTTGCCGCAGCCGCTCTCGCCCACCAGGCCCAGGGTCTGGCCCCGCTGCAGCTCGAAGGAGACCCCGTCCACCGCGCGGCCCACCCCGCTGTCGGTGTGAAAGTAGGTCCGCAACCGGCGGACCTGGAGGATGGGCGAAGAGTCAGCCATGGCTCAACGATAGATTGCGGACTGCCCCGGTCCAGGCCGGGTTGCCGTACTGGAGTTCCATCAGTTCCGCCGCCCGTTCTTCCTCTGCGGGGCTCAATCCCCCCGGCCGCATCTCCACCTCCAGGCAGCGGCCAAAACCCTCGGCCAGGCACTGGCCCAGCCGGGCCAGATCCACCGGCCCATCGACGCACTCCCGCAGACAGATGCTGCCCTCCTCCAGGTGCCTGGCCGCTTCCCCGCGCCCCTCCCCCCTGCCGGCGGGCAGCAATTCCAGCAGTCGCCGGTGCTGCGGCCCGATGAGCAGGGAGCCATGTTGTAAGACAGCCCCCCGCACTCGGCGCTGGGCGCTGCCGATCAGCTTGCGCCCGCCGCACTTGACCTCCCAGCGGGCCAGGCTGGAAAAACAAGGTTCGCTCACTCCCCGCTCCCGCGGGCGCAGGGCCCGGGGCCGCGCCCGTTCCAGAATAGCCTCCACCCCAAAGAGCTTCAGGCCCTCCACCAGGGCTTCGCCGATGCGGCGGTAGGTGTGGCTGATGGGACCACCGCATTGGGGATCGTCCTCCCTGCAGACCACGCTGTAGGTCAATTCCTCCCAGTGGAGCACCGCCCGCCCCCCGGTGAGCCGCCGCACCACCTCGACCCCGGCGGCGCGGCACTTGTCCAGATCGACCTCGCGCCAGGGCTGCTGGCCGTAGCCGAAGGAAAGCGCCGGCGGCTCCCAGCCGAAAATCCTCAATACCGGTTCTCCCTGGGCGGCCCCTTCGAGCAGGGCCTCGTCCACCGCCATGTTGAGGGCGCCACTGGCCGGGCCGGTGTCGAGGAAACGCCAGGTGCTCACAGCGCGCCCAGGCGCTGCAGGGCGTCCTTGGCCGCCATCTGCTGGGCTTCCTTCTTGCTGAAGCCGCGCCCCTGCCCCATCAGCTGGCCGGTGACACTCACCTCGACGCTGAACACCTTGCAGTGCTCAGGGCCCTCCTCGGAGCGGACCTGGTACTTGGGGTGGCCATAGCCCAGGCCCTGGGTATGCTCCAGCAGCTTGCTCTTGAAATTGGTGTGCTCCTCGTCGGCGATCACCTCGCCCAGCCCCTGCAGCACCAAACGCTCGATGAAGCGGCGGCTGGGCCCCAGGCCCCCGTCCAGGTACATGGCGCCGATCACCGCCTCCAAGGCGTCGCTGAGGATCGAGGGCTGCCGGCCCCCGCTGGACTGGCGCTCCTCGTGGCTGAGCAGCACGAACTCCTCCAGCCCCAGCTGGCTAGCCTTGCGGGCCAACACCGCACCGCTCACCACCACCGACTTCATCTGGGTCAGGTCCCCTTCGCGCTGGTTCGGGAAACGGCGGAACAGCGCCTCTGCCACCACCAGGTCCAGCACCGCATCTCCCAGGAACTCGAGGCGCTCGTTGGCCTCCAGGCCGCGGCCCTGGTTGGCGTACACAAAGGAGCGGTGCTTCAGGGCCTGGACCAGCAGCTCTGGATTGCGAAAGCGGTAACCGATGCGCCGCTCCAGGGCCCGCAGCCGCGCGGCCGGCAGGGCCACCGGAGCGCAGCGCCAGCGGCGGAAAAAGGCAGCCAGCCAACTCATGGCGCCCCTGCCTCAGCAGCCTGATTGCAGGATCTTTGGGCTCATCCCTCAAACCGCCCGAAGACCAGGGCCGCGTTGTGGCCCCCGAAACCGAAGGAGTTGTTGAGCGCGTAGCGCACCTGGCACTGGCGGGCCTGGTTGGGGACGTAGTCCAGGTCGCAGGCCGGGTCGGGGGCCTCGTAGTTGATGGTGGGCGGCAGCACCCCCCGCTTGAGCGCCAGGATGCAGGCGATGCTCTCGATGGCGCCAGCCGCGCCCAGCAGGTGACCGGTCATGGACTTGGTCGAAGAGACCGCGCAGCGTTGCGCATGCGCTCCGAACACCGCCTTGATCGCCGCGGTTTCCTGGCTGTCGCCGATGGTGGTGGAGGTCCCGTGGGCGTTGATGTAGCCGATGGCCTCCGGCCCCAACCCGGCGTCCTTCAGGGCGATGCGCATGGCCCGCGCCCCGCCCTCGCCCTCGGGCGCCATGGCCGTCTGGTGGTAGGCGTCGGCGGTGAAGCCCAGGCCCAGGAACTCGCCCCAGATCTGGGCCCCGCGCCGGCGGGCGTGCTCCAGTTCCTCCAGCACCAATCCCCCGCCGCCCTCGCCCAACACAAAGCCGTCGCGGCCGGCGTCGAAGGGCCGGCTGGCCCGCGCTGGCTCCTCGTTGCGGGTGGACAGGGCCTTGGCCGAGGTGAAGCCGGCGATGGCGATGGGGCTGACCGCCGCTTCCGAGCCGCCGGTGACCATCACTTCGGCCTCGCGGTACTGGATCTTGCGGGCCGCCTCGCCGATGGCGTGGGCCGCCGAGGCGCAGGCCGAGACCGTGGCGTAGTTGGGACCCTTGGCGCCCAGCTTCATGGAGATCATGCCCGGGGCCATGTCGGAGATCATCATCGGCACGTAGAAGGGGCTGACCCGGTCTGGCCCCTTCTCCATGAGCACGGTGTGCTGGTCCTCGTGGGTCTGGATGCCCCCGATCCCCGAGCCCCAGATGACCCCCACGCGCTCCGGGTCGACCTGCTCCATGTCGAGGCCGGCGTGGGCAAAGGCCTGGGTCGCCACGTACACCGCGTAATGGGTGAAGGGGTCGTTGCGCCTGATCTCCTTGCGGTCAAGGGCGGCCTCGGGATTGAAATCCTTGACCTCCCCGGCGATCTTCACCTCGTGCCTGGAGGTGTCGAAGTGGGTGATGGGCCCGATCCCGGAACGGCCCGCCAACAGGGCCGCCCAGAAGGCTTCCAGATCATTGCCATTGGGGGCCAGGGTCCCCATGCCGGTGACTACTACCCTGCGTCTGGACACTGTGATCTCCCGGCTGGTCTTTAGGTTTTGCTGTGCTCCTCCAGGTACTTGATGGCGTCGGAGACGGTGGCCATCTTCTCCGCGTCCTCGTCGGGGATATCGAGGCCGAACTCCTCCTCGAAGGCCATGACCAGCTCGACGGTGTCGAGCGAGTCGGCCCCCAGGTCATCGACAAAAGAAGCCTGCGGCGTCACCTGCTCCTGGCTGACCCCCAGCTGCTCGACGACCAGCTCCTTCACGCGCTGTTCGATAGAAGCCATTTGCAGCATCCTCCGTAGAGAAATGGTTGTTGGGTGGTGCGTAATAACTAGCTGCGCCTGCGGCACCCTACATGGCCATGCCCCCATCCACACACAGCACCCGGCCCAGGCAAAAGCGCTGGGCCGTGCCAGCTAAGACTGCCATAGTTCCTGCCCCTACATCACCATGCCCCCGTCCACGCACAGCACTTGCCCGGTGATATAGCCGGCCTGCTCCGAGGCCAGAAAGGCCACGGCATGGGCCACGTCTTCGGGGAGGCCGGGCCGCCCCAGGGGTATCTGGGATCTCAACTGCTCCATGGCCTTTTCGCCCAGCCCACCGGTCATCCCGGTTTCCGGGACCAGGCCGGGGGCCACCACGTTGGCGGTGATGCTGCGGGAGGCCAGCTCCCGGGCCAGGCTCTTGGTGAAGCCGATCAGCCCCGCCTTGGAAGCGGCGTAGTTGGCCTGTCCCGCGTTGCCCATCAGCCCCACCACCGAAGATATATTGATGATGCGGCCACTGCGCGCCTTCACCATCGCGCGGGCCGCGGCTTTGCAGCAGTTGAAGGCCCCCTTGAGGTTGGTGTCCAGCACCGCGTCCCACTCCTCCTCGCTCATGCGCAGCAGCAGATTGTCGCGGGTGATGCCGGCATTGTTGACCAGGATGTCGAGTTTGCCCCATTCGGCCAGCACCGCCTCGATCAGGGCGCCGGCTGGTGTGGTCAGGGCTACGTCCACCTGGCGGGCCAGGGCCCGCACCCCCAGGGCCTGCAACTCCCCAACCACCGCCTGGGCCGCCTCCACCTGGCGGGCGCAGAGGGCCACGTCCGCCCCCTCGGCCGCCAGGCGCAGGGCGATGGCGCGGCCGATGCCGCGCGAGCCGCCGGTCACCAGCGCTGTTTTGCCCGTGAGCGTTCCCATCTCAGCCATCTCCCGGCGCCGCAACTGGCGCGGCGATCTCCTCGGCGGTGCCGGCCCCTGCCACCTTCAGATGGGGCGCGGCGCGGCGGGCCAGTCCTCGCAGCACGCTGCCGGGCCCCACTTCGAGGGCGCTCTCCACCCCCAGGCCGGCCAGGCACTGCATGATGGCAGTCCAGCGCACCGGGCTGGTCATCTGTCGGATCAAGTGCTCCTGCAATTGGCCCGGGGCACTCACTGGAGCGGCGGCCACGTCAGTGAGCACCGGCACCCGCGGCGTCCTGAACTCCACCGCCTGCAACAACCCTGCCAGTTCCCGGGCCGCCGGCTCCATCAGCGGCGAGTGAAAAGCCCCGCTGACCGGCAGCTCCACCACCCGCTTGGCGCCGGCCTCTTCAGCCAGTTTTCCCGCCCGGGCCACCGCCTCCACCTCCCCCGAAATCACCACCTGGCCAGGAGCGTTGAAATTGGCCGCCACCACCCCGGGCACCTGGCTGCACAACTCGACCACCTGCCCATCTTCCAGTCCCAGCACCGCGGCCATGCTGCCCTGCCGCTGTTCCTGCATGAGCTGCCCGCGCCGGCGCACCAGTTCGAGGCCGGTGGCAAAATCGAGGACCCCGGCGGCCGCCAGGGCCGAGTACTCGCCCAGGCTGTGCCCGGCCACCCAGGAGGGATAAATACCCCTGGCCTCCAGGAGCCGACAGGCCGCGGCGCTGTGGACGAAGAGCGCCGGCTGAGTGATTGCCGTCTGGCGCAACTCCTCCTCAGGCCCCTCGAAACAGCACTGGCTCAGGGAAAATCCCAAGAGTTCGTCGGCCTGAGCGAAGAGTTCGCGGGCCTCGGGGAACTGCGCGCACAGATCGGCTCCCATGCCCACGGCCTGCGAACCCTGTCCCGGAAAGAGAAAGGCCCGGCCCCCCATTCAGACCGCCCACCGGAACAGGGCGCTGCCCCAGGTCAGGCCCCCGCCCACCGCGGTCATCAACAACAGATCTCCCCGTTTCAGGCGCCCCTGCTCGCAGGCCTCGGACAGGGCGATGGGGATGGTGCCGCCGGTGGTGTTGGCGTAACGGTCGATGTTGACCATCACCTTGTCGCGCGCCAGGTGCATGCGCTCGGCAGTAGCCTCGATGATGCGCAGATTGGCCTGGTGCGGGACAAAGAGCGCCAGATCCCCGGGCTTCAGGCCGTTGCGCGCCAGCAGGCTGAGGGACACCTGGGCCATCCTGATCACCGCGAACTTGAACACCGCCCGCCCTTCCTGGCGTATATAGTGCAGCCGCTGGTCCACCGACTCGTGCGAGGCCGGCACCAGGCTGCCGCCCCCCTTCATGTGGAGATACTCGCACCCCGAACCGTCCACGTGCATCTCGAAGTCCAGCATCCCCATCCCCGACTCTGCGGAGCGCTCCAACAGCACCCCGCCGGCTCCGTCGCCGAAGAGCACGCAGGTGGAGCGGTCCTGCATATCCATGATGGCCGACATCTTGTCGGCGCCGATGACCATCACCCGGCGGTGCGTCCCGCTCTCGATGAACTGGGCCCCGGTGGCGAGGGCATACACGAACCCCGAGCAGGCCGCCGACAGGTCGAAGGCCCAGGCCCGCCCCGCCCCGATCTGGTCCTGGACCAGGCAGGCGGTGGAGGGGAAGAACATGTCCGGGGTGATGGTGGCGACGATGATCAGCTCGACTTCGGCGGGGTCCAACTGCCGGCGCGCCAGGAGCCGGCGGGCCACCTGGGCAGCCATGAAGGAGGTCGGCTTGCCCTCCAGGAGTCGGCGCTCGACAATGCCGGTGCGCTCGCGTATCCAGGAGTCGGAGGTGTCGAGGATCTGCTCGAAGTCGTGATTGGTCACGATCTTGTCGGGCAAATAGCGCTCGACCGCCGTGATGATGGCGCCGTATCGTTTGGGCTCAGCCACTCAATCCCCGCCCACCCTTCAGGTCTGGGGGGCCGCGTACTCCCGGCCGCGGTACTGTCCGCAATGGGTGCAGACCCGGTGGGGCCGGGCCGGCTGGCCGCAGTGGGCGCAAGCGCTCACCGCCGGGGCCTTCATCTTCCAGTGGGTGCGCCGCTTGTCGCGGCGGGTGCGGGAGATTCGTCGTTTGGGTACGGCAACCATGCCGATGCTCCTCTCTTTGAGCAGGCTCCGCAGCTGGGCGGAGCGGGGTTGTGATTCAGGACAACTTCAGGTCGCGCAGCGCCGCCCAGCGCGAATCTGCCTGGTCCGCGGCGCAGGCGCAGGGACCGCTGTTGAGGTTGTGGCCGCACTGCGGGCACAGCCCCTTGCAGTCCTCGCGGCAGTACACGCGCACGGGCAGTTCGAGCAGCACTGCCTCGCGCAGCCGCTCCTTCAGATCCACTTGTTTGGCGCCCGGGTCGAGGAGTTCGACATCCTCGTCGGCAGTCACCGCCTCGCGCTCTTCGCCGCTGAACTGCTGGCGCTGGAGCAGCAGTTGCAGGGAAGCCTCCAGTTCCTGTTCGACCGGCTCCAGGCAGCGGCAGCACTCGCCGGTCAGGCGGCCCCGGAGCTGCCCGAGTACCTGGAAGGTCTGGGCCGAGCGGTTGAAGCGGTATCCCACCTGCAGCGGGCCGACCAGGCGGAAGTCGCCCTCGCCCAGGTCGAGTTCGGCAATATCCACCTCGACCTGGCGCCGGCTGATCCCCTCCTCGATCTGGTCGAGGAGCAGGATCGTGGACGGCGTTTTGATCCCCGCTGGCCGGCGCCGTGTCATTTTAGGCGCTCTTCCCGAAGAAGAACTCGATCTCCCTGGCGGCGTTCTCGGGCGAGTCGGAGGCGTGCACCGCATTGCACTGCACGTCGGTGCCGAATTCCCTGCGGATGGTGCCGGGGGCCGCCTCAGTGCTGTCGGTGGAGCCGATGAACTGCCGCAGGTGGGCCACGGCGTCGGCCCGTTCCAGGGCCATGGGCACCGCCGGCCCGGAGGTCATGAACTCGACCAGTGCGCCGAAGAAAGGTCGCTCCCGGTGCACCGCGTAGAAGGCCTCGGCCCGTTCCTTTGACAACTGGGTCATGCGCAGTTGGCGGATGGCGAAGCCTTCGGCCTCCACCCGCCGCAGGATCTCGCCGATGACGCGCTTGGCGACGGCATCGGGTTTGATGATCATCAAGGTGCGGTCCATACTTCTCCCTTCTGAACGCCGCGCGGTGCTGGCAACGGGTTCCTCTATTCTAGAGGTAAGTTTTTTAAGATAGGCGTTATCCCCGCGTATGTCAACCATCTCCCCCGCGGCGAACCTGGGCCTAACTGCCGATCCCAGAAAGAGTTGAACCTCCAACCCTTCCGGCCCCCTCCTACCTTGACAGGGTTGTCCCTCCCGCGTAAATTGCCCCCACTATGGACCATCCCCTCCTGCTGGAAGAAGGCAAGGCCATCCGCGATCCGGTGTGGGGCTATATCCACTTCCCCACCCCACTGCTGGCCCTGGTGGATACCGAGGACTTCCAGCGCCTGCGCAACATCACCCAACTGGGCTACGTCCATCTGGTCTACCCGGGGGCGCGGCACTCCCGCTTCGAGCATTCCCTGGGGGTCTACCACCTGGCCAAGCAGTTCCTGGTGCGCCTGCTGCGCTCCGATCCCCCCCTCCAACTGGAGGACGAGGACATCCGCGTCTTCCTGGCCGCCACCCTGCTCCACGACGTGGGGCACTACCCCTTCTCCCATACGCTGGAGGAGCTGCGCTCCTTCTTCGTGGGCCACGAGCGGCGCGCCCGCCTTCTCATCGAGGACCCCAGGGGCAGCCTCTACCCCGTGCTCCGGGACCAGTTGCAGGTGGACCCGGTGCGGGTGGCCAACGTCATCGACTACCGCGCCCGGGACCGCGAAATCCCGCCCCGGGACCTGCTGCTGGCCAATATCCTCAGCGGCACCCTCGACCCTGACAAGGTGGATTACCTGTTGCGCGACTCCCTCTTCTGCGGGGTGCCCTTTGGCGAGAGCGTCAACCGCGACCGCCTCATCGCCTCCATCAAATTCGATCCGCAGCGCAAGCGGCTGGCCATCACCAGCAAGGGGGTCTCGGCGGTGGAGGCCTTGGTGTTCACCAATTACCTGATGTACCGCAACGTGTACTGGCACCACGCCGTGCGCTCGGCCACCGCCATGTGCAAGCGGGCCGTACAGGATCTGCTGGTGCATCCCGGCTGTCAGCTGCACATCTCCGACTTCCACCGCATCACCGAGGGGGAGTTGATCATGATCCTGCGCCAGGAGCAGGAGCGGCTGGGTCTGGAAGGCTCGGCCCGGCTGCTGGCCGGCACCATCAGCCGCCGCCTGCACAAGGTGGGCAGTTTCATCTATCCGGGGGAGCGCAAGGAAGAGCTGATGAATTTCCTCGCCGACCTGTACCAGCACCCCGACAAGCGGCGGGCCAAGGAGATCGAGCTGTGCCGGCTCTTCGGCCCGCAGCTGGGACGCCCCCTGCAAGGCCACGAGATCCTCATCGACATCCCCCGCTTCGACAAGAGCCCTGAGGTGGACCTCAAGGTCTTCTACGGTCAGCATGTGCCCAGCGAGAAGCCGGACCCCCTCAGCTTCGACGATCCCGAGGTCTCGCATCTGCGCGAGTCCCTGCTGCACAACTTCGAGGACCAGGCCAAGATCTTCCGCATCTTTTGCAGCGACGATCCCCAGTTGCGCGCCCTGCTGGAAGAGCAGGTGAAACGACACCTCAACTGAGGCGTCTGCCTTTTGCCCCTTCGCCTTCTGGTATAATCCCATGCCCTTGTTCGCCCTGCTCCTGCTGCTGGCCGCTCCCCTCAGTTGGGGGAGCGAACGCCCCCAGATCGCCCTGGTTCCGGTAAAGGGCGCCCAGGGGGTGCCGGCCGCCCTGCCCGCCTACACCCAGTCCGTGCTCGAAGCTGAATTGAGCCGCAGCGGCCGCTTCACCCTGGTGGAGCGCAGCCGCGTGCAGGAGGTGATCGAGGAGGTCAGTTTCCAGCAGTCCGGGGTCACCGTCCCCGAAAAGGCCAGCGAACTGGGCAGCCATCTCAACGTGGAAAAACTCTTCTTCGCCGAGGTGCTGCGCGTCGGCTCCAACTACAAGCTGGTGGTCAAGGTGGTGGACGTGGCCTCCAACCAGGTGGTCAAGGTGGAGGAAGAGAACCTGGGCCCCCGCCAGGAGCAGATCCAGGCCGCTACCCGCCGCCTGGCCCGCCGCCTGATCGGCGCGGCGACGGCCCTCTCGCCGGCCCCGATGGTGAGCCTGCCGGCCGGCCAGTTCCAGATGGGCAGCGCCCTGCCCGGAGAATCTCCCACGCACCTGGTCTCCCTGAGCGCCTTTGAGATCGACCGCGACGAGGTGAACCAGGCCGCGTACCAGGCCTTTGTCGAGATCAGGCAGGGCCCCCTGCCCCCCGCCGAACACCCCGAACAACCCGCCACCATGGTGAGCTGGACCGACGCGGCCGCTTACTGCCAGTGGCAGGGCAAGCGGCTGCCCACCGAGGCCGAGTGGGAGTACGCCGCCCGCGGTCCCGAAGGCCGCACCTATCCCTGGGGCGAGGCCCCGCCCACCGCCGCCCTGGCCCGCTTTGGGGGCCAGTACAAGGGGCCGGTGGAGACCGCTTCGCTGGCGGCCACCCCCGAGGGCCTACGCCACCTGGCCGGCAACGTGGCCGAATGGGTGCAGGACTGGTGGGACCCCTCGTACTATGCGGCCAGCCCCCCCGCCGATCCCCAGGGCCCGGCAGAGGGCGACTACCGGGTGGTGCGGGGCGGCTCCTGGTCATCGCCAGCCGACGAACTGCGCGCCAGCGCCCGCGCCTATTCCAACCCGGACAAGGGCGCCGGGTACATCGGCTTCCGCTGCGCCCGCAGCCTGCCCGACGCCCCCTGATGGCCCCGGCACCCCTTTCCCTAGGCCAGGTAGCAGGTCCCCTCAAGATCCGCAGCCGCCTTCTCGGCGCCGAACTGTGGCTGGTCCCCGAGGACTACGCCGGTCCGGCCCTGGACGCGCCGGCCTACACCGCTGCCGAGTGCCGGCTGCTGGTGGCCCTGCAGCCGGAGGCCGGGCAATTGCGGGCCATCCACCTGGTCAAAGAACATTTCGCCGGAGAGCTGGTGGAAGACGAGGCGGAAGCCGGCGAACTGCTGGCCAGGTACCGCCTGCTCGAAAAGGAACTGGCCGCCGGCGGGGGCAGCGAGGCCGAATTCCTCCGCCTGGCCCGGCGCCTGGGGCAGACCCTCGACCAATCGGAAGAGCAATAGATGCATTATCCCGAAGTGGTGCTCCAAAAAGGCAGCGAGCGGGCCCTGCTGCAGGGGCACCCCTGGGTGTACAGCGGGGCCGTGGCCCACCAGGCCGCCGATCTCCAGCCCGGCGCCCTGGTGGTGGTGCGTTCCCACCGCGGCCGGTTCGTGGCCAGCGGGTACTACAACCCTCACTCCAGCATCCGCGTCCGCCTCCTCAGCCGCACCGAGGGGGAACCCATCGACGCGGCCTTTATCCGCGCTGCCGTCGAAAGGGCCTACGACCTGCGCCGGCACAGCGGCTTGCTGGCCCACACCGACGCCTTCCGCCTGGTCCACGGCGAGAGCGACGGCCTGCCCGGGCTGATCGCCGACTGGTACGCCGGCTTCCTGGTGGTGCAGTTCCACACCCTGGGCATGGAAGAGCTGCGGCCAGCGGTGCTGGACGCCCTGTGGGCAGTGGCCAGCCCCAGGGGGATCTACGAGCGCAGCGACGTGGGCACCCGCCGCGCCGACGGTCTGAACGACAGACCCAGCGGCCCGCTGCGCGGAGAGGAACCGCCCGACGACATCCCCATCACCGAACACGGGGTGCGGCTCTTCGTGGACGTGCGGCGCGGCCAGAAGACCGGCTTCTTCCTCGACCAGCGCGACAACCGCGCCCTGCTGCAGCAGCTGGCCGCCGGCCAGGAGCTGATCAACTGCTTTGCCTATACCGGCGGCTTTTCGGCCCATGCCCTCAAGGGCGGGGCCCGCCGCACCCTCGACGTGGACATCTTCCCCCAGCTGGCGCCCGCGGCCAGGCAGAACACCCAGGCCAACTGCCCGCCGGGCAGCACTGCCCAGTACCTGGCCGCCGACCTCTTCCCCTTTCTCGACGAACTGGCCGAGCGCGGCCCCCGCTTCGACATCGCGGTGCTGGACCCGCCAGCCCTGCTGCGCAAGAGCGCCGGCCTGGAACAGGCCATGGGGGTGTACACCAAGCTCAACCGCAATGCCCTGCGCCTGGTGCGCCAGGGAGGGCTGCTGGTCAGCGCCTCCTGCTCGGCGCGCGTCTCGCCCGAGGACTTCTTCCAGGTGGTGCGCCGCGCCGCCCAAGGAGCCCGCGTCACCCTGCGCCTGATAGCCTTCAACCAGCATCCCCCCGACCACCCCATCGACCCGGCCTTCCCCGAAGGCCGCTACCTCAAATGCGCCTTCGCCCGGGTGTACCGCAGCTAAAGCCAGCGGCGGGGAGATGGCCCCGACGGCCTTTCCCGGGGAGTGGCTGGGTAGGGAAGTCCGCGTGGTCGGGGGTCGGGTAGCGGAGCCATAGCGAGCGACGGGCGCAACGCCCCAACGTATGGGGCGTTGCGGGGGTTGGGCAGTGGGCCGGGCAAAAGGACGCGCCTTGGGAAAGGCCAGAGTGGGCCGCTCCCCGACGCGCCAAAGCCAGCATCTCTATCAACGCTTGATGGCGGGCCTCCCGGATGGTAAATTGGGCCTCTTTGGACCCACAACCCGGGGGAAGACATGGCCGACACCGACCCTGCCACTGATCCGCGTCCCATCCACAAGGTCCCCAACCCGCTGCCCCTCACCATCGCCGGACTCATCGCCGCGGTCGGGCCGCAGGCCATCAACTTCGGCATCTCCATCGGCGGGGGCGAGGCCTACTTCCTGCCCAACATCGCCGGCCGGGGCGCCTTTGGCTTCCACTGGCTGATCCTCGTCTCGCTGGTCCTGGAGACCGCGCTGGTCTACGAGTGCATCAAGTACAGCTGCTGTACCGGGCGCTCCTTCTTCGCCGCCACTGATGAGCTGGCCCCGCGCGGCTTCTGGCCCTGGTTCTGGGCGGCGGCCGCCATCCTGACCTTCGGCTGGCCGGCGTGGATGGCCGGGGCGGTGATCGCCGCCGCCAAGTTCAGCGGCCTCACCACCCAGACCCTCTTTCCCGACTCCACCCTGCCGCCCCAGTACCTCTGGTCGGTCATCGCCCTGGTCATGGTGCTGGTGGTTTTCTATTTTTCCAACCGGACCTACGCCTTCCTCTCGAAGTTCTTCGAGATCATCATGGCTGCCAATATCCTGCTGGTGCTGGCCATCACCCTCCTCGTCGCCAAGCCCTCCGACTACCTGACGGTGCTGGCCGCCTACACCGGGGTGCACTTCTTCACCCAGGGGGCCAGTGGACTGAGCGCCCTCGACCTCACCGCCCTCTACAACCAGCCCGGCGGCAGCCTGATGTGGGTGAGCTTCTGGGTGGTCGCCGCCGGCTGGGGCATGGGCAGGTACGCCGGCCAGGTGACCGGCGCCCTGAAACCGCCCGAAGAGATCACCGCCGGGGAGTTGCGCTGGGACACCGGCGACCCGGGGGAGGTGGCCAAGATGCAGCAGTGGGTGAAGGTGGGCGGCTGGAGCCTCATCCTCTGGTGGGCGCTCATCGGCGGGCTGTTGATGACCTACTTGTATTCGGTGGCCGGTTACGCGTACCTGCACGGCGAATACCTGCGCAGCGGCAGCATCCCCAAGGGGGTGGAGATCCCGCTGCAGATGGCCACCATCGCCCAGGGGGTGCTGGGCCAGACGGCCGGCTGGCTGATGCTGCTGGCGGTCATGGTCACCCTCTACGACGCCCAGTTCCCCTTCTACGACACCTTCATCGGCCGCACCACCACCGACGCCATCGCCGTCACCACGGATTGGGGGCAGAAGCGGCCCTACCGGTTCTACTATTTCGTCGTCGTCACCCTGGCGGTAGCCGCCGGGTTCTACCTGGTGCTGCTGGAGGAGCCACTGATCATCTGGATGCTGGTGGCCACCGCGGCGGTGGCCTACCGCTCCATCGGCTCGCTGCAGATCATGCTGATCAACAAGCGGCGGCTGCCGCCCGAGTTTCAGATGAGCCGGCTCAACCAGGGCCTGCTGTGGTTCAGCTTTGTCACCGGCCTGGCGGCGGTCGGTTACTGGGCCATAACCGAGCTGCCCAAACGCCTGGCGGGCGGATGAGATCCGCCCCGGACTGGACCCGGCCACCGGCCTGAGCGCCGCCCCCATGCAGACCAAGCGACCTTCTGCCGCCGTCGCCCTCGCCGTGCTCGCCGCGGCCCTGGGCTTCTTCGTCGACGCCTACGACCTGCTGCTCTACAGCATCGTCCGCAACCAGAGCCTGGCGGGGATCGGCTTGGCCGGCGACCAGTTGCTGGCCACCGGCATCGACCTGCTCAACGCCCAGTTGCTGGGCATGTTGCTGGGGGGGATTGGTTGGGGGGTGCTGGGCGACCGCTGCGGCCGCCGCTCGGTGCTCTTCGGCTCCATCGTCCTCTACTCGGCGGCCACCTTGGCCAACGGCCTGGTCGACAGCGTCGAGACCTACGCGGCGTGTCGCTTCATCGCCGGCCTGGGCCTGGCCGGCGAATTGGGCGCCGGGGTCACCCTGGTCGCCGAGCTGATGAGCAGCCAGCAGCGCGGGTACGGTACCATGATCGTGGCGGCGGTCGGGGTGTTGGGCGTGGTGACCGCCTCCCTGGTGGGCGACTTCTTCCCCTGGCGCAGCGCGTACTTCATCGGCGGCGGTCTGGGCTTCCTGCTGCTGCTTTTGCGCCTGGGAGTGAGGGAGTCCCTGCTCTTCGACCGCACCAGGGCGGCGGCGGTGTCGCGCGGCAATTTCTTCGCCCTCTTCACCGACGCCGGCCGCCTGAAGAGATACGCCTGCCTCATCCTGGTGGCCATGCCCATCTGGTACGCCATCGCCATCCTCATCACCTTTGCCCCCGAACTGGGCAGCGCCCTGGGCCTGGCCGAGGCCCCCAGGGCGGGCACGGCGATCCTGCTCTACTACCTGGCCCTGACCTGCGGCGATGACCTGCGGCGACCTGACCAACGGCTACCTGAGTCAGAGGCTGAGAACCCGCAAGCGGATCATCGCCGCCTTCATGCTGCTCACCGCCCTTTGCTGTGGGGCCTATTTCGCGCTGGGCGGGAATTCGCCGGCCCTTTTCTACGCCATCTGTTTCCTGCTCGGCTGGTCCTCGGGCTATTGGGCGGTCTTCATCACCGTGTCGGCCGAGCAGTTCGGCACCAACCTGCGCGCCACCGCCGCAGTGACCGCCCCCAACTTCGTGCGCGGTCTCACTGCCCTGCTCACCCTGGCCTTCAAGAACCTCAAGCTCCTGCTCGGCACCGTGCCCAGCGCCGCCCTGATCGGCGCCCTCATCATCCTGATCGCCTTCGTCGCCCTCTTCCAACTCGAAGAGACCTACGGCAAGGACCTGGATTACCTGGAAGTGGTCTGACCAACCTGCAAGGAGATTGCCATGAACCTCGAAGAGTACCAAGCCCAGACCGCAAAGACCCGCGCCGAACGGATGCGCTGGTGGCACGAGGCGCGCTTCGGCATGTTCGTCCACTGGGGCCTGTACGCCCAGCTGGGCCGCCACGAATGGGTGATGAACCGCGAGCGCATCCCCGTGGCCGAATACGAGCAACTCGCCGACACCTGGAAGCCGATCGATCGCCCAGCCCGCGCCTGGGCGCGGCTGGCCAGGGAAGCCGGGATGAAATACATGGTGATGACCACCAAGCATCACGAGGGCTTCTGCCTGTGGGACACGGCGCAGACCGAGTACAACGCCGCCCGCCGCGGCCCCGGGCGCGACCTGGTGGCCGAATACGTCGAAGCCTGCCGCGAGTTCGGGCTGAAGATCGGCTTTTACTACTCGTTGATGGACTGGCACCACCCCGACGGGGCGCGCTGCGCCAGGGACGAGGACGCGCGCCGCCGTTTCCTCGACTTCACCCAAGGCTGCGTGCGCGAGTTGTGCACCAACTACGGCAGGATCGACGTCCTCTGGTACGACGTGTCCTGGCCCCTCGCCTCTCCCGAGCTGTGGGAGAGCGCGGCGATGAACCAGATGGCCCGCCAGCTCCAGCCCCATCTCCTCATCAACAACCGCGCTAAACTCGACGAGGACTTCGGCACCCCCGAGGAGCACGTCACCGCCGAGAAGGAGGGCCGGGCCTGGGAAGCCTGCATGACCTTCAACGGCTCGTGGGGGTACATGCCCATCTCCCCGGACTGGCGCCCGGTGCGCGAGGTGGTCGGCCTGCTCCACGCCGCCACTGCCGGCGGTGGCAATCTGCTGCTCAACATCGGGCCGGCCCCCGACGGTTCGGTGCCGCCCGAGGCCGTGGAACGCCTGAGCGCCCTGGGCAAGTGGGTCGGCCCGAACCAGGAAGCCATCTACGGCCAGGTGGACCGCACCCAGGGCCGCATGGAGTGGCTGCCCATTGGCTCGTGGAGCCTCAAGGGCAACACCGCGTACTTCTGGTGCACCCGCTGGCCCGGGAAGGAGTTGGTCATCGGCGGGTTGCGCACCCAGGTGGTGCGGGCCTCGCTCCTGGCCAGCGGCCAGCCCCTCACCTGCGAACAGAGCGAAAACCGCCTGGTGCTCAAGGGCCTGCCTGCCACCCAGCCCGACCCCATCGCCTGCACCGCGATCATCAAACTCGAGTGCAGCGCCCCGCCCAAGCAGGTGCTGGGCGCCGGGTACGTGGTGCTGGAGTAAGGAACACCGGTGGCCAAACACGAAAAACAACTGCCCCTGCCCGGCGAGGTCTTCGGGGTTGCCGGTCGCATTGCCTTCCTCATCGCCCCGCCCCGGGCCAGCCGCCCCAAACCCTGGGTCTGGTACGCGCCGACCCTCGAAGGCCTTCCCGGACCCGAGGAGAACTGGATGTTCGCCCAGTTCCTGGCGGCCGGCGTCGCCATCGCCGGGATCGACGTGGGGGAATCCTATGGCAGCCCGCAGGGCCGCCGCCTCTTCTCGGTCCTGCACGCCGCCCTGGTCCGGCGTGGCTATTCGAAGCGCCCCTGCCTGCTGGCTCGCAGCCGCGGCGGGTTGATGCACTACAACTGGGCCGCCGAAAAACCGGGCCTGGTGGCCGGCATCGCCGGCATCTACCCGGTCTGCAACCTGACCAGCTACCCCGGACTCAAGAACGCCTGCGGAGCGTACGGTCTGAGCGAAACACAACTGGCCGCCCGCCTTGCCGAACACAATCCCGTCGAGCGCCTCGCGCCCCTGGCCAGGGCTGAGGTCCCCCTCTTCCACACCCACGGGGACGACGACACCGTGGTGCCCTTCGACGCCAATTCAGAGCTGGTCGCCCGGCGTTACCGAAAACTCGGCGGCCCGCTGACCCTGCGCGTGCTCGAAGGCCAGGGGCACAACTGGTGGCCCGGCTGGTTCCAGTGCCAGGAGCTGGTCGATTTCGTCATCGCCCACGCCCGCCCCAAAGGCAACTAGCCACCCCGCTCATGGAGCATGGGGCCGACAGTTCGAATCTGTCCATTTCGACCAGTAATAACAAAGGGTTGCGAAGATTCTTTCGCGGCCCTTTTTTGCTGAGGTATTGTATCACTGCCAGGTGGGGAAGTTCGCATGAGGAGTGCGGTCGGAGGGCCTAAATTTTAGTGTTGACAAGGTTGTCAACATACGAGATAATAAAGGCATGAGCAACAGGAGGAGTGAACACAACCCACGGTGTGAAGACATGGAACTTGGCCCTTACATTCGCCACCGCCGAGAAAAAGCCAGCCTCTCTCTGCGCAAGGTAGCCGAGCAGGTGCAGGTCAATCCTTCGTATCTTTCCAGGGTCGAGCGGGGGGTGATTCCGCCTTCGGAGGTGCTGATCCGCGCTCTGGCACGGGCATTAGGAGCGGAAGCGGAAGAACTACTCTTGATTGCTGGACGTGTTCCTGAACACTGGAAAAAGGCGATTGCGGCCTCGCCTAATCGCGCGGTTCAAAGTATCCGGGCGGCCCTGGCTGAAAGTTGTGCGGAGCCGGCTGTTTCCTATGGTCGCACTGTGCTCTCTTTTGCCGGGACGCGGGCGTGAGCGAGGTTGCTGAACTGGAAAGCTGGCGCAAGGAGGTAAACCGTCCGGTATACCATATACACAAGTGGTGGGCACAGCGGCTGGGGTCGGTCTTCCGCGCCATCATTCTTGGCGCTTTTGCACCCAAAGGCTCGAATGTCTTAGAGATGTTCTATCAACCCTCGCGGGTGGCCGGGGCAGTCATCTTTGATCCGTTCATGGGCAGTGGGACGACGGTGGGAGAGGCGCTCAAACTCGGGGCGCGCGCTATGGGGCGCGACATCAATCCGGTGGCTCATTTTATCGTCCGCAATGCTTTAGGAGTGCATCCGCGCCGTCAAATACTTGAAACCTTCCAAGCTCTAGAGCAAGAGGTTGCTCCTGTTATCCAGGAATACTACCGAGCCTGGCTGCCAGAGGAGGGAACCGTGCCGGTGCTCTACTACTTCTGGGTCAAGGTTATTTTGTGCCCGAAGTGCGCCACAGCCGTTGACCTCTTTTCTTCCTACATCTTTTCTCGAAATGCCTATCCTGGGCGGAAACCAGAGGCGCGTGCCCTTTGTCCTCACTGCGGGGTGATACAGACGCTCCGGCATGATGCCGAGCACGCAACCTGTTCAGCCTGTGATAAGGATTTCAACCCTCAGGCAGGACCTGCCAAGGGCGCGAAAGCAACCTGCCCTGGCTGTGCCCATGAATTCCCCATTGCTAAGACAGTGCAGACAACCGGGAAGCCGCCCGCGCATCGCCTCTACGCGAAGATGGTTTTACGCGAAGACGGCGAGAAGGAGTATTTGCCGGCAGATGAATACGACCTGGAGCTCTACCGCAAGGCATCTCAAGCGTTGCAGAAACGAGGGCAGGCTTACCCGCTAGTCGGCATTGAACCCGGATACAACACCAACCAGGCCCTCAACTACTGCTACACCCATTGGCACCAGATGTTCAATGACCGACAACTTCTTTGCTTGAGTATCCTGGCAGAGCGGATTCAAAAGATTCCTGATGAGCGATTGCGGGAACTGTTTACCTGCCTCTTCTCCGGCACACTGGAATTCAACAACATGTTCGCCTCGTTCAAGGGAGAAGGCACAGGGGCGGTGCGGCATATGTTCGCGCA
>JACPJE010000025.1:0-3241 GCA_016187725.1 Candidatus Latescibacterota bacterium
CTTCTACTGGCTCCAGGCGATCCAGCAGGAAGTTGTTGTCTCCGGCAAATGGAAGCCCATAGTCACGGACTATCTTGCCTTGAAGCCCGTCGATTACCTTCTGCTCCAGGTCTGAATTGCCCTCCATGCAGAGGTACGATCTCAGATCTCCTAGGAATGTCCGCCGCGCCGGCGCGATATTGTACTTGGCACCTTTGGCTCGCGGTGCAAAATCCCTCCTGGTATTACCGACAGGATAGTTGTGCAACTGTTGATAAACACTGTGCATCCTCGGTATCTCACAGGCCCCCACAGCCAATCGGAACCTCGGCAGGTCAGAGCGGATAAGGGTCATCGGCCCACCCTCGTTTTCCTGCCGCATCTCAATCCCCGCTGCATTCAACAGCAGACCATAGGCAGCTGAATGAGTGATAAATCCTGCTGTTGGGCGGAAACTGCCGGTTGTAAAAGTGCGAAAGGCCGCGAACGGCGCCTGTAGGTACAGGCACAACATATCCTCCTCCTTTCATGGGCCTTGAAAAGCATCCTTGCCTACCTGTTCCAGCAGTTTCTGAGCGGTGCGGAAGAGCTTGACCCCTTTATTTTCCAACTTCGTGTACACACTACTCTCTGGCGGGGCACCCCCCTGAGTCGCTTGCGGTGGAGGTGGATTATTCCCCTGCTTTTTCTTCTGCTTCTCTTCTTCTCTTTCTTTCTCTTCTTCCATTTCTCGGACGATCTTACCACCCAGGTAGAACTCGCTCTCAGGGTAGTCGTCATGCAGTATCCCATCTATGACCTCTGGCAGTTCATGCTGGCCATTCTCGGCGACGCGGAAGCCATAGGTATCAAAGCCGGCGACCAGTCGCCCAGTCAACCGAACCACGATGCTCGCCGGAGCAAACTCGTAGTAGCTGCGCGCATGGTTGCCGGCCACATCGTTCAACTCTCCTATGGCGTGCAACAGCTTCCGGGTCCAGTCTTCCTTGCCCCGGCACTCCTCCAGGTTCAGGGCGAAAGGATACTGATAGGCCGTGACGGTGGTCTCGCGGTGCAACAGTTGGGAGCTTTCGGCGTTCTTCCAGGGGCTCTTCCCGGCATTGAGGGGGGATTGGGTGAACACGCTGTCGTGCCGGTAAGGCTCCAACGCCACAGCCATATTCATACGCAGGACAGAGTCGCGCTTGAAGGTGAACTGACCGGGATCGCGCCCCCGCTGTTTTAGCTCGTCTCTGATCTTTTTCCGATCACTCTCCGAGGCTGCAACCAGCCAACCCATGAAAAAGTCGTCTGCGTACTTGTCGGCATCTGGGTAGTCTTTGAATTCGACGGCCAGTTGTTCCTCATCCGAGAGACGTTGGCGGTTGCAGGACAACCCTGGATCACTGCCCGGTTTTCGGCGCTCTCGCCCCGGTAGTTTGCACTTGGAGCCACATAAGTGAGCACGGTTCCAAAGAGATTCACAGTCTTTTCCTCCTTTCGATGAGAGAGGTCACGAACAGGCCGACAGGGCCAGCATGGAGAGGGTCTTCACTTTCTCCCATTCTGTCATCAGCGCTCGGCTCACGGCGACAAAATCATCCTCGGGTAGCCACTGGGGCACCGAGCACATCGTTCCGGTGAAGTATTCGACGAAATCCTGCTCTCGCCGGCCACGCATGGCCAGAAAGGCATCACTGCAGACCTTTTCTCTTGCCTCGCGGTACTTCTCCGGGTAGATGACCCTCCCTTCTGGGTTTTTGTTCTCTTTAAAGCTCTCGTACTTGATTCCCGATTTTTCCTCTGTCTTCCTGTTCACGTAATTCTGGGTCAATTTATAGACCCGCAGGGCGAGATGGTCGTCCCACTCTTCGCTGCTCATAGATACACCTCCTTGTTTCATGGCGAGTTCGGCTTCTATGGCTTCAAATGTCTTTCTCACATCTTTGCCGAAGAAAGCCATGCGCTTCGGCATTCTGCCCTCCTTCCTGAGGAAAAACGTCCAGGGGAAGCCATTGAAGTCCGCCAATGCGTCTTCGTACCAGGGCACCCCTGCCAGCAAATTGCGGATGCGGCGTGCCCGATATATGGGGTTCTCGCAGTGCTCGCGCATGGCTTCATAAGCACGCAATAGCCTGCTGCTAGGGGAAAGGCGCTCCCCTGACAAGAGGCGAGAGTTATTTCCCTGTCTTTCCAGGTGGTAGATTTCCACGGCTGCCAGGCTGTACTGGATGTCCTGACCCATAAGCCTTTGCCGGGTTATGTGGTAGAGGTACTCCAGGCCTCCTTCCTCTGGAAGCTCAATCCATGCTGCCTTAGGGCGGTAGCCCGCCATGGCAGGGTCGAGGCTTTGCAGAAACCGCTTGGCCTCATCGACAAACTCATGTAAATCAGCGGGTTCAGGGACAATGATGACGTATCCTTTATCATCGAGACGAGCTTCTACTGTTTCGTTTTTGCGCTCTATGGTTACAGTTCTTGGGCTATAGACCAGGCTGGGGATCGTCCAGAAATAGAGGAGGAAGTTTTGCTCTGCAGCACCCTGAAAAGGCACCTTTTCTGGATTAACATCCTGAGCACCGATGAAAAGAGTACCAACAATACCCTCGACTTTGACCTTACCCGCTTCTTTAAGCACGTGCCCTGTGGCAAGATTTTGCCACACCTTTTGTGCCTCCACTGATGATCTGTGCTCGGCGCGTTCCTCGTAGACTTTCCGCGTGGTTGGTTGGGCGCGCAAGGTATTCCAGAGCATATCACGCCACAGCTTGATCCAACCATCATTTCCTGCTGGGTACAGGGTTCTGAGGAATTCTCCATGTGGTTGTACGACCTCGTAGATAAATCGTTTCTCTTTCTTTGTTTTTCCATCTTCTTGTGCTACTTCTTGTTCTTCAACTCGCTTGGGTTGCTTTCCCCTCCATTGGGACCTGACTGAAACTTCCTCCCACGATGCCGCGAATAGATCGTCAAACAAAACCTGTATGCTATCCCTGGTAAATTTCAACTTTGCACCTATAGCCGAGCATTCCAGGATTTCAGGCATAGGCTGCATATGGCGCATGTTCATGGACTCGATCATCAACAGCAACCCCGCGAGTCCAGCTTTATGCTGGGCAGTCGGCAGGCTGAACAGATCGTATTCCAGTTCGATAGCATTTATACTCGCTGCTTGCTTTTTGCTCATAGGTCATCCCTCTTCATGGGCGATCCATGAAACCCCATTTTGCGTGATAGCGGGAAGATTCTGCCAAGTACAGCCACCTCCCCAAGCGGTCTTCGC
>JACPJE010000025.1:3255-31683 GCA_016187725.1 Candidatus Latescibacterota bacterium
GTCTTCGCGACGGGCAAATCGCCTGGGCACGGCGACCAGCAATCCATCCACTGGCCTGTGTGCTTCTTGCAATGCCAGATAGCGCTCCACATCGCCATCCAACACTGCCGGGACCGTAAAGTCCTGGTCTTCGCGCAAGGTTTCTTCCCGGCTCGACGCCCAGGGGCCGCTTTCGAGAAAGGCGGCATACCGCTCTACCTCGACGGCACGCGGGCCGAATTGTTCGAGGAGTTCCTGCAACCAAGCTTGGCTGACCTCTTCATCTTCTATGGACCCCAGGAACTCTCCTGTCCCTTCCCACTCCTCTGGCTTGTAGGGAACCTGCTTCTCTGGCGGGTAGATGAAGACCTGCCCGGTCTTGTTGTTTCCCGGTGAGGCATGACGGTTGCAGCGCCCCAAACGCTGAATGAGGGCAGTAATCGGGGCTTCTTCTGAGATCAGCACGTCGGCGTCAAGATCCAAACTCATCTCACACACCTGGGTAGTGATTGCCAGCACCAGGCCTTCATTCTCCTGGAACGCCGAGATGACCTCTTTGTGTCTCTCTTTGCGGTCCTGCAATCGGAAACGACTGTGGTAGCACAACGCCTCCAGTGCAGAGGCAATCCGCTGGCACCGGGCTACTGTGTTGACGACCCATAACACCTTCTTCCCTTCGTTCAGGGCCTGGATGGCGATGGTCCGTGCCTGCTCTTCCCCCGCTATCCGCCGCACCTGGTAGCGCGGCATGGTCGCCTTCTCCTGCAAGTCTGCGAATTCTCCTGGATCACTCGGAAACATCAGCAATCCACACTCCTCCAGTTCCTGGCGCCGTTGTTCAGGCAGACTGGCTGTCATGCACAACACGGGTATATCGAAGCCTTTCAGGAATCGCTTGAGAGAGGAGAACAGGGACTTGTCGAAACTGTGGACTTCGTCTATGACCACTATACCATCGGCCAACAGGGGCATTAAACAGGTCGAACTGTATACGTGTTGCATGAACCCCAGGAACTGATCCACCGTGGCGCTGAAAATCTTCCGCGGCCAATACCCCAGGGCAAAAAGCCGGTCATTGGTGGTGAAGTCCTTTCCATAGCGGCTATCTTGGGGGTTTTCAAACAGGTCTGCCAGTTCATAGGTGGCCGTGCCGTGGATTAGGGCAGCGTCGGCCTCCGGCGCCCAGGACACGTAATCGCGGAATCCCTCGGTAGCGGTAGCTCGGGTCGGATAGAGGAAAATCGCCCGAGCACGAGGATACCGCCCGGCACACGCTTTTATCCATCTCCAGGCCGCCAAAGTCTTGCCGCTGCCGCAGGGAGCGATCAGCAGAGCGCGCTCTGGAAGACTATCTGTGGCTAACTGGAAGTCGTTCCACTCGAACTTGCCTCTTTGCCGGATAAGTTGCTCGATACGCGGCTGAATGATCTTTTCCTCTATGGCCTCTCCATCCAATAGTGAGGAGGCGTCAAAAGCCATTTGGAGCCACTCCCGAAGATCCTTCCCTTCCCTGGACAATCCCGAGCCTGCGCTGTCAGCCACGATCAGTCCGGCGCGGACTGCCAACAGCAGTCTTTTCTGTCTTTCAGAAGTCCTCAGACGATGCGTGAAGGTATGCATTTCTTTCAGCACCTGGTTCCGAAGCTCCTCCATGTCCACACTACCGCGCTTTTCCTCGAAGGACCAATAAGCGCCTATGGCAAGCGCTGGTGGAGGTTCACTGCCCAACTCTCCGGCAAGCATCAGCAGGTATGATTGAATGGCCTCGGGATAGATGAGGAACGAGCGGCGGTTAGGATCGACCGGAGCAGCGAACTCCTCTCTGCCCGCCTTGAGGTGGTGGCCAATAACCGCAGCAGTGAGAACTTCGAGGTTCAGCGAGGTCTTTTCGCGTATATAACCTCGAATCTCAGGCAGCCATAACAGTAATCCGCTCAGGTGCTCGTGGCGAATCACTTGGGGAGTTTTGGAGCGCACCGCTTCCTGGAAACCGCTGTTGGCCTTTCCCACATCGTGCCAGGCACAAGCAGACATTCCGTGTTGCAGGAATGCTTTGGCATCCCCTTGAGGATCAAGTTGAAAGAAACAGAGCCATCGGTTCGCCAGCCGGGTCAGCCGGTTTTCAGCACCGAATAGCTTACGGAAGCTATTCACAACATCCTGGGTATGTCCTTCCAGAGTCTCCCGAGGTTGGGCTTTCAGTGGGTCTTTCTGGTTTTTGGCGAGTAGTACATCCGGCGGTTGCAGGCGTCCCATGGTTACCTTCGGTCGGCGATGAACAGGCCACAACCAAACCGCCGGCGCCCTCCTACCCCCTTTTCCTGCAACCTGATCGACTCCTCGGCGGTCAACTCTTCGACCCGCAGCGCAAATCCGACTATTTCCTTGTCGCGGATGCGGAGGGTGCGACGCAGGTAGGGCGAACGCGACCCCTCTCCCTGATGTTCGCCGGCCTGGTTACTTTGCGGTTGTGCTACCAGCAGAGGTTTGCCACGGATATCCATTTCATCTAACTGCCGCTGGGCCGCTTCCAGAAAGGGCTCAGGTTCCATGAATCCCTTGATCACCACCAGGCGGCTGTAAAGTCTGGCGCTCGGAATGAGAAGATAAGTAGTCGGCACCCCGACCCGGAGTTTGTGGTTTTCAACCTGCAGGGGCTTTCCCGCAAGCGGCAGCAACTGGCCGATACGCCCTGCGTCTATGCGGAAGGTCAGGGTACTGTTCTCGGTCAGTACCAGCTTGCGGTCTCCGGCCAACCGCCCAGACACGGCGTGTAGCCCCACTTCTTCATCGCCGTGAATCTCTGGGATGACCTTCGATACCGCTGAAAACAGGTGATAGGCATGATCTGCGGGAAGGAGGTTTCCCCGGAGCCGAAAGGTCAGGTCTACGACTGGCATGGCATATATCCTCGAAGAAATTCACGAAGTTAAAACAGATAATCACCTCTCACCCGTAAACTGCCCCCGCCATCCGCATCTCTGCGGCAATCTCCTCGCGCAGCTTTTTGGGCTCCAACACTTCGCAATCCGGCCCCCAGCCCCTGATCCAGGGCTTCATCTCGATCACGTGGCTCACCCGCAGGATCATCATGCAACTTCCGCCAGGCTCATCCCGCACCTCAACCACCCCCGGCCAGTCTGACTCCCGGATACGGTATGCTACACCTGCTGAGAATCGCAGCTTCACCTCCGTTATCTCTTCGCCTCCCATCACCCCCCAGGCATGGGCCAGGTAGGCATAGGGATCGAAGTCAGGGCGGATTTCAAAGGAGGTATCCAGCAACTCTACCTGCTCGATCCGCTCGACCTTGAAAACCCGGATTTCCCCCCGCAGGTGGTCGTGGCCAATGGCATAACAGGCGTAGCCAACGAAAGAAGGGTCGATGAAGTAGGTGTCGAAGATCCGCTCGGTGATCTCTTCGGCCCTGGGATTCCGGTAGCGCAACCGCACCTGCCGGCGCTCGGCCCAGGCTCGTGTCAGATTCTCCAGATTTTCCAGGTAGCCGGGATACACCCGCCGCCGCGCCACGCTCTCAGCCGTGCGCACGATGTGCTCACCGATGGGCTGGGGCATGGCAGAGGCCAGCTTGTGCAGGGCCGATACCACGTGCGAGTTGTGTTTGTCGCTGTGGGCCGACAGCAGCCGTGCCGAGAGGTACAGGGCCAGGGCTTCGTCGAGGTTCAGGCGGACGGGCAACAGATCGAAGCGCGCGCCTTCCACCAACCGCCATACCCGGCCATCTGGGTAGATCGGGAGCCGGCCCCTTTCTGACAATTCGCCCAGATAGCGTCTGGCCGTGCGCTGACTGACACCCAGAAGCAAGGCGATTTCTGCGGTGCGCACACCTTCCCGGCGTTGGCGAAAGAGCACCTGAACTTCGAGCAGTCGGTCCGATTTAGTAAGAGCGTCGATCACAGGCATGGCAGTTGGCTTTTTTATGAAGATAGGCAAGTAGCGGACAGTTTTTGTCCGCTTTCTGCAGGGAACGAATTTTTATGCAATACCTGTCACGGTCAACCTCTGCGCAACAATGGCGCAGATAGGTGGTGGGACACCGCATTATCACGTTCCCGGCGCAGTTGCTGAATTTCGGAAACAGAGTCGAATTCACCTTCCCACCTCTCTGCGGCTGCTTCGCAGAGCGCTAAAAGCTCCTCAGCCTCTCTTTGGCCCTTCTGCTCCAGAGGTCCTTCACGATGAGCGCAGAGTTTTTCCATTAGAGTCCCTAACAAAATGAGGGATCTGGTGTAAGGTTCAGGCGTTGACTAGGTGTAACCCCCATAAACTGAGGAGAGATACACATGGCCAAGCCACTTTTAGACGACGAGTTGTGGGCGGTCATCGAGCCGCTATTTTTGCCTTCGAAACCGCGTCGTTTCCGCTATCCAGGTCGCAAGCCGTTGGACCCCCGCGCGGTGTTGACGGGCATCTTGTTTGTCTTGAAAACCGGGATTCAGTGGGAGCATCTGCCTCAAGAGATGGGCTGTGGGTCGGGCATGACCTGCTGGCGACGTTTGCGCGACTGGCAGAAGACCGGCGTCTGGTCTCAGGTCCATCAGCTGCTGTTGACCAAGCTGCGGCAAGCCGATCAGCTGGACTGGTCGCGTGCGGTGGTCGACAGTGCCTTTGTCCGGGCCATCGGTGCGGGAGAGAAGAGTGGTCCCAATCCCACTGATCGGGGGAAAGCTGGCAGCAAACACCATGTACTGACCGATGCGCAAGGCATCCCGTTGGCGGCCCTCCTCACCGCGGCCAACGTCCCCGATATCGTTCCGTTGCTGTCCTTGACTGATGCCATCCCGTCGGTAGCCGGACAACCAGGCCGCCCGCGACGACGACCGGACAAACTGCAAGGGGATCGGGCCTATGATTCGCAACCGCATCGCGACCAACTGCGCCGCCGAGGGATTCAGCCGGTTTTGGCCAAACGTAACACCGACCATGGCAGTGGGCTGGGCGTCTATCGCTGGGTGGTCGAACGCACCTTGGCGTGGTTGCATCAGTTCCGGCGATTGCGCATCCGCTACGAGCGCCGCGACGACATCCATGAAGCGTTTCTCGCTATCGGGTGTGCGCTGATATGCTGGGCTTTCCTCTCCTGAAACTCATTTTGTTAGGGACTCTTAGGACATTCGCTCCCTCCATCACAACCTAATTGGGGAGACATACTCAAAAAGATTGTCCGAGTCCTGTTTTTTTGCGAGGATGGGAAAGACGAGTACGGCGCACAAGACATACACAAAACGAAATACCGAGTCAATCGGAAATTTTGGGAAATATCGAGAAGAGGGCAAACCGGCGGGGAGAAGGGGCTGCTTTCCGCCCTGTCAGGGCAGGGGAATACTGAATTCTGACTGTGGCGTTTCCCCTTGACATCTCCGCCGCTAGTGCTATACTTGCCGTAAGAAAATAAGACAACACCTGTACCGGCTTACTATCGTTAGTGGAGGTGCGCGATTCCATGCCTTTGTCCAAGATCAGCACCAAACATCAGGTTACCATCCCCAAGGAGGTGTTTGAGGAATTGCGGCTCAAAGTCGGGGACTTGCTTGAAGTCGTGGCCGACAAGGGCCGGGTCAACCTCATCCCGCAACGGGTAGTCGCCCAGGCGCCGGCTGTCCGGCTGTCCAAGAAGGAACAGACCCTGCTGTTGTCAGCCAGGCAAAAAATCGCGGCCATCAACAAGGACATGATCAACTCCACTGGCCTCACCCCCGAGGAGGCCGATGTCGCGGCCAAAGCCAGGCTGATTGACCCGGATCAAAAATACTGGTGGCTGGAGGAATGGCAGCAAGGAGAGCGCGAAGTCGAGCGCAACTATAAGGAGGGCAACTTTAAAGTCTTTGATAATGCCAAAGACTTTCTCAAGTCCTTGAAACTCTCGCCCTCATGAAAGTCGCCCGCGACCCGCGCTTCATTTCATCGCTTGGGTCTGATTTCACTTCTGTTAGGGGCTCTAAAAGCCTCCACTCCTCTCAACCGTCAATACTGGGGGGCCTTCACCGCACCAAGGCCAGCCGCTCCACCGCCCCGAATTCGCCGGCCTCTAGCCGGCAGAGGTACACCCCCGAAGCCACCTGGCGCCCCTGGTCGTCGCGGCCGTCCCAGGCATAGGTGTAAACCCCCGCTGGCAGCGAGGTGTCCACCAAGCGGCGCAGGGGGCGGCCCAGGGGGTCGTAGATGGTCAGGGCGGCGCGACTGTCCCGGGGCAGCTCGAAGCGGAAGGTGGTCTGGGCGTTGAAGGGGTTGGGGAAGGCTGGATGGAGGACAAAGCGCTCCGGCAATGAAGCGCGCTCCTCTTCCACGGCGGTCTGGCCGGGCGCCGCGTCGAGGAAGGGCTGCCAGTCCACCTGGCCCCTGAAGAGGGCGGCAATGGCGGTGGAGTCGGTGGTGCCCCAGTAGTTGCCCTGGGCCGGCAGGGCCAGGCCCGAGAGGTTCTCGACGGCGACGCGGTTGTCGAGGAAGGTGTTGCGGGTGAGGGTGGGCACCTGCGCGCCGCTGGCCTTGAGGGCAGTGAGGTTGTGCTGGAAGGTGTTGCCCTCGACCTGGGGGGAGGAGGCCAGGGACTCGAAGCCCACCCCGGCGTCGGCAAAGGTGCTGGTGCGCACGAAAAGCCGGGTGATCCCTTCCAGGCGCAGGCCGGCATTGTCGAGGAAGTGGCTCATCTCGATGGCCCCGGAGGAAGCTTCGCTCAGCACCAGGCCGGTGCCGATATTGTCGGCGAAGGTGGTGGTCCACACCTCCACCAGCGGGACGGCGGCCACCACCGCCCCATCGCCCAGGTTGCGCTCCACCCTCACCTGCTCAAAGGTGAGCCGTTCCAGGCCGCGGGCCCGCAGGCCCTCGTGCTGGTTGGCGCTGAATTCGCTGTCGTGCAGTTCCACCACCCCTTCCCACTCCTCCACGTCCAGGCCGTGCTGGGTGTTGCGCGTGGCGCTGGTGTTCCACAACTCGATCTTTTGACCGCGCCCGCCCACGGCCTTCAATCCCGAGCGCGGGTCCTGGGGGTCGAGGATCCCGTTCTGCTCCAGGCGGAGGTTCACCGCCTCCAGGGAGGCATTGCCCAGCGAGATGCCCTCCTGGCCGCATTGCCGCACACTCACCTCGCGCAGCGAGAGCAGGCCGCCCCCCTGGGCGTAGATGGCCGGGGTGGTGAGGTGGGAGAAGGTGGTCCCGCTGACCTGGGCCGGCCCGTTGAGGGTCAGCGACAAGCCGCCCAGGCCCTGCTGAATGCGGCCGCCTTCGAGGTTGAAGCTGCTGGTTGCTGAGACCTCGCCGCTGAACCCGTACCCACACCGTTCTATGGTAGCGTCGTGGACCTCCACCTGGGCGCCAGGCGCCAGGCGCACCCCGAACCACAGATCCTGGTCGCGGGCCTGGGCCACGGTGAAGGTGCCGCCCTCCGCGCGGAGCCGGCCCTCGACGACCAGCTCGGATAATTGTGGGCTCAGGCCGCTGCCGCCCAGGTCGGTGGGGGCGAAGCGGAGTTGGGCCTCGGGGGCCACCACCAGTTCGGCGCCGACAGGGATGACCAGGTCCTGAAAGATTGGCTGGACGCCGGAAAAGCGGGTGGTCCCCGCCGGCAGCCGGCTGCGCACCAGGCCGTACCGGGCATGGGCCAGCTGGAGCTGGTCGGTGTCCAGGGGCTGGCCGTCCATCAGGAAGAGGCCGGCCCAGTCGTCGGCGCGCGGGGCAGCGGCCCCTGATTCGCAGCGGACCTGGCCCTGCACTTCCAGGCCGCCGTACACGATGAATTCGCAGCGGATGGGGTCGAAGCCGCTGCGCCGGCTGTCGCTGGCGGCAAAGCGCAGCCGGGTGTCGTCCGCCAGGGTGAGGGTGGCCCCCGGCTCGACCACGAGATCCCCGTCCAGCCGCACCGTCCCCGACCAGGTGATGTCGGCGCTGATATGGCCGGGCAGCCTCTGGCGCAGGCGCACATCGCAGCGCATGCGGGTGCCCTCGGGGCGGATCTTTTCGATGGCCATGCCCAGGGGCAGGTTGCGGGTGAAGCCGGTGTGGGCACTGAGGGCGGGGTTGGTGTCCCAGGCAAAGCGGGTGAAGCGCACCCCGTCGAAGGGGTCGGTGGCGTCGCCCTCGTTGCCCTGGTGGGCGGCGGCGTAGGCCTCGTCCCTGGCCCAGAAATCGAGGTTGTCCCTCCCGCTGACCGGGTCGGGATCACCTTGGTCGGCGTAGAGCCCGTCGGCGCAGACCAAGTCCACCTGCTTGTGGCGCTCCTCGTCGTTGTCGGCCCGCTCGTCCACGTGCCAGATGAGCAGGCCCTCACCGGGGATCTGGCGGTTGTAAAAGCTGCTGGCGCGCCGGCGGTTTTCGACGAGGAAGTACTCGTCGGCGCTGAGGGGGATCTTGTAGACCTTGTGGCCCAGGGCCAGGTCCTCGATGGCCAGGTCGGGTTGGTCCCGGGTGAGTTCGACGACCTCCACCCAACCCAGCCTGGCCAGGGCCCAGGCGCAGAAGGCATTGGGGCCGTCCTCCACGCCCCAGCCCTGGGTGCCGGCCGAGGTCATCAGGCACCACTTGCCCACCCCGGCCCCGTCCTCCGCCGGGTCGACTTCGCCGGAGGCGGTCAGCGAGGACTGGTCGAAGAGGTCGGGCAGACCCAGCACGTGGCCGAACTCGTGGCACATGGAGGCGGCACTGATGCTGAAGGTGTGGCCCCGCTGAGTGGTGCCGCCAAAGCCCGAGAAGCGGCTGCGGACCCGGATGGTCCCGCCCCCGGCTGCCGGGTCGGCGCTGATGAAATCCGCGTCCAGCCCCAGGGAGGCGTACCCGGTGGCCCCGCTGATGAAGAAGTTGCGGGGCACGGTGAGCAGGTTGATGAAGACCACGTCCACGTACCCGTCGTCGTCCCCGGAGTTGGGAACCTCATCTGGACCATCATTGTCGAAGCGGCCAAAGTCAGCGTCGGCGTCGGCCTGCTCCAGGATCTGGAGATTGAAAAGGCCGAAATTGCCCTGGACTCCGGCGCTGGCGGCCACGTAGCCGGCGGCCGGCTGCAGGGAGACATAGCGCCGGGGCAGCACCTGGCCGGAAATCTGGATCTTGCCCCGCGACATCTCGCGGTAGAAGTGGGCGAAGCTGCCGGGGAAGTCGGGGTTGAACAGGTCGGCGGCCCAGGGGGGGGCCTGGGTCTGGCCCGCTGCCTCGCCGCGGAACTTGGCGAAGATCACCAGGGCGTTGAGGGTGCCGCTGGTCTTGGGGGTGGAAGCCGGCTGCGGGGACTGGGCGCCGGCCGGGAGGGCGCCCAGGAGCAGGGCGCCCAGGAGGAGCAGGGGGCTCATGCCAGCAGATCGAGGCTGGCGGCGGAGAACTGCAGGGCAAAACCGCCCTTGGTGCGGCGGGGATTGGCACTGGCCTGCAGCAGGCGGCTCTGGTTGTCCGATTGCAGCAGGTGGCGCCGCAGATTTAGCTGTCCGGCCTGAAGCAGGTGCAGCTCGGGGGGATCTTCCCCGGCGCCGCCCAGGCCGGCGGTGAGCGGGCTGGCGGCGCTGGTCTGGGCGGCCAGGCTGGAGAGCATGCCCTCGCCGCTTTGGGGCAGGTCGAAGAGACCGGGGCTGGGATCGACCTGGAAGGCCGAGGGGATTTCGCTCACCCCCGGAGGTCCGCCGGTGGCCCGCAAGGGGGCGATGCCCAGCCCGTCCTTGACCCGGGCGGTCCCGGCGTTGTGGTTGAGCCGCTTGATGAAGCGGGGGCCGATGGCGGCGTGTAATTCGTCCTGTTGGAGCGGAGTCACCATGGGCGATCAGGAGTGAGAGGGGCGCTGGAACTCCTGGACGAACTCCTGGACCTCGATGTCGTAGGTCTGGAAGGGATCGTCCAGATTCAGGTATTTCTCGTCTTCCACGTAGATCGAGTCCCACTCGATCACGTAGCGGGCCTTGTGGTTGGTCAGGGAGCGCATGACCGAGGAACGGGCCCGGGCGCGGGTGTCCTGGGGCGGGGTGACCATCGCCAGGTTGACCCGCTCTTCGTCCACCACCTTCTCCGCCATCCCGCGGTGGCGCAGGTCGAGGTAGAGCCCCTTGGCGGGATTGAGGTTGTGGTACTCCAGATCCAGGCTCTGCACCCAGGGGTCCTGCCAGTCCAGGCCCTCGGCCTCGATGAAGGACTGCAGCAGCCACTTCTTGGCCACCCAGTCGAGGCGGTCGATCAGGCTCATGGGATCGCAGGAGAGGGCCTCCAGCACAAAGCGCCACTCCCGCAGCACCCAGTCCGTCTCCGGCTCCTGGCCGCGCAGGTGGCGTTCGGCCAGTTCCAGGTAGGCCAGCTGCAGGTCGACGGCGGTGGTGTGGCGCCCGTCCTCCAGTTGCACCTCCCACTGGTAGTGCGGGTCGCGGGAGATGTCGCGGATGGCCTGCACCGGGTCGAGCAGGCGGATGTCGGTCCAGATCCCCTGTTCGAGCAGCTCGATGAGCGCGGCGGTGGTCCCCACCTTGAGGGCGGTGACGTATTCGGACATGTTGGAGTCGCCCACCAAAAGGTGCAGCCGGCGGTACAGCCCCCAGTCGGCCAGCGGCTCGTCGCGGGTGTTGATGATGGCCCGGCTGAACTGGATCCACTGGTAGATCTCGGTGACGATGTGGTCGGCCCGCTGGGAGAGCTGGAAGTCGATGCGCTGGGCCTCGGGGCTGCCGTACTCGAAGACGTCGTTGTGGCAGCCCACCCGGCCGGCCCCGGCGAAGATCTGGCGGGTGACGAAGAAGGGCAGCAGGGCCGGCAGCAGCCACTGGGAGAAGGGCACCTCGCGCCGCACCAGGTAGTTCTCATGGCAGCCGAAGGTGGCTCCGGTGTAGTGGTCGATGTTGTTCTTGAAGAAGGAGGCGGTCTCGGCCAGGCCCAGCTGGCTGAGGGCGCGCTGCACGATCAGTTCGCCGGCCCGGTCCCGTTGAAGAGGAAGCCGCCATTGCCCGGCGGCTCGTCGCGGCCCCGGTAATGGGTGTCCACAAAGCCCAGGCCCTCGCGGCCGAAGACCCGGTCCTTGGCCCGCACCGAGATCAGGTCGGGGCTGAGGAAGGGATCGCCCTCGGGCGGCATGCAGCCGTATTCGATTTCCAGTCCGAAGATGCGGTTGCGCATGGCCGGCCCTCGCTTCAGGAGGTGAAGGGCGCCAGGGTCTCCCCCAGGGAGGCCGCCGGCAGAAAGCGGAACTTGGTGCGGGTGGGCAGGGTGCGGTCGAGCACCGCGGCTTCGAAGCGGCGTTCCCGCACCATCCTGGTCAGAAAGGCGCGCAGTTCCGCTTCGCCCGGCTCGCCTTCCTCCTCGCGCTCGGCCAAGAGGGCGCCCAGCCCCCAGGCCTCCAGGGCCCGGCGCAACCCCTCCTGCAGGGAAAGGGAGGAGGGCTCCAGGTCGGCCAGGCGGGCGGTGATGGCCTCCTCGCTGGCCCGGGTGCCGGCCACGGCCGCGGCCCGGCCGGCGCTGGCAAAGGAGCCATCGGCCTCGATGGTGTAGAAGCGTTCCTCCGCATGGACCGGGTCCAGTTCGGCGACCATGGCCCGGGCGATAAAAGGAGAGTGGAAGATCTCGTCGAAGGCGGTCTTCATCAAGGGCCCCAGGCCCAGGTGCACCAGGCGCTGCAGGGACACGTCGCTGGCCGACAGGTTGAAGGCCTCCAGATGGGCGATGTCGATGATGGCCTTGCGCAGTTTTTCCAGGTCCGCCGGGTGGCCGATGGCGGCAAAGGCGACGTCGTTGTAGATCTCGAAGAGTTTGCGCGGCCCCGGGGTGGTGGTCAGGAGCAACAGCCCGTCGGCGTAGCCCAGGCCCACCACCGGACTGGCGCCGCGCAACTGGTCCTCGAGGTACTCGCGGCGGTTGCGGATGGCTTCTACCCAGCGGTAGGGTTCGTCGAGCATGGGCGCCTTTCAGCCGGCGATCCTGCCCAGGGCCTGGTAGTGGGCCTCCAGGTCAGTTTCTGGGATCAGGGAAATGCCCCTCCCGTCCAGGCGCATCACCTGGGGGAAGATCCGGGCGCGGGAGCGGTACCCGCCGGTGGCCGTGTCGTACTCGGCGGCGGTCTCCAGCATCTTGAGGGCGAGGGCGACGGCGGCTGACTCGCCGAGGCCGGCCAGGGGCTCCTGGCCCCAGCGGTCCTGGAAATAGAGGGCCCCGCGGATGATGGGCGAGCCGGAGCCGGTGGCGCAGAAATCCACCGTCTCGAACTGGGCGCCCAGCAGGTCGTAGAAGAAGATCTTGCCGCCCTCCTGCGGATCGAAGGCAGCGAGGATGGGCACCACCGCGCCGATGCCCTGCATGGCCAGGCCCAGGTTCTCTCGCAAGAGGCGCGAGAGGGTGCGCAGCTTGCCGTCCAGGCTCAGCTCCTGCAACTGGGAGCGGCGGTAGTGCTGGAAGGAGATTTCGAGGAGGCGGGCGATCTCGTAGCCGATGGCCGGCGAGCCAGAGATGGCCAGCACCGCGCTGTCGTCGATGGCCAGCACCTTGTCGGCCCGGTCGTAGACCACGGTGTTGCCCATGGTGGCGCGCCGGTCGCCGGCCAGCAGGATCCCGTCCCGGTAGCGCAGGGCCAGGATGGTGGTGCCTTCGGTGGTTTCCAGGTGTTCCGGATGCTTGAGGGCAGCGGCAGGCGTGGGCAGCAACTGGCCGCGTTCCCGCAGCAGGGCGAGGAAGTCCTCCATGCCCTACTGGCCCGTGCGCTGGCGGTAGCGCCTGGCCTGGTCCGGATCGACCTTGCGCATGCGGCGCATCAACTCGTCGGTGCTGGGGCGTTCGACCTTGGGGCGGCGCGGGCCCTCGTCCTCGCCACCGCCCTCGCCCGGATCGAAGGGGCGGGTGGGGCGGGGAGCGCGGTCGCGCAACTGGAAGAAGCGGTAGTCAGACATGCGATGCCTCCTTAGGCAGAGGTCGGCAATTTGGCGAGCAGGGCTTCGACGCTGGGGGCGCTGTCCAGCACCTGATTATAATAAGCCGCGACCTCGGCGTCCACACAAGCTTTCAGGTCCACCACGCAGGTCCGGCCGTCGACGGAGAACTCGATGCTGTCCCAGTTGAGGGAGCGCACTGCCGCGCCGAACTTCTCCAGGCAGCGCCCGCGGAAATAGGCCCTGGTGTCGGGGGGGGGCCGGGTCATGCTCCGCAACACCTCCTCCTCACCCACCAGCCGGGTCACCTGCCCCTGGGCTTCGAGCAGCAGATAGAGGCCTTCCTCCGGGTCGATGTTGTGGTACTCGAGGTCCTGGCTCTGCAGCCAGACGCGGTGGTCCGGGTTCTCCCAGTCCAATCCCTCGGCCTGGGCAAAGGTGTCCAGCAGCCACTTCTTGGTGACCCAGTCGCAGCGGCCCAGCAATTCTCCAGGGCCGCGGCCTGCCTGCCCCCGGCCAGGGGCAGGGCCCACTGGCGGGAGGGGTCGCGGGAGAGGGACTTGAGGGCAGCCACCGGATCGGCCAGTTCCCAGCGGGGCAGGGCGCCGGCTTCCAAGAGGTCCAGCACCAGGGCGCAGGCCCCCACCTTGAGGGCGGTGGCCCACTCCGACATGTTGGCGTCGCCCACGATCAGGTGCAGGCGGCGGTGCTGGTCGGCGTTGGCATGGGGCTCGTCGCGGGTGTTGACCAGGGGCCGGCGGGTCATGGTGTCGACGCTGGCCAGGGTCTCGAAGAAGTCGGCCCGCTGGGAGAGCTGATAAGAGGAGGGCGGAGCCTGGGGGTCGCACTCCACCCCCACCTTGCCGGCCCCGGCAAAGAGTTGGCGGGTGACCAGAAAGGGCACCAGGCCCTCGATCACCTGCTGGAAGGGGAGCTGGCGGGGCAGCAGGAAGTTCTCGTGGCAGCCGTAGCTGTGCTCGGCGAAGTCGGTGTTGTTCTTGTAGAGGCGCACCACCCCCGCCCCCCGGGTGGCGCTGCGCCGGCGGGCGCAGTGCAGCAGGATGCGCTGGCCGGCCCGGTCCAGGGCCACCAGGTCGAAGAGGCTGTGGCACTCGGGGGTGGAGTACTCGGGATGGGTGTGGTCGTTGTAGAGCCGGGCCCCGTTGCTGATGATCAGGTCGCTCTTGAGGTCCTTCAGGGGAATTTTGCGCTGGCGGTCGCGCTGCAGGTGGAGGGTCTCGTCCTGGTCGTTGAGCAGTTCGTCCACCTCGAAGCCGCGCATGTCGCGGCGGGGGTTCTCCAACTGGTAATCCCAGCGGGCGACGAAATCCTCCTTGAGGTAGCAGCGGATCAGCTCCATGGACTCGACCACCACGTCCATGTCCTCCACCCCGTCCACCTGGATGCCGTACTCGGTCTCCAAGCCGAAAAGCCGCAGGGGGCTCAGACGATCCTCCCGGACTGCTTTTCTGGGCGCGGTGCCTCGGAGTGCACCGGGGTGACCCGCACCACGTTCTCGGGGTCGTAGTCGATGAGCTTGAGCCAGTCCTCCACCGCGTCGGTGGGGGGGAAGATCTCGTTCTCGCGGTACTCGGCGCGCACCGCCTCTTCCAGGTCCTGGAGGCGCAGGCCGGCCTGGGCGCCGCCCCCGGCGATGGCCCGCTTGATGGCCGCCTCCTTGGCCCGCTGCACGATGGAGGCGATGAGGGCGCCGCTGATCAGATCGCCCCAGTAGAGCACTTCCTGGCGGCCGCTGCGCAGGGTCACCTCCAGGAAGCGGTGGTCCTGGGTGCGGGCGAAGAGGGCCTTGAGGGCGCCCTCCACCAGGGACTGGCGGGCCGCCTCCGGGTCGCCGGCGCGGGCCAGCTCCTCCGCGTCGATGGGCAGCTCGGGGATCAGGTAGATCTCGAGGATGGCGCGCGAGGCGGCCTGGTCGGGACGGCGCACCTTGATCTTGCGGTCGATGCGCCCCGGGCGCAGGATGGCCGGGTCGATCAGGTCGTGGCGGTTGGAGGCCAGGATGATGACCACGTCCTGCAGGGACTCGATGCCGTCCATCTCGGTGCAGAACATCGGCACCACGGTGTTGGCGATGTGGTGGGTGCGCATGGAACGGCGGGTGCCCAGGATGGACTCGGCCTCGTCGATGAAGATGAAGGGCAGGTACCCCTCCTTGCGCTTCTGGCGGGCCTGGGCGAAGATCTCCCGCACCATGCGCTCGGTCTCGCCCAGCCACATGTTGAGGATCTCCGGCCCCTTGATGTGCATGAAGTACTCCTTGAGTTCCAGCCCTTCCTGCCGGCGCAGATGCTGCACCAGGTTGTAGGCCGTGGCCTTGCCGATGAGGGTCTTGCCGCAGCCGGGGGGGCCGTGGAGCAGGAAGCCCTTGGGGGTGGAGTACTGAAATCTGGCAAAGAGTTCGGGGTGGAGGGCGGGCAGCTCGATGGTGTCGCGGATGGCCTGGATGGCCTCCTCCTGGCCGCCGATGCGCGACCAGGGCATGGGCGGGATCTCCTCGAGGAAGTGCTCCCGGCTCTCGCGGGGCTGCAGCCTTTCGAGGGCCACCTTGAAGGTGGGGTCCACCCGCACCTCGTCGCCCACCTTGAGGTCGGCCTCCTGCAGGTCGGCCGAGCGCACCAGCACCAGGTCCTGGGTGCCGTGGGCCTGGCCGATGCGCAGCCGGCCCTCGCTCAGCAGGTCGGCGATCTTGGCCACCGGCCCGGAGGGGCTGTAGTCGAGCGAGCCCACCACGGCATAGGCCTCGTTGATCAGCACCCGGCTGCCCACCCTGAGCTGGGCCAGATCGACGCGCGGGTCCACATTGGCGAAGTACTCGGTCCCGCCCACGAAGAGATCGGCGATGCCTTCCCTGGGGGAGCCCAGGAAGATGCCGATGCGGTTGGCCGGGGCGGTGACCTTTTCGAGGGCGGCCTCCAGTTCGACCAGGGCGTGGCGGGCCTCCTGGAAGGTCAGTTCGCGCTCCAGCAGCAAGCGCCGCAACTGGTAGAGCAGGGGCCGCACCGGGTCGCGGTCGGGCAGGAGCAGCAGGGCCTGGTCCACCAGTTCCAGGGGGCGGTCGTCCGGCTCGTACTCCGCGTCCTCGTCGCCGGGCTCGAAGTCGTCGTCCTCGTCGCGGTCGCGGTAGCGGCGGTCCTTTTTATTCATAGCGGGCTCTCTTCAGAGGATGACCTCGCCCAGGTGGCCGTAGCGCACCCGGGCGGGCAGTCGCCACAGGAAGGTGCCGGCCACCTTGGGGATGGAGGCCAGGCCGGTGTAGTAGGGGGGGCGGGTGTCCGAGTCCCACGACCAGTAGATGATCATGGCCTTGCCCTTGATCAGCTCTCTGGGCACGGCCCCGAAGTAGCGGCTGTCGGCGCTGTTGTCGCGGTTGTCGCCCATCATGAAGAAGTGGCCGAGCGGCACGGTGAAGGGGCCGAAGTTGTCGCGCGGATTGGCGGTGGCCGGGTAGGTCTCCGCGTCGGTGTGCTTGGCCAGGGGCGGGTTGGGAAAGGGCTGGCCGTCGACGTAGAGCACCTTGTCGATGATCTGGAGCTTTTGGCCGCCCACGGCCACGCAGCGCTTGATCAGATCGCGGTCCGGATCGGTGGGCGAGCGGAAGATGACGATATCCCCCGGCCGGGGGTCGCGCAGCCCGGGCAGGCGGAAGAGACTGTAATCGGTGAAGGGGATGTCCACGGGCGCCCCGTACACGAACTTGTTGGCCAGCAGATAGTCGCCCACCAGCAGGGTGTCCTCCATGGAGCCGGAGGGGATGTAGAAGGCCTGGACCACGGTGGTGCGGATGAAGAGGGCCAGGCCTACGGCGATCAGCAGGGAGGAGGCGTATTCCCTGATCAGGAAGGAGAGGGTGTATTCCTTGACCGTGGACTTTGGGGCAGACTCGGCAGGCATGGATTTTCCTCGGAGGGTGAAGAGGTCGCCAGGACAATGGTAGGAGTATAATAAACGGGCAGGGGGTTGTAAATACAGCCGGATGGGGCCGGATCGCGCTTGTGGAAGCCAGAGGACCTTTATATAATTGTGACAACTTGCCACGAGAGGATTTCGACGGCCATGCAGATCGCCTTTTGGGGGGTGAGAGGCTCCTTCCCGGTGTGTCAGGCCCAGAGCCTGCGCTACGGGGGCAATACCCCCTGCCTGGAGGTCGATGCCGGCGAAGCGGCCATTCTCATCGACGCCGGCACCGGCATCCGGGCCGCCGGCCGGGCGCTGGCAAAGCGGGGGGTGAGGGAGATCCACCTGCTCCTGAGCCACGCCCACTGGGACCACATCCAGGGTTTCCCTTACTTCGCTCCCCTGCACCAGCCCGGAACGAGCGTCCGCATCTATTCCCTCCGCCGCCCGGGCACTTCCCTGCGCGCCATCCTCGCCGACCAGCAGCGCAACCCCTTCTTTCCGGTGGCCCTCGAAGAGCTGCCTGCCCAGCTGGAATTTGTGGAGCTGGAAGAGGGGCAGGTGGTGGCCATCGGGGACACCCGGGTGTACAGCCGCCGCCTCAACCATCCCAGCCTGACGGGGGGGTTCCGCCTCGAAAGACAGGGCCGGTCCTTCGCCTATCTGTCTGACGTGGACCTCTACACCAAACTGCTGCTGGGCGCGGGCCTGCAGACCCCCAGCGCCGCCGAGCGCCAGCAGCGGCTCAAGGAACTGCTGGCGGGGGCCTGTGATCTGGCTCACTGCGCGGACCTGGCGGTCTGCGATACCTTTTTCCGTCCCGAGGACTACGAGCCCAGCTGGGGGCACAGCCGGCCCGAGGACGCGCTGCGCCTGGCCAGGGATACCGGGGTCGGGCAACTGGTGCTCTTCCACCACGAACCGCACCGCAGCGACGGGGAACTCGACGAACTGCTGGCCCACTACCGCCGGCAGGCCGGGGGAGCGCTGGAGCTGATCGCCGCCGCCGAAGGGCTGGCATTGAGCCTGTGAGAAAGGGCGCCTTTTGCAGGTAAGGGTCTGGGGAGCCAGAGGGTCGGCGCCGGCGCCGGCGCCGGCCAATGTCGGGTACGGGGGGGACACCTGTTGCATCGAGGTCCGGACCCCTGGCGGGGTGGTGCTCATCCTGGACGCCGGAATGGGGCTGCACTGGCTGGGCCGGTCGCTGATGGAAGGGGCCTTCGGCGCGGGGCAGGGCGAAGCCCACCTGCTCCTGAGCCACACCCATTGGGGCCATATCCAGGGCATTCCCTTCTTCACCCCGCTGCTGATCGGGGGCAACCGCTTTTCGCTCTATGGTCCGGGGGAGGGCGAACCGCTTCAGGACGCGATGCGGCAGCAGCTGCACCCCACCTACTGCCCGGTCCCCAACTTCTTCAACGACCAGGTGGGCGCCACCATCCAGATCCAGGAGGTGGAGGAGGGGGCCTTTGGCATCGGGGACGCGCAGGTGGTGGTCCGGAGGGTCAACCACAGCCCTGGCATCACCTGCTTTGCCTACCGCCTGGAGGTGAAGGGCCGCGCGCTGGCCTACATCCCCGACGTCGACTACCTGGACCCATCCCAGCGCCGGCCCGCCCTGGAGCTGGCTCACCGCGCTGACCTGCTCTTCCACGACGCCCACTGCACCGCCGCTGAATATCGCCCAGGCTGCGGCCACGCCAGTGACCGCGACGCCGTGGCGCTGGCCAGGGAAGCCGGGGTGGGCCGGCTGGCCCTCTTTCACCACCACCCCGAGCGGAGCGACCGGGAAATCGACGCCGTGGTGGCCGCTCACCAGGGCCAGGGGCTGGCAGTGGAAGGGGCGCGGCAGGGTCAGGTATACAAGCTGGGGAAGAAGAAGTGAGAGGGTGGATCTTGCTCGTCGCAGCGCTCCTGCTGGCCGCCTGCGGCCGCCGGACCGAGCAGGCCCAGGGGGCCGCCTACCTGCAACAGGTGCAGCAGGTGCTGCAGGAGTTGCGGGCCCTGGACCAGCAGATCGCCGCGCAGGTCACTGCCGACACCCTGGGCAGCAACCGCATCGTGCCGCTGATCCGCCAGCAGTACAGGCCGGCGTTGGCCGGTCTGCGCCAGCGCGTCGCCGGTCTGAGTCCCAGCACCGGGCTAGAAGGGGTCAACCAGCAACTGCTGCACTACCTCGACCTGCGCCTGCGGGCCTATGACCTGGCCATCCAGGGGGCGCAGGAAGAACGCCCCGAACTCTTCGAGGAGTTCTCCCGCCTGCAGGTGGAAGCCGACCAGGTGGGCCGGACCCTGGAAGAGGAGCTGCGCCAGGCCCGTCAGCGCTACAAATAATCTCGGGCTCCGGCACCCTAGGCGCCTGGGCTTTCCTCCCCGGCGCTGCGCAGCGGGTCCAAGACCTCTTCCCCCGCCAGTTCCCTGACCAGTTCGGCCGTCCGCCTGGCCGCCTCGTGGGTGATCTGGCCTTCTTTCATCGTCCCCGATTTCGCGGTTCAGGCCCTGCGGATGCGCGGACCGATGGGTTGCCTCGCTCTGCCCAACAGTGTAATTTATCTTTGAATAATAAAGGATATTTTGGTTTTTAGGCGCAGCGCAGCATGGGGGCAGACTGAAAGATGGATAACGCTCTGCTCAGCAGTGGCCTGTTTGGACTGATCGCCGCGGGTTTGCTCGCCTATATTGTGGTCTCCTGGCTGAAGTACCAGAAGGAAGCCGCCAGCATAGAAATCAAGGAGGCGCAACTGCTCCAGCAGTCCGAGCTGAACCTCCGGGCCAGCGAAGTGGCGCGCGAGAAAACCACTCTGGTGATGGAAGGGTCCAGCGAATTGGAAAAGGATGTCCCCAGACTCCGGGAAAGGCTGGCCCTACTCAGAGGATCGCAAAAAAAGGACAAGGACTTTCACTCCGCCACGCGTCACAAGGTGGAGTAACAGGCATGGTCGAAGCCTTGCTGATCGTGTGTTTTCTGCTGGCTTTTGTCTGTGTGATCAGCAAGAGCTTTATCGGCCGCCGTCTGGAAGACCACCAGCAGCGCCTGAACGAGGCCCTGCGCGAGGTGCAGAGAACAGCTGACGAGCGCCGGCAGAACGAGGGCCTGCTCGCCTCCGAAGAAGACAAGGAGCGCCGGCTGAGGGTAGAGTACCAGAGCCTGGCCGACGAGCTGGCGGAGATCAAGAACCGGCTGGCGAGAAGGGCCAGCGGCTCAACGCAGGGTTGAGGGAGGGCGCCGCGCCCGGGATGCTCCCCTACTGGAGGAGATGTTCATGGCCGGACCCACGACAACGCGCTCTACGAGATCGCCAACGAGAAGGGTGGGATAGAGGCGGCGGGATCAGCCGTGCCGCTCCTCGGTCCAGGGGTCGCCGTGGTTGTGGTACCCGCGCACCTCCCAGAAGCCGGGCTGGTCCTGGGGGGCGAAGACCAGTTTGCGGAGAAACTTGGCGGATTTCCAGGCGTAGAGCTTGGGCACCACCAGGCGCAGGGGGCCGCCGTGCTCCAGGGGCAGGGGCTGGCCGAAGAGTTCGTAGGCCAGGATCACGTCCTCGTCCATGCAGTCGGCCAGGGGCATGTTGGTGGTGTACCCGTCGGCGCTGTGGGCGATGAGGAAGCGGGCCGCCCCGGTGGGGCGGACCAGGGCGGCCAGGTCGAGGAAGTTGAGGCCGCCCCACTGTACATCGAACTTGGACCAGGTGGTCACGCAGTGGAAGTCGGCCACCTGGTCTTTTTTGGGCAGGAGTTGCACGAACCCCTCCCAATTCACATCTATCGAGTTTTCGACCTCGCCCTCCACCTGGAAGCGCCAGTGCTTGGGGTGGAACTGGGGATGCACGCCCAGATCGAGGATGGGGAAGCCTTTGGTCAGGTGCTGGCCAGGCGGCAGGCGGTCGCGGGTGGGAGCCGGGGCGCTGGGGCCCTGGTGGCGGAAGCGCTCCAGCAGCTTGCGTTTGGCCTCCAGCATCTTCTCGTTGTACTCCATCGCTCCTCTTTCAGTCCCTGATCTGATCCACGTACACCACCTTCTCCTCCTGGATGGACTCGATGGCCGCGGCCAGCACCCGCTGGGCAGCCAGGCCGTCGGCGCCCGAACCATCGATCTCCTCGGGACGTGCCCCTTCGTCCAACTGTTCGACAAAGCGGCCCAGGCGGTTATGGAAGGTGTCCTCGAAGCTCTTCATGCCCCCGAAGAGCGGGTTGGTGTACACCGTCTTTTCGGGATTGCCTGCCGGGTAGAGGGTCAGTTCTCGGAACATGTCCTCCAGCACGAAGCGGCCCTTGAGGCCGGCCACCTCGCAGCGCTCCATGGGGTGGCCCCGCTCGATGTCGTAGCTGCCGGTCAGGTGGCCCAGGGCGCCGCTCTTGAAGCGCATGTTGAATTGGGCGGTGGAGTAGATGGCCCGCCCCGGGGCCTTGAGGGCGAAGCACTGCACCGCCTCGACGTCGCCGCAATAATAGCGCATGATGTCCACGGTGTGGGGGTGCAGGGCCTTGATCTGGAACCAGGGCGAGGTCTCGCGGGGATTCTTGATCCACATGCTCATGTTCATGAAGAGTTGGTGGCCGATGCGCCCCTCCTCCACCCACTTCCTGGCCAGGCGCGCCGCCGGGGTAAAGCGGTGGTTGAGGTCGACGCCGAAACAGCGGTTGAGCCGGCGAGCCGTGGCGACCATCTCCTCGGCCTTGGCGATCTCGTTGCAGATAGGTTTTTCGCACAGGACGTGGGCCCCGGCCTCCAGGGCCTCCAGGGTGGGCTGGTAGTGGTCGCTGCCGTACTCGTGGCCGCCGGTGGCCACGCTGACCATGTCGGGGGCCAGGGCCTTCATCAGTTCGCCGACGCTGAAGAAGGCCGGCACGCCCAGGCGTTCGCTGGCGGTATTGGCTCTTTGCTTGTCGATGTCGCACACCCCCACCAGTTGGGCGCGGGACATCTCTTTATAGATGTCGGCGTGGAGATTGCCGATGGTCCCCAGGCCGACGACGGCTACTCTGATTGTCATAGTTACCTACAGGGTGATGACCTTGCCGGTGTCCCAGGACTTGATGGCCGCCTCGATGACGAGTTGGACCTTGAGCGCGTCCTCGGCCTTGGCGTCGACCTTGTCGGGCGGGGTCTTCTTGCGCAGGTCCTCGATCCAGGCGCTGATGCGCGAGGGGAAGGTGTCGGGGAAACTCTTCATGCCGCCCAGATGCTCGTAGCTTTCGACCTGGTTGGAGAAGCGCGGGTAGAAGCTCAGCTTTTCGCAGGCCTCGTCGATGATCACCCGGGCCTGGGAGCCGACCAGCTCGCAGGTCTCCAGGCCGTAGCTGCCGCCGGCGTCGTAGCTGCCGGTCAGGTGCCCGATCACGCCATTGGCGAAGAGCAGGTTGACCTGGACGTTGGACCAGATCTTGCGGCCCGGGCCTTTCTTGAAGAAGGCCTGCACCTTGGCCACGTCCCCGCCGAAGTAGCGCATGACGTCGAGGGAGTGGGGATGGAGGGCGCGCATGTGGAAATGGGGGCTGGACTCGTTGGGATTGTTGATCCACATGGTCATGTTGATGATGTTGAGTTCGCCCAGGCGACCTTTGGCGAGCCACTCCTTGGCGCGCAGGGCCGAGGGGGTGAAGCGGTGGTTGAGATTGATGCCGTAGGGGATCTTCTGCTGTTTGGCCAGGGCCACCATGCGGCGGGCCTTGGGGATCTCGTTGGAGATGGGCTTCTCGCCCAGCACCGGGATGCCGGCGCCCAGGAGTTCCATGGTGGGCTTGTAGTGGTCGCCGCCGTTCTCCACGCCGGCCGAGGTCACGCTGCAGGCGTCTAGTTTGATGCCGCTCTTGAGCATCTCGCGCACGCTGTAGAAGGCGCGGGCCTTGTACTTCTCGGCCGCGGCGTCGGCCTTTTCCTTGATGATATCGCAGACGGCCACGATCTGGGTGTATTTGTTTTCGGTGTAACAGCGGGCGTGCAGGTTGCCGATGCCGCCCAGTCCGACGATGCCGATGCGCAACATGAGGTTTTCTCCTTGGCTGGTGATCCTCTTAGATAATCTACGAAATTTGCCCCCAGCGTTTGCCCAGGGTGATGTCCTGCTCCAAAAGCGGGTCCTGTGCCCGGCCCAGGGTTTCTAGGCGGCGGCGGATCAGGCCCTCCAGTTCGGCCTCCAATTCGGCGCAGAGGTCAGGTTGCTCGGCGGCCAGGCTGCGGGCCTCCCCTGGATCGGCGTGCAGGTCGTACAACTCGCGGTAGGGATTGCCGTAGTGATCGGGCCGGCGGGCCAGGATGAATTTATGGTCCGCGGTGCGCAGGCTCCACTTGGACTGCCAGGTGTTTTCGGCGCTGAGCACCTGCCCGGGGGGCTGGCGGTCGGCGGCCAGCAGGTCATTTCCCTCCATGGCGGCGGGGACTTCCACCCCGGCGGCGGCCAGCAGGGTGGGGGTCAGGTCCAAGTGCTGGGCCAGTTCAGCCCGCCGGCTGCCGGCCAGGGCGCGTCCGGGCCAGCGCAGGATCAGGGGCACGTGCAGGCAGCAGTCGTAGAGCCCGTGGTGGTCGTAAAAGATGCCGTGTTCGGTGAGGCTCTCGCCGTGGTCGGCCATCAGCACCACCAGGGTCCGCTTCTCCAGGCCCAGGCTGGCCAGTTCCCCCAGCAGTCGGCCCAGCTGCTCGTCCAGGTAATTCAGCGCCCCGGCGTAGAGGGCGTCCACAAAGGCCGAATCTGTCACCCCGCCCACCCACCTGAACCAGGTGTCCTGCCAGGTCTTGCCCAGGGGGTGCTGCCACAAGGGGTCCAGGGAGTGGTTGGCCGGATCGGCCGGGTCGCCGCCCTGGTAGAAGCGCCGGCGGTACGGCTCGGGGGGCAGGTAGGGGGTGTGCACGTCCCAGTAGTGGACCAGCAGGAAGAAGGGCTCCTGCGCATGGCCGCGCAGGAACTGGATGGCCCGCTGGTTGAGGGCTTCGGCGCTGACCATCAGGGGCATTTGCTGGCGGCGCGAGGGGTCCAGGTAGTACTCGTAGCCCCGGTTGAACCAGGCGTACTTGCCCCAGCCCAGGTTGTCGATGGCGCAGGTGGTGTACCCGGCCTGGAGCAGCAGCTCGGGCAGGAGGGGGGTGCGCGCCTCCAGGACGGCCTGGCCGCCGTGGCAGACGATGTTGTGGGTGAGGGGGTGAAGGCCGGTGTAGAGGGTGGTGAAGGAGGGATGGGTGGGGATGCCCGGGGCAAAGCACTGTTCCCACAGGGTTCCCTGAACTGCCAGGCCGTCGATGACCGGGGTGAGGGGGCGGGACTCGCCGTAACAGCCCAGGTGATCGGCGCGCAGGGAGTCGATGGCCAGGACTAGGATATTGATTTTATCGGGCATGGCTCAGGCTGAGAGAGGGGCAGGCAGGTCCACGCCCAGCTCAGCGGCCAGGGCGCTGATCTGGGCCCAGGCGCGCTCGTCCACGGCGATGCCCTGCCGCAGGCGCTCTTGGGAGATGCGCCAGGCCTGCTCGCCGGGGAGGAGCACCTCCTCGAAGCCGGCAGCCGGCGGGCTGGACTTGATCCAGGCTATGAACTGCTCGCTCTCCTGGAAGAAGCGCTCCAGGGGGGTGAAGGCGGCGATGTCGATGAGGGCGATGAAGAGGGCGTTGCCGCTGCGCCCGGGGGCGGCGCGGCTGCAGCCGGCCCCGGACAGGGCCCCGGCCAGGATGTCGACCATCACCGCCAGGCCAAAACCCTTGTGGCCGGCCCCGGGAAAGCCCAGGGGCAGCACGGCCCCGGGCGGGGGGCCGTAATACGCCCTGGTGTCCACGGTGGGTTCCCCCTGGGCGTCGATGAGCCGGTCGGGCGGGGTCGGGGTGCCCAGGTTGTGGTGCAGGCGCAGGGTCCCTCCGGAGATGGCGCTGGTGGTCATGTCCAGGACCAGGGGCCAGGGCCGGCAGGTGGGCAGGGCCAGGCACAGGGGGTTGGTGGGCAGGCGCCGCTGGGCGCCGCCAAAGGGGGCTACTGCCAGGTCGCCGCCGTGGCCGTTGGCGGCGATGAGGGCGATGCGGTTTTCGCGGGCGGCCAGGGCGGCGAAGCGGCCCAGCCGGGCCACGTGGTTGCATTCTTTCAGGGTTACCACGCACAGGGGAACCTGGCCAGCCAGCTCCAGGGCCATGCGCATGGCGGCCTCGGCGCTGACCGGGCCGAAGTTCCAGTTGCCGCTCAACTGGGCCAGGCAGCGGGTGGCGCGCAACACCTGGGTGGGGGCGGCGGGTTTGACCGTGCCCTGGCGCACCATCTCCACGTACTGGGGAAAGCGCAGGGGGCCGTGGCTGTCGTGGCCCAGCAGGCTGGATTCGACCAGGTGGTCGGCCACCAATTCGGCTTCGGCGGGGGGCACCCCCACGGCGGCGAAGAGGGCGATGCCCAGTTTTTTCAGCTCCTCGGCGCGAATGCAGGGCATGGGCTTCAGAGGGCAGCGCTGGTGTCCACCACCAGCAGGGCATTGGCCACGGATTCTTCCCCTGGTGCGTCCGAGGGGCGGTTGACCACCTGCTGGCGCACCACCATGGTGGTGGAGCCTCCCCCGTCCAGGTTGAGGGCCTGGTACGCGTTGTCCCCGGAGCGGGTGTACTCGGCGAGTTTGTCGAGCATGAAATCGGCCAGTTCTTCGAGGGTCATGCCTTCGCTGTACCCTGGCTGGCGGCCATCCACGGTGATCAGGAAGAGGGTTTCCGCGTCCTCGGTGTAGCCGATGGCCGTGCGCGGATGGCGTTCAAAGACGAATTTGGGGGCATTGCGGTCCAATCCTTCCTGCTCGTACTCGATGGAGACCCGGCCGTCGCGGACCAGCCGCGGTCCGCCCCCTATCCCTTCCTGGAGGGGGATCTTTGCCGGGGGGAGGAGCCAGTACACCTGGAGCGTGTCGCCGGGGGAGATGGGGGTGTTCTGGAGATAGTTGACCCCGGCGCTGATCAGCCACTGTCCCTCTTGCAGTTCCAAGTCGGCATTGACCGGGCACACCTGCACGACGCGGGCGGCCAGGGTGTCGTTGGCCATGGCTCCCTGTTCCAGGGGCTGGAGCTGAAAGCCGATCTGGTCGCGGCTCGAATCGAGAAAACCCTGGCCGAAGCGGGTGTAGAAACTCAGGCCATTGGCCGCTGGCTTGCGGTTGAGGGCATGGATGGGCAGCATCTGGGATTGGGTGGTGATCAGTCCGGCCTCGAAGCGGAAGACCTCGATCAGGGGCTGCCCTTCGGCGGTCACCACAAAGGCCGAGCGCCGCTGGGGCAGTTGCAGCAACTGGCCTTTGCTGATCTGCAGGCCCGCGGTGCGCGGCTCGTCCTTGTAGAAGAAGTCGCCGTTGACGGCGGCAATGGCATCCCCGGCCAGGGCACTGGTCTTCTCCAGGGCGCCGTGCGCCAGGTCGGCCCTGGTCGTGCGCAAACTGATGCCAGCCTCCCGGGCTTCGGGGAGGTCTATCTCTAGGACATTGATGACCCAGGGACCCTGGGGGAGGTTGAGCTGGTGGTGGTAGACGCCGGGGGCGATGGCCGGGGGCGAGGACGACTGGCAGGCCGGCATACCCAGCAGGCAGAGCCAGAGGGCACCAGCCAAATGCAGAGAGGAAAAAGGGCGAGTCCACACCGTCTCAGTTGCTCCCCCACAGAGTTTTGCAAGCGGTGAAAAATGTAGGACAGCTCCTGGACAGTGTCAAGCAAGTCAATGCAGAATCAGGAGTTGCTGAGAAAGCTGGCCCTCGGCGGCGCGCAGGAGAGCCAGGTAGATGCCGCTGCCCGCCAGCCGGCCTTGCTGGTCGCGGCCATCCCAGACGAGCCGGTAGGCGCCCGCCTCCTGAATCCCCGAGAACAAGGTCCGCACCTGCTGCCCGGCCGCGTTGTAGATGACCAGGGAGAGGGGTTGGGTCCGGGGGAGTTCGTAGCTGAGGGCGACCTCGGCGTTGAAGGGGTTGGGATAGGGAGGATAGAGGGCCAGGGCAGCTGGCGCCAGCGCGGGTTTGGCCACCGGGCCGGCGGCCCATTCCAGCGGCGGGGGCAGGGCCAGGGTATCGGCTGCCCCGGAGGCAGAGCGGACCACGGCGGAGTTCACTGCCAGCACCAGCGGGGAGGGGCTGGCCTTGCGCAGTCGCAGCCGCAAAAGGCCCACCACTCCTTCGCCGCTCACGGGCTGGGCGAAGGAAAGGCCCAGCCCCAGCCGGCCTTCCTCACCCAGGTCTACCAGGAGCAGAGGCTGGCCTGCCAGGCTGTTGCCGGGGAATTCCATGCCGGCGTACTCCAGTTCTTCGGGCAGGGCCAGTTCCAGGCTCAGGCCGTTCAACTCGCGGGCCTCCCGCAATTCCAGCGGCACGACAAACTCCTGGGCCCAGGGCAGAGGTGCGCCCAGGGAGAGGGTGGTGGGCGCCTGGGCGCGGCCTTCGAGGGCGATCTCCAGCGATTCTTTCAGGTCAGTGTTGAGCACCAGTCGGCCGCGACTGGTCCCGGGGCGGGTGGGCCGGTACTCCAGCTGGATCACCGCCTGTTCCCCGGGCCCGAGTTTGGCGGGGGCCTGGAGCAACTGGAAGGGGCCTTCGGCGAGGGCCTGCAGCGCCAGGGTGGCGCGGGGGTGGAGATTGCGCACGCTCAGTTCCCAGACGCGGCCCTTGTCCACCACCGTGGGGGCAAAGAGGTGCCGGGCCACCCCGGTGTACAGGGAGGTGCGGCTGCCCTGGCCGGCAAAGGGGATACTCACCCGGGGCCGGGCCGGATCGTCGGTGGCAAAGGTGATCTCACCCCGCACCAGGCTGGTGTCCCTGGGGGTGAAGACCAGTTCGAGGACGCCGGTCTGTCCGGGCGGGATGGCCAGGCGGCGGGCGGCGGGGAGCAGGAGCCGGGAGCCGGTGAGCATCCGGTCCAGGTGCAGGTCCACCTCGCCGGCATTGCGCAGTTCGAGGCGGTAGCGGCGGGGCTGACCGGTGCGGGTCAGGCCCAGGTCCAGGCTGGCCGGCAGGGAAGCGAGTTCGGGCTGGCCTCCCCGGCCGCTGAGCAGCACCTGGCGCACCGGGGTTTCGGGTACGTCGCTGTAGATGAAGAGGGTGTCGGCATAGGCGCGGCGCTGGGTTGGCACAAAGCTGAGGGGGAGCTGGACGGCGGCACCGGGGGCGAGTTGGCCCTCGCCGGCGCGGCCCAGGCGGTAGCCCCCTCTCAAATCGAGGCGGTAGCGGCGGGGCTGGCCGGTGCGGGTCAGGCCCAGGTCCAGGCTGGCCGGCAAGGGGGCCAGTTCGGGCTGGCCTCCCCGGCCGCTGAGCAGCACCTGGCGCACCGGGGTTTCGGGCACGTCGCTGTAGATGAAGAGGGTGTCGGCATAGGCGCGGCGCTGGGTTGGCACAAAGCTGAGGGGGAGCTGGACGGCGGCACCGGAGGCCAGCTCCCCCTCGCCGGCGCGGCCCAGGCGGTAGCCCCCTTTCAAATCGAGCCGGTACTGGAGGGGGGCGGTGCCCTGGTTGCCCAGGGTCAGCACCTGGCGGGCCTCCCCGCCCACGGGCACGGCGCCGAAGTCCAGTCCGGTGGCGCTGAGGCGCAGGTCCGGGGCCAGGCCCTGGCCGGCCAGGGGCACCTGCAGCAGGGCAATGCCACCGGGAGCGCGCCAGAACAGGGTGTCGGCCTGGGGGCCCCGCGCGGGTGGGGCGTAGGACAGGTCGAGGGCGCGGGTTTCGCCCGGTTCCAGGCGCAGGAGGGATCCCTGGGCGATGCGCAGGGCAGAAT